>DATNFX010000057.1:0-7023 GCA_035606195.1 Pyrinomonadaceae bacterium
AACGAGCCAGCGGATCCTTTTAGATTGCCAATTGCCGATTGCCGATTGCCGATTTGAGGAAATTGGACGATCGGCAATTAACAATCGGCAAATCGGCAAATTGGCAATCGGCAATATCTTTTATGTCGTTCATCGGGAAAACCAGCACCTTCCTTGGCCTCAATGCCCTCAAGAATCTTGTCTCAGATTCGATGGCTATCGACATGGGCTCGGCAAGCACGATCATTGCTGTTCGTGGCCGTGGCATCGTCGTCGATGAGCCGTCGGTCGTGGCCGTCAATAAAGTGAACGGTGAAGTCATCGCGGTGGGCAACGAAGCGCACAAGATGCAGGGCCGCGAAGCACGCGACGTGACTGTTATTGCTCCACTCGTCGATGGCGTGGTTGCCGATTTTGAACGCACCCGCACGATGTTGGACCACTTCGTCAAAGAAGCACGCAGCGGAACTTCTCATTTCAGCCGCCGCGCAATCATGAGTGTCCTCTCCGAAGTCACACAGGTTGAGCAACGCGCCTTGTTAGCGGCCGCTGAAGAAGCGCGCATCAGTCGCGTGTACATGATCGAAGAAGGACAGGCAGCTGCAATCGGCGCGGGTGTTCCCCTCAATGATGAAAAGGCGGCAGCGGTCGTAGACATCGGTGGCGGTACAACAAACGTCGCCGCCATCATCAGCGGTTCGGTCATCGCATCGCGCGCTGAACGGATGGGCAGTTCAGACATCGATGTCGCGATCATGGACCGTTTGCGCCGTCATCGGGGTCTAACTATCGGTGTGCAGACCGCCGAACGACTGAAACTCGAGCTGAGCTCCGCCATTGAACCTGCCGATCCTGACAGGAAGCTCAACGTGCGTGGCCGCGACGTGCAAACTGGCAGCCCCGCTGCGGTCGACATCTCGGCCGGCGAGGTCTACGCGATCACGCAACCGATAATTCGTCGTATTGCTGAAGCAGTGCGAACGTTGCTGGGAGACCTGTCGCCAGAAGTGGCGGGAGATATTTTCGATCGCGGATTGATTCTGACCGGCGGCGGTGCGGAGTTGGAAGGACTGCCTAGTTACCTGAACAAGGAGCTTGACCTCGCCGTCACTGTTGCCGACGATCCGCGCTTTGCAATCGTGCGCGGTTTAGCCCAACTTTATGAAGAGCCCCTTTTACTTCGCCGCGTAGCGCGGACGGAAGCCCACCCCTTAATTGATACTGAAGCGACCGCTTTCGAGACTTAAGTTTGGACAGGATTTACAAGATTTCAAGATTAACAAGATCAAGTTTTGCGAATGAACGTTGTAGATTTCTATAAACGGCAAATCACAGTGGCGCATATCTTCGGGATCCCGGTGCGTTGTGACTATCGCTGGTTCATAGTCTTCATTCTCAGCGTGTGGCTGATCGCGATGAACCTCAGTCGCGGCGGCATGTGGGTGGGGTCTTACAAAATGGAGGCCATCGGTATTGCAGCGGCCTGGGGCCTCGCGTTAGTAACAACCCTCGGTTTGTTTCTTTCGGTGCTTGGGCACGAGCTCTCGCACGCATTGATGGGCCGTGCTGAAGGCATTGAGATCGAAGAGATCGTGCTTCATCCATTTGGCGGTCTTGCACGGCTTCGAAATGAACCTCAAAGCCCGCGCGCCGAGTTTCGCATCGCTGTTGCGGGTCCAGCCGCGAGTTTTCTTTTTGGCGCCATCAGTTTTGTGCTGATGCTACCGGCGATGATGACGGGTTACACGATTGTCGCCGGCGTGCTGTTACTGCTTTGCGCGGGCAATCTGCTGCTCGCAGTTTTCAATCTCTTTCCGGGTTATCCACTCGATGGTGGCCGCGTTCTGCGCGCGATTCTCTGGGGTCGCACCGGCGACATCAAGGAAGCGACGCGACTCGCAGGAATTTGCGGCATGTTGATCGCCGCGATTCTGATCATCTTTGGCGTCTACATGGTGATCGCTCCGACTTTCAGATCCTATTTCATGGGTTTCTGGTCCGTCCTGGTTGGTCTCTTTCTTTTCGACGCCGCCTACAGCGTGGTGAAACATGTTCGCGGACGCGTTCGCAACGTCGTTAGCGAAGCAATGTCGGCGCCTTACTCAATCGAACCTGATCTGCTGATCAGTAAACTGATCGATTCTGTCCTGCCGATGCACCGGCAGGTTGCTTTTCCAGTCGCACAGAACCAGCGTCTGCACGGAATGCTGTCGCTCGAAGATCTCAAGACCCTGCCACGCGAAAGATGGCACCTCACGCGTGCACGCGACGTCATGCGCCCGATTGCTCCACGTTTCTTTGTCGAACCAAACGCAACTCTCGACTACGCGCAGGAGTTAATGAAACGGAACGGGATCGGTTCGGTCGCAGTCGTGGGCAGAACGGGCGAACTCGTCGGTTTTCTGCAGAGCGGAAAATTCAAACGCAAAAAACGCAAATAAAAACCATCTAGAGATTACACAGAACTGTTTTACAGAATCTGTAGAATCTGTGTAATCTGTGGATATGCTGGCTGTAATTGGCGCGCTCTTTGCCAACGGATTGATCGCGATACTGAAGCTGGGGGCTGCCCTGATTACGGGCTCCTCCGGCATGATGGCTGAAGCTCTCCATTCGGTTGCAGACACGACGAACCAGGTGTTTCTTTTACTTGGGTTGCGGTTCTACAAACGACCAGCCTCGGACAAGCACCCGTTCGGTTACGGCAAAGAGCGGTTTTTTTGGTCTTTCATTGCAGCTATTTTCATTTTTGGCGTTGGTGCGACGTATGCGATCTACGAGGGCATCGAAAAACTCGCGCATCCGCACGCACCAACAAACCTGGTTTGGGCCTATGCAGTGCTCGCCATCTCCTTCGTGTTGGAGAGTGGATCGATCGGGCTGGCCATTTACCAGGAAGTTAAAGAAGCGCATCACGAGGGTTTGAGCTTTGCCGAATATCTGCGCGAGTCGAAAGATCCAACGGCTAAGACAGTGCTCTTTGAAGACTCAGCCGCGCTGATAGGAATCGTGATCGCTGCGACAGGACTTGTGTTGACCGACTATCAGGTCGGCGGCGCCGCTGGAGCATACTGGGACGGGGTCGCGTCGATCACAATCGGCCTCGTACTTGCGGTTGTGGCTTTCGTGCTGGCGCGTACATCGCGCGGCCTGCTGCTCGGCGAAGCAGCAAGTCAGAAAGCCGTGACGGCGATCAAACAGGCAATCGAGGGTCATCCCAACGTCGAACACGTGGTTGAGCTCTTAACGATGCACCTGGCTCCAAAAAAGATTTTGATAAATGCTCATGTGAAACTGCGGCCTGAGCTGGTTACTGACGATATTGTGAACTCGATCCAGGAGATCGAAGAGCGAATCAAGAGCGCCGAGCCGAAAGTTGAGATGATCTTTCTCGAGGCCGCGCGTGACGATCAGGCTGATGAACATCGAGCCGTTGCAGAACACATTGGTTGAGATTTTGCGGTTGAAGATTTTTGCCACGGATTTTCACGGATGAACACCGCTAACAGAAAATCACGGGAGAAATGTTACTGCTACTGCCATACACCGAGTATTTAAGACGGATGATCGAGCCGCGCAATGTCGCGGACATCATCTTCGTCTTCTTGCTTGTGTATGCAGTTTTGAAACTCCTGCGCGGAACTCGCGCCGCGCCAATGGCCGCCGGAATCGGCTTCATCGTTTTCCTTTACTGGCTCTCCGTCAAACAAGATCTCGCGACGCTGGAGTTCGTTCTCAGCAACGGACTGCTTTACATCGGAATCGCGATCATCGTTCTCTTCCAGTCAGAAATTCGACAGGCTTTGATTACTTTTGGCAACCGCTTTCGTGTGCCGTTTTCGCGGCATCGCGGGCAGTTTGGCGAAGGTATCTATGACGAAGTGATTCTCGCCGCGACTACGCTTGCTTCGACAAAAACCGGAGCGCTGATCGTTATCGAACGTAACGTGGGTTTGAAGAACGTGACTGACGGCGGCGTGCAACTCGATGCAGAGCTCAGTTACGACTTGTTGATAAGCATCTTCAACACCGCGAGCCCCTTGCACGATGGCGCCGTGGTTGTGCGTCGCCATCGAATTGCTGCGGCTTCGTGCTTCCTGCCGTTAACGCTGAATCCGAGGCTTTCGAGAGACCTGGGAACTCGTCATCGCGCCGCGATTGGTGTTACCGAGGATACTGATGCAGTAGCGGTAGTTGTTTCTGAAGAAACGGGTTTGATTTCGTTCGTCCAACGAGGCGAGATCAGGCGTGGGCTCGATGCGACGAGATTGCAGGAAGCGATCCTCGACGCGTTGGAGGCAGCTCCGAAGAAAGAGAAGAAGCATTCGGAATCGGAGAGCGAGACTGAGGAGATCGCATCGGTTTAATTGCCGATTGCCAATTGCCGATTTAGCAGAACGATCAGGTGCCTAACAAATCGGCAATTGGCAATTGGCAATCGACAATGTTATAGAGATCATGCCTTTTCAAGACATCGACGAAACAATCACTCCTCCACTACGGCCGGCGCCGCATCGCGCGCAAAAGCTGCTGCGCCGCGTCTTTGTCGAAGACTGGAGTCTGAAGCTTCTATCTTTGGCGATCGCGATTGTGCTCTGGCTCCTCGTGACCGGACAAAATCAACCCGTCACGGCACACGTCAACGTCCAACTCAACTTCATCAGACCTCAGGCGCTGGAAATCAGTAACGATCCACCGCATACGGTCGACGTGATGCTCACCGGCAGTCGCAACAAGCTGGACGATCTTACGTCGCTGGATCTGGTAGCCACAGTTGATATCAGCGACCAGCGCTCCGGAGAAAGAGTGTTGCGACTCGCCGATAAGGCACTAATAACACTGCCACAGGGAATCAAGGTTGACGGCTTCCAACCGAGCGCGATTCAGATTCGACTCGAGGAGATTGTCGATCGCCAGGTTCCGATCGAAGCAAAACTCGAAGGCAAGCCTGATGATGGCCTCGAGGTTTACTCCGCTTATCCGGACAAAGCCAGTGTCGCAGTGCGAGGGCCGGAAAGCCGCGTTAAGGCACTTCAGAAAATTCCGACTGAAAGCGTCTGGGTCCCCGGACACAAATCGACTTTCACGGCCCCGAACGTAGCGCTCGATGTCCCGGATCCCAAAGTCGATCTGCTGGAGCCGATGGTGAACGTTGTGGTCGAGATCGGTGAACGACGAACTGAAAAGAGTTTTTCCGGCGTGACGGTGACTACGGCAGACGGCGGAAAAGTCGAACCAGCAACTACGTCTGTTACTTTGCTTGGTGGCGCAAGCTCGCTCGAGACACTTAAGCCTGAACAGTTCAGAATCGTTTTGGATCGTGAAGATCTCAGACCGCGCCTCGAGCTACCCGATTCGTTAAAAGGAAAAGTCAGTTTAAAATCTATCCAGACTTCGAAGTTTGTCCCTGTAAAGTGAAGACTCTTTTTGGAACAGACGGTATTCGAGGTGAAGCGGGAAAATTTCCGCTCGACTCGCCCACCGTCACCGCTATCGGTTTTTCCCTCGCCGAGCATCTCGCCGAACTTGCTCCCGATCCGCAAATCATCATTGGACGCGACACGCGCGAATCGGGCGAGGAGATCGAACGAGCACTGATCGAAGGCGCAAATAAAGCCGGCGTCGAGTGTCTTTCGGCAGGCGTGATCACAACGCCCGGCGTTGCTTTCTTAACGCGCAAACACCGCGCGTCGGCAGGCGTCGTCATCAGCGCATCTCACAATCCATACCAGGATAACGGGATCAAAATCTTCGCTCCTTCGGGACAGAAGATGGACGATTCAGTTGAGCGAATGATCGAGGCTGATATCTTCGCTCAGCATGAACTCTCGCCCTCAACTAAATCCACTCCGTCACCATCGTCACCGGAACTGCAGCAGAAGCTCCAGCAGGAATACTTGTCATTCCTCGCAGATGAAATCGGCAGCGATCTGAATCTCGAGGGGCTGAAGATCGTTGTCGACTGTGCCAACGGTGCCAGCTCAGCACTCGCTCCGGTTTTGTTCGCACGTCTTGGAGCAAAAGTGCTCGCCATCAATGCTTCTCCGGACGGCCGCAACATCAATCGCGATTGCGGCTCGCTTCATATCGAATCGCTCCAGCAAAAAGTAGTCGAAGAAGGTGCTGACCTGGGCGTCGCATTCGATGGAGACGCCGACCGGTCGCTGTACATCGACAACCATGGAATCTTCGTCGATGGCGACGCAACCATGTGGGCGCTCGCCTCGCATCTTCAGTCGCATGGAAAACTGAAAGACAACACGGTCGTCGCGACAGTGATGAGCAATATCGGGCTAGAAATCGCTTTTCGTTCCGCCGGAATAGAGCTCGTCCGCACCGACGTCGGCGACAAATACGTGCTCGAGAAACTTCTGGAGCTTGGAGCCAGTCTGGGTGGTGAGCAGTCAGGCCACATCATCATGCCCGAGCTGAGCCTGGCTGGAGACGGCATGATCACGGCGCTCTGCCTGCTTCGAGCGCTTCGCGAATCGCGAAAAACACTGTCTGAAATGACCGCAGGGTTCAAGCAATACCCGCAGATCCTCGTGAATGTGGAAGTGCGCGAGAAGGTTCCATTTGCCGAGCTGCGTTCAGTTCAGGCGGCTGTGGCCGAGGTTGAGGAACTGCTTTCGCAAAAAGGAAGACTGCTGCTTCGCTACTCCGGAACGGAGCGGCTGGCCAGAGTCATGATTGAAGGCGAGCACCAGCACCAGATCGAGGAGTACGCCGCGAAAATTGCCCGAGCAATCGAAACTGAGATCGGGCTGGGCACTTAGGCCGGCTGGTGAAATTTCTACACGACGACCCGAGAAAAATCTACACAGCGAAAGCGTCCCTCAAAGCCTCGGACTTCAAATACAATCGGTTTATCTCGAAAATAAAAAGGTTGTTGCACGGCACAACCGTTGCGATGTATATTGTGGGGCAAGAGAGACGGTTGGTGGATCCTCCGTCTCAAGTGGTTGCTGGGGTGAGGACAGTAACCACGAATATGGATGGGCGCGACGCACTCCCACGTATGTCGCGCCCATTCGCTTTATAGCC
>DATNFX010000058.1:0-15907 GCA_035606195.1 Pyrinomonadaceae bacterium
AATTTTAAGAGACAACCCGCTTCTAGATCGTCTCATCGAAGTCGACACGAAGGCGCTGAGGCGCGGGCTGATGTCTGGGGAGACGCTGCGGGCACCGCGCCAGCAGTTACGTCGGTTACGTGCCTCGGCCTTCGATGTAGCATTAGACTTCCAGGGACTACTCAAATCGGCTTCAATCGCGCGCCTGTCGGGCGCGCGTCGTATTTTTGGCTTCTCTCGCACCGGATTGCGCGAACCGGCCAGCGCACTGTTGCTCTCAAAAACAATCGCGGTTCCGCGTCAGACTCACATCATTCGTAAATCCCTGCTGCTGCTCGAGGGCGCTTTGGGCGTTCCCGTTCCTGAAGAATTGTCGTTTCCGATTCAGGTCAACGCTGAACATGAAGCCGAAGCGCGTGAAGCATCGGCTCATACCGGCGGCAAGTACGCGATCCTGAATCCGGCCGGCGGTTGGCCGACGAAGCTGTGGAGCGTCGAGCGATTTGGGAAACTGGCTGATCTCTTGTGGTCCAATTACGGTATTCACTCGCTCGTAACCTACGGTCCGGGTGAACTCGAACTGGCCGAAGCTGTTCGCCAATCGTCCCTCTCCAGGCACGCTCAACCAGTTGGACTGTCTTTGAAGGGGTTCTACTCACTGGCTCGTGAAGCGAGGGTGTACGTCGGAGGTGATACCGGTCCGATGCACATCGCCGTGGCTGCCGGTACACCCATTGTCGGATTATTCGGACCGACGGAGTGGTGGCGCAATGGTAGTCCGCGACCGGAAGACATCTGCGTGGAACGAAACGATATAGATTGTCGTGTGGACTGCCACCGTCGTTCGTGTTCAAAATGGATCTGTATGGACATTGAAGTGGATCGAGTGCTGGCTGCGGTCGACAGGAGAATAGGACAAAAGATCGGTTAACTCATTTCGGTTTTTTTGCGTCTATATGGGTAGAAGAGGCGGAACTTGGATACAACGCTGGCGGGTGCCGCTTGGTTTTCTGTGCGGTGCAGCGTTCATCTTCTTCGCGCGGCCGACGCCTCGAATGTTGCTCATAGGCGCGTCGGTATCATTACTCGGATTGGCCGTACGAGCATGGGCCGCTGGACACATCCGAAAAAATGCACAACTCGCCACGTCCGGTCCGTATGCGTTCACCCGCAATCCGCTCTATGTCGGAAGCTTTTTGCTCGGGCTTGGCTTCACGATCGCTTCGGGACGATGGTTGCTCGGGCTCCTGTTTGCCGCACTCTTTCTTGGCATCTATTTGCCGGTGATGCGCGTCGAAGCCTCGCATCTCGCGGAGCTTTTTGGCAAAGAGTTTGAGACGTACCGGCAGGCGGTGCCGCTGTTCTTTCCGCGGGTGACACCGTTCCGACAAAACGAGTCGGCGGTAAACAGGTTCGATGGCAGTCTCTATTTGCGATACCGCGAGTACCGGGCTGCACTCGGGCTCGTGGTCGCCTGGGGGCTGTTGTTGATTAAGACTTTTTACTTCTAAGACATTGAAAGTTTTTAAGGCACTCGCTTTTATTTCCCTCGTCGCTGCTCTGGTTTTCAGCACCGCAGCCCCTGTTCAGTTTGTCAACGCGCAGCGTGTTCAGTCGCATGCGGGAACGCGACGCTTTGAGCTCGGTGAAGAGCTTCACTTCGAAGCGGAATTCTCGCGAGCGCTTTTGCGGAAGATCGATGTCGCCGATCTGAAGTTTCGCGCCACACGCACGCCTCTCACCGAAACCAGTGATTCAAAAATACCCTACGCTTTGACGTTGAACGCCGACGTCACCAGCAAAGGTTTCTTTGCTCGTCTGTTCAATCTGAGTTTTCGCGAGCGGGTCGAATCAACAGTCGAGCCCACAACGTTCACCGTTCAGAAGTCGAAGATTCTTGACGAGAATGGCAAACGAGTGCGAACGACAGAGACTACGTTCGATCGTTCGAAAGGAGTCATGACCTGGACCTCGCGCGATCCGAACAATCCCAACGCTGAACCGCGGCATGCAGTCGCAGACTTCAGCGGACAATTGCAGGACGTTCTGTCAGCGATCTATTTCATTCGCACACAGCCGCTCGAAGTGGGCAAAACGTTCGACGTCTTCATCGGTGACGGCGGACGTGTTTACACGATCCCAGTGAAAGTTGTCGAGAAGAAACGCATGAAGACCGTTCTTGGTCGCGTTGACGTGCTGCACGTGCAACCGGAACTCTTTGGAAAAGATCGTCTCATTGACGATGAGAAGGGTGAGTTTTCGATCTGGATCACGGACGATGCGCGTCACATTCCGGTCGGTGGTCGTGTAAAAACCGACTACGGCACGTTTGATATCAAGCTCAAGCGTTTCGTCAATCCCGCCGAACCGGCAGCGGCCGGTCAATGAATACGCCTCTGATTATTGGTCATCGAGGTGCGTCTGCAGTCGCGCCTGAAAATACCCTCGCGGCATTTCGTGAAGCTGTCGCAGTTGGAGCGGACGGAATTGAGTTTGATGTGCGGCTCACGCGAGACGGTGTCCCGGTTGTGATTCACGATCGAGATCTGCGACGTACTGGTGGTTTGTCGCAGCGGATTGCAGATATGACCTCGTCGGAGCTCGCGAAGGTCGATGTTGGAAGTTGGTTTTCTCGATCGTTTTCAAACGAGAGTGTTCCCAGACTTGCTGAGTTGTTCGAACTCTTCCGGGGAAATAATTCGACAATGTATCTCGAGATGAAGTGCGACTCGCCGGCGGAGTATGCACCACTCGCTGAAGCTTGCTGTCGTTTGATTGCGGAGCATGGGTTGAAAGAGCGAGTGATGATCGAGTGCTTTCAGTTGCCGGCGCTACGAGTTGTCCGCGAGATCGATTCGGAGATAAGGACCGTGGCGCTGTTTGAGCCGTCGATTTCAGATCCTTCTGTCTTGTCAGACCAACGAGTCATCAATAAAGCCATCGATGTGGGCGCTGTCGCCGTTGCGTTGCACCATCGCCTCACCCGTCGAGGTCTCGTCGAAAAAGCAAAAGCTGCCGGCATGCATGTGGCCATCTGGACCGTCGACGATCCTTCATGGGTCGAACGCGCCCGCCCCCTCGGCATCGACGCCCTAATCACCAACAACCCCTCCAAAATGCTTCAAGCAATTCGGAACGAACTGTAGGGGCGGCCCTCCGTGGCCGCCCGTGGTTTGCGCAACGGGTTCAAGAAGTAACGGTCTCGGATTCGGCGAACACGATCAAAACCACGGGCGGCCACGGAGGGCCGCCCCTACAGTACGTCCCGAGGGGTTTGTGGTTTAATCTTAGTTGATGCTTAATCGCTTCTTCGTCTCGCCGGAGTTCTCCGTTTATTTCCGCAGCGCAAAACAGCTCGCCTGGCAGAATCAAGCGACTTCAGGTTACTCACTGATCGCGACTCTAAGCGGCAAACTCGATTGCACGATCGACGAGAATAATGCGACGCTCGAACGCTCCGAATCCGTGATGCTCGAGCCAAACGCAACCGTCACCGCAAAGGGCCAACAAGTCGAACTCCTCTTCCTCACTTTCTCTGCTTCCCTCGTGATTCAACACGCCACGGCCATGCGACTGATCCCACCGAAATCGATCGTCACTTTCTCACGCAAAGCCATGCGCGACGATCAAAAACTGGAAACAATACTCGCCGACTTCGTCTCAGAGCTTACAACCGACAAACCCGGCAAAGAGATCGTGCTCCGAGCACTCGTCGAACAAGCGCTGGTCCACATATTACGAAACTACGCCACTCCAAAACTCTCAGAAGAGCTCGAACTCTCTCGCGCCGGCCTCGTCGACAGACGCATTCGTCGCTCCGTTGAGCTGATGCACACGCAACTCGATCAGGATCTCACACTGAAAGCACTCGCAGCAGCGTCTTATCTTTCACCATTTCACTTCGCGCGACTGTTCAAAAAACTCACGGGCCTGTCTCCACACAACTATCTTGCCAGCATTCGCGCCACTCGCGCGCAGTTGTTACTCGCAGAAACAGATCTCTCCATCGCCGACATTGGTACGCGTGTCGGTTATCTGAGCGGCAGCCACTTCACGAAGGCTTTCCGCACTGCAACAGGCACCACCCCACGGGAATTTCGCCAGGGACTCGTCACACGCAACAACGACGGCGCAATGCGTCGCCAATAATGCGCAAGATTCGTCGGCTCAAATCGCGGCAGAACCTTTATCATGCTCCTGTTAAATTTTCACAGGAGCGTGTTAATGCCAGTCGAGAAACAAGCAGAGATCAGTCCAGCAGAAGGTAGGCTCGGAGTTCTACTCGTCGGTCTGGGCGCCGTTAGTACTACATTCATCGCCGGCGTCGAAGCCATCAAGAAAGGTTTTGCGCAACCGATCGGCAGTCTTACGCAAATGGGCACCATTCGACTCGGTAAACGAACCGAGAATCGTGTGCCGCTGATCAAAGACTTCGTGCCTCTCGCTCAACTCAAGGATCTGGTATTCGGAGCGTGGGACATCTTTCCGGATTCCGCTTACGACGCCGCATTGAACGCAGGCGTCCTCGAAAAAGAACTCCTGGGCCAACTGAAAGAACCGCTGCGCAAGATCAAACCGATGAAGGCTGTGTTCGATCAGTCGTACGTGAAACGTCTCAGCGGTACGAACGTCAAGACAGGCAAGAACAAGTTTGAGCTCGCCCAGCAATTGATCGACGAGATTGCAGAGTGGAAGAAGAAAAATAAATGTTCACGACTCGTGATGATCTGGGCGGCGTCTACTGAAATTTTCTTGAAGCCGCATGCAGTTCACAAAACGATCGACTCGTTTGAGCGGGCCATGCGCGATAACCACAAGGCGATCGCGCCGTCAATGATCTACGCGTACGCAGCTCTTAAGTCGGGAATTCCCTTCGCGAATGGCGCACCGAATCTCACGGTCGACATTCCCGCGCTCATGACACTCGCCGATAAGAATAAGCTGGGCATCTGCGGTAAGGATTTCAAGACCGGTCAAACCTTGATGAAGACCATCATCGCACCTGGACTCAAGTCGCGCATGCTGGGTCTCCACGGGTGGTACTCGACCAACATTCTCGGCAACCGCGACGGCGAAGTTCTCGACGATCCGGATTCTTTCAAGACAAAAGAAGAGTCGAAGCTGTCAGTCCTCGAATACATTCTTCAGCCAGAGGTTTATCCGACCCTTTATAAAGACTTCTCACACGTGGTGCGAATCAACTACTACCCACCGCGTGGCGACAACAAAGAAGGTTGGGACAACATCGATATTTTTGGCTGGCTCGGTTATCCGATGCAGATCAAGATCGACTTTCTCTGTCGCGACTCAATCCTGGCGGCGCCGATTGTTCTCGACCTCGCGTTGTTCCTGGATCTTGCTCAGCGCGCGGGAATGAAAGGCGTGCAGGAGTGGCTCTCTTTCTACTTCAAGTCGCCGCAAACTGCTCCGGGCCTTTATCCCGAGCACGATATCTTCATTCAATTAATGAAACTCAAGAACACACTCCGCCACTTGCGAGGCGAAGATCTGATTACCCACCTCGGTCTCGAATACTACGACTAGCAGAATCCACAGATTACACAGATGAAATGCGCTAATCGGTGTAATCTGTGGATGAAAACGTGCAATTTATTGTCAGCTGAGTCTTGACAGGATTTGTCATTGTATATATAGGTTCGGGTTGCTTGTCGTTTCAGGTCTGAAAATGCGCGTGGGAAACCTTAAAACCTTCCGCGTGCATCAATTCCATATACGGATCGTTCCTTGCAAGTAGCCAACTGGGCTGGCCCCGGATTGGCTGGCAAGGAGAAGAGCCGATGTTAGCTGAGTGTGAAGTGACAAAGACAACGAACATGAACAATACAGGTACAGTTTTTCTTGATCCAGATCAAAAAAGCCCGCGCGCGCAGGACTTCGAGGAGCGCCTGACGTCGCGAATCGTGGGTCAAGAACGCGCTGTGAGACGAATGAGTGGCCTGTATCAGATTTTCCTGGCAGGCATGAATCCCCCAAACCGCCCGATTGGCACCATGCTTTTTCTGGGTCCGACCGGCTCCGGCAAGACTCGCGTTATCGAAGCTGCCGCTGAAGTGCTGTACGGCGATCCGAATGCTGTCGTTAAGATCGATTGCGCGGAGTTTCAGCACTCGCACGAGATTGCCAAACTTATCGGCTCGCCGCCGGGATACCTGGGTCATCGTGAGACTTCGCCGATGCTGACGCAGGAGAATCTCGATCGCATGCACACGGACGACATGAAAGTCTCCCTCGTGCTGTTTGACGAAATTGAAAAGGCTTCTGATAGTTTGTGGCAACTGTTGCTCGGAATTCTCGACAAAGCCACGTTGACGTTGGGTGACAATCGCCGGGTCGACTTCTCGAAGTCGATGGTGATCATGACTTCGAACCTTGGTGCGCGCGAGATGTCGGAACTGATTTCCGGCGGTATCGGATTCGCGCCGGGAAAAGGTTCGAAATCACCGAACGATACTGAAGTGGACCAAAAAATTTATCGCACGGCTGTCGAAGCTGCCCGGCGCAAGTTCTCGCCGGAGTTTATGAATAGAATCGACAAGGTGGTCGTGTTCCGTTCGTTGAAAGAACATCACCTGCGTCAGATTCTGGATCTCGAACTTCAGGCAGTTCAGGATCGCATCATGCAATCAGCCGGCACCAAGTTTGTTTTCCAGTGCTCTGAAACAGCGAAAGACATGCTGATGAAGGAAGGTCTGGATTTCAAATACGGCGCTCGCCACTTGAAGAGAGCAGTTGAGAGATTTCTCGTCTATCCGCTTTCGAACCTCGTGGCCACGGGTCAGATTGGATTGGGAGATCTCGTCCACGTCGATGTTGACGGTATTCGCAACCGGCTGGTTTTCTCGAAGAGCTCGGGCGGTGCGCTCATCCATGAAATGGCGCAAAACCCCGACGGCTCCGAAGATTCAACTGAATCATTATCGGGTGGAGTCGGGTTGCCGATTCCGGCTGCTTCGAAGGCCGCGAAGAAGGGACACGGACGCGGAGAGAAAGCCGAGAATTAGCCGCAGAGTTTTTGCCGCGGATAAACGCGGATTACGCAGATCAGCGTAAATCCGCGTTCATCCGCGGCTTAATTTTTTTAAAGCTTCGTGGGCGATTTGAGAGAGGAAAGGATCCGCCGAAGTGGTTGCAGCCTGCAAAGCCGAAGATGCGGATGGATCGCCGATTAGACCAAGTGACCGGGCTGCCTCGCGGCGCACGTCTGAAGGAAGTTTTTCATTATTCAGGGCGGACACGAGGGCCGCAGTTCCTGCACGACTCCTGATTTGTCCGAGCGCAACTGCCGCCGCTCGAAGCACAAAGACGTTCGCTTCCCGCTTTCGTTTCTTTTTTGCGGGCGCTGAGAGCTCCGGAGCGAGTGTTCCCACGAGGGCAATAACGGCCGCTTCATCCTGGATATGGCCCAGCGCAACTGCTGCGGCGCCTCTTACCCCGTCTTCCTTGTCATTCAACAACCGATCACTCAATGCTGCAGTTGCCGCTCTGCTGTGAGTGAGGCCTAACGCATAAGCGGTCTCGCGACGCACAAATTCGTCTTTATCATTAAGAAGCGAAAGAAGGAGCCCGGCGCTCTCTTCATTACCGATTGAGAGGATCGCTTTTGCTGCGGTTGCACGGATGATTGGTTCGGCGTCCTGCAGCGCCGGCACAACCGCACGCGATGCAGCAGCCAGGCGGAGCGAGCCGAGTCGCATCACCGCGTCGCGTCGTTCTTCGACGTCGCTTGAACTTAAACGTCGCTGCTGTTTTTCGATTTCGAGTTGAACCGGCGTGAGGTTACGACTGTCCTGCGCGGCTACCAGGCCGCAGCAAAACATCAGAAAAGCGAAGAGGGCACAAATGCTTTGGGGTTCAGTGCGCTTCAAACGTAGGTGCCTACTCTTGCTGCGGCTCGTCTTTCTGCTTTGCGTCGCACCGCTTCCCATTCATAAGCCTGACGGGCGCGACGATTTTCCTGTGCATCAGCGAGGCTTGCTAAAAGTTCGTCTTCGGAAAGTGAAGGCAAAGTCCTGGCTCGTTTTTTGGATTCCATTGCGGAGATGTAATCCAAAACCTCGCCGACTTCAGCTTCACTCAAGGCCTCGAGTTTCAAGGCAAGAAACTGGCGTGGGTTCACATTATTGGCCATTTTCGTGCTCCTTTGCCTGTAGACTTGGGGCTATTCGCGGGAGGTCAATATACACGAATTTAGACAGGATTAACATGATTCGCAGGATTTTAATCCCGTAAATCATGGAAATCCTATTAATCCTGTCAACTAATCGATTCGAGAAGCGAGCCCGTGGACCGTATCAACAATCAATACGGCAATCGGCGGGTAGAAAATCAGATCGAGGACCATGCTCGACTGCACTGAAGCTACACGATGTCTGAACAGCAACGTCAAATCACTGAAAAAGTCCTGTGTATGCCAACCGATGTACAGCCCGATCCCGACGCTGAGCGCATAACCAACAAGCAGAAACGTGTACGCTGAAAAACGCGTAAACGGCTGCTCAGGCGCCGACTCCTGACTGAAAACGGATCCCTGAATCGGCTTGGGCTTATACGTGTAGTGCGTGATGTATTCGCGCAGGCGATTCGCAAGGTGCCAGACGCCAATCACAAACAACGTCAGCACAATAACCCGGCCCATCGTCGAAAACACATGCCATAACTGCGGCCGCATCATAGCCAGAAAGAACGTCGACAGGAATAATGAGACCGTAGTGAAGACCGCGCGCTGACGCTCACGGTTCTCCAGTCGATCTCGTTCCAAAACCTCATCAACCAGACGATCCCACTTGGCCTGCACCGCCAGATTCCTGGCTCGTTTGGCGTGTGGATTATTCGAATCGAGAATGGAATAGCTGCGATTCTTTTGTGCTTTCAACTGATCGTCGTA
The DNA here is from genome assembly GCA_035606195.1 of Pyrinomonadaceae bacterium. Taxonomy (GTDB): domain Bacteria; phylum Acidobacteriota; class Blastocatellia; order Pyrinomonadales; family Pyrinomonadaceae; genus PSRF01. The sequence goes on from DATNFX010000058.1 coordinate 8,885, forward strand.
GTAGGCGCGCTCCTGTGGATCGTTGAGCGTGTGATAGGCCTTGGAGAGTAGTGAGAACTGCTTCCCTGCTTCGGAGTTGGGATTCAGATCGGGATGACTTTTGCGCGCAAGTTTCCGATAGGCCGATTTGATTTCGGTCTGAGACGCATTCGGCTTCACGCCCAAGATTCTGTAGTAGTCAATCACTGTGCTTGTCTGAACTCCGAAAGCCAGCGATGGATGCCAGGGCTGCCTGAGGACACCGCCTCACTCGCCTGAGAGTATACCACCGTGTGCAAGTAATTTTACGGTCCCTTTCAGTGCTTACTGAGATGTTGGTTTTTGCGTTGGGGGGTGCCAAAGGGGAGCCGGGCAAAATACCTCGAGCGGCATTCGAGGGGGCGAGGACGTATGATTAAGGCGACTCGCACCCTTTGGCTAGTTGTCCTTTGCTTTACAACCGCCATGCCATTTCCCCGTTTTCAAAAACCCCAGCAAAAACCGGCCATTTCTTATTACATACCTCAAAAGTGTGTACGGTAGAAGACAGTGGCTGTCTACCGCCGACGACACCTTACTTCTGGCTGGCCCGATCCACGATCCGCAATAGCGTTCTCACTGCGATACCTGTTGGCCCCTTCGAGCGATAAGGCTTGGCGTCGTCGCCCCAAGCCGTTCCTGCTATATCCAGATGTGCCCACGAAAGTCCATCTGCAAATTCTTTTAGAAACGCTGCGGCCGTAATTGTTCCCGCTTTTCGACCACCGACGTTCTTGATATCGGCAATGTCTGACTTGATCTGCCTCGAATACTCCTTGTCGAGCGGCAACTGCCAGTACTTCTCGCCCACTTCCCTGCCGGCCGTAATAATCTCGTCGATCAGTTCCTGATCGGTTCCCAGCACCGCTGTATTCACGTCGCCGAGAGCGATCGAGACCGCCCCGGTCAAAGTCGCCATGTCGATTACTTTTGTGGCGCCGAGTTTTTTTGCGTAGGCAATTGCGTCGGCGAGAATCAGACGACCTTCAGCGTCAGTATTGATGATTTCTATAGTCTTACCCGTCATGGCTTTCACAACGTCGCCGGGCTTGGTGGCTTTTCCGGAAGGCAGGTTTTCAGTACAAGGGGCCACACCCAAAATCGGAATCGGTGGTTTCAGTTGCGCGATCGCGCGCATCGCTCCCATGACAGTCGCGCCGCCCGTCATGTCGTACTTCATCAACTCCATGTTCTCGCCGGGCTTGAGCGAGATGCCGCCGGAATCGAAGGTGACGCCTTTGCCGACAAAAGCAAGTAACTCGTCATTGTTGGCAGGCGGATTTGGTGGTGTGTACTTCAGAATGATCAGTTTCGCAGGTTGGTCTGAGCCACGCGCGACGCTTAACAACGAACCCATGCCTTCCTGTTCCATTCGTGCTTCGTCGAGTACGTCGATACTCAAGCCAAACTCGTTCGCGATGTCGCGAGCTCGTTCAGCCATGTCCGTCGGCGTCATGTAGGCGCCCGGCTCGTTTGCAAGGTCACGAGTAAAATTCACTGACTCGCCGACTATCGCGCCAGCCTTAACACCGCTCTGCAACGCATCGTCATCTGCGCCTTCAATCACGACGACCAAACGGTCGACTTTCTTGTCGTCCTTTTCCACGGTCCGATATTTATCAGGATCAAAAAGTGCAATGTATGCTCCCTCCACCGCTGTTCGAGCTGCTTCGCCTGCATCGGTCGAAGGACGAGGAACGACGGCAATCGACTTCACATTCTTGCTGCGCAACGAACGAACCGCGGTTCCCGCCATCTGCGAGATCTGTGCCCCTTTGTAATCGCTCGCCTCACCTGCACCGACCAGAAGTAAGCGACGTGCCTTGAGGTTGTTGTTTCCAACGAGGTGGAAGTAGGCGGTTTCACCTTCTTTACCGCTGAACTCTTCGGCGTCGAGCGCGGAGCTCACGAGTCCCCCGGAAAGCTCATCCAGTTTCTTTATGAAGCCGTCGCCGGCTTTTTCATTCTTAAAAACGGCGACCGCCAAAGCTTGTGCGTCAAGCTGTTCAATCGGTCCTCGGCTGGATTCAACTTGCATGGTGAGTAAGTTCTCCTGGGATTAAGAAAAGGGTTTATTTATTGCGCTCTTTCAGTTGCGCACGCGTTTCGCGCTCTACTGTTCGTTTCAGCTCGGCCTCTCTCTTGTCATACATTTTCTTACCGCGAGCGACTCCAACTTCAATCTTGATTCTGCCGTTTTTTAAGTAGAGCTGCGTGGGAACGAGAGTCATTCCCTGTTTGGCTGTAGCTTCGTCGAGTCGCGAAATCTCACGTTTGTGAAGCAGCAGCTTGCGAGTCCTGAGCGGATCGTGATTCTCGCGGTTGCCATGAGAATACGGCGAAATGTGTGCATTGAACAACCACGCTTCGCCTTCGCGCACTGAAATGTATGCCTCTTTCAGTTGTACGCGACCATTCATGGCACTCTTTACTTCCGTGCCTGTCAATACGAGACCCGCTTCGTATTTATCCGAAATATGATAATTGTGAAAGGCCGCACGGTTGGCCGCCAGTACTTTTTCTTCTTTCACTGCAGCACATTCTTCAGGTCGAGCACATCGTGCCGCGTGATAATGCCGACAATCCGGCCGTACTCTTCCACAAGCACCGCCTGGCTCGTTTGCAGCCGGCGCGCCACTTCAGAGGAGCTGGCGTCGACGTCGAGACTTGGAAAACTCGCTTCCATCACTTCGCTGACGGGTGAGTTCAGCAGTTCCCTGTTGCGCACCACTTTCGCAAGCACTCGATTCTCACGCAGTGAACCCACCGCGCGTCCTTCTTCCAACACCGGCATCTGAGTTAGGCCCAGCTCGTCCATTTTTTCGAGCGCTACGGAAACCATGTCCGACGGCGCTACCGAAACGATGGTTTTGGGAGCATGCGGCTTCTTTGTTCCGGTGATCAGACCTGCAGTGATCTTCTGCGGCTCCAACAAGCGTTTTTCTTTCAGCCACTCATCCGAATGATGCTTCGTTAGATAGTGCTCGCCAGTGTCGCAAACGATAAATACGACAATCGCATTCTCATCGAGACCGCTCGCGACACGCAAAGCGGCAGCGAGATTCGTGCCAGTGGATCCACCGCAAAAGATTCCCTCCATCCGTCCCAGTAAACGCGACAACTCGAACGACTCTCGATCCGTTACGTTGATTACTTCGTCGACGTACTTGATGTGAACGTTGGGTGGCACGATCTCTTGCCCGATTCCCTCGACGAGGTAAGGAGTCGCTTCGACGATCTTTCCAGTTTCTTTGTAAGTCTTGAAAATCGAACCGTACGGATCGGCGCCGATAATCCTGATGTGCGGATCTTTCTCTTTTAGAAAACGACCGGTTCCCGAGATCGTGCCTCCGGTTCCGAGCCCGGCGACGAAGTGTGTGATTTTGCCTTCCGTCTGTCGCCAGAGTTCCGGTCCAGTGGTCCGGTAATGCGCTTCCGGATTTGCAGGGTTGGAGTATTGATCCGGGTAAAATGAATTGGGAGTTTCTGATGCGATTCGTTTCGCTGTCGAAACGTAGTGATCCGGAGTGCCTGGTTTTGCAGAAACGGGAGTGATGACAACATCCGCGCCGAGTGCTTTTAAGTAACGCGACTTCTCGACGGAGGCTTTATCCGTCATCACGAAAATGCACTTGTAACCTTTGACCGCTGCGGCAATGGCTAAACCGATTCCGGTGTTACCTGAGGTCGCCTCGATGACGGTTCCGCCCGGCTTCAAGATCCCTTCGCGTTCGGCCGCCTCAATCATCGACACGCCGATCCGGTCTTTCACCGAATAACCGGGATTGAGATTCTCCATTTTGGCGAATATTTGTGCCTTCGTGTTGCGCGCGAGGCGGTTGAGCCTGACCAGGGGCGTATTTCCGATCAAACCGAGAATGTTTTCCTGGAATTCCATAGAATCTATATAGCAGACCGCCCCAAAAAGAGCCACATAAGGCACAAAAAGCACAAAAGACACAAAAGAATTCATCTCCGTAGCAAAGAGGATTCTTTTGTGCCCTTTGTGCTTTATGTGCCTTTTGTGGCTTTAAACTGTTAGGACCCGGACGTGCTCTCCCCTTCACATCCGGGCCCTTACAAGGCCACTCACCTAGCGATGTGTGACCGAACCGTTAATTTCTCAAGACTAAAATCTGCGCCTGTTGTTTCTCAGTTTGTACGTGTAGAGCGCTGCTCCACCTCCACCCAACAGTGCGCCGATTACTGCGCCTTTCCTGCCACCGACTGCGCTGCCAATTACGGTACCCGCGCCAGCTCCGATTCCGGTGGTCAGCTTGTCGCGATGCTTATCCCAGAATGATCTGTTGTCGTCCCAGCGATAGCGTCGCCCGTTGTAAACTCGATTCTGATAACGGTAGTTGTCAATTCGTTGTTCGTACCGTCTTCCTTCGTAACGTCTGTATCTCGTTTGTGCTCCAACCGGGAGCGAAGTCATCGTCAACACCAACAAACAGAAAATACTTACTAACCCCTTTTTCATCTCACGGCCTCCGTGGTCACTCTTTTGGCAAGGTGTGTGCCAATAGCGGGTTCTGCAGATAACAGCCTTTTTTTGCAGTTTTCTCGATACTCAGGATATATATGTCGCTTAGACGTTAACCATACCGTGCGCAATCTGTTGGATGGGTAACCTTTTGGGGTAATCTCGTCAGCAGACACGAGCAGATCAAATGAAAATACTAATTCTCGACAGCAAACAGATCCGTGAAATGCTCCCGATGTGTGAGTGCATCGAGTTGATGGCGGATGCGCTATCGTCCCTGGCGCGCGGTGAGGTTTTCCAGCCGCTGCGCACGATAATTCGTCCGCCCGAAGCGATTGGTTTACTCGGATTGATGCCGGCCTATCGCACCGGCGAGCACGGGGCGTTTGGAATGAAAGCGATTTGCGTCTTTCCGGGAAATCCGGCCATTGGTAAAGATGCTCATCAGGGCGCCGTAATGTTGTTCAGTCGTGAGACAGGCGAGTTGATCGCGTTGATGAACGCTTCGGAGATCACTGCGATTCGCACGGCTGCCGTATCGGCAGTGGCGACTCGTGTACTGGCTCGCGAGGATGCGCATCAATTGGGAATCATTGGCGCGGGAGTGCAAGCTCGCACACATCTCGCCGCGCTCGATGCTGTGCGAGAAATCACGCGGGCGCGAGTGGCTTGCAGAAACATCGAACATGCTCGGGAACTCGTGCGTGAAGTGCAGCCAGGCTTTTCGTTTCCCGTTGAGGCGGTGGAAAGTAACGAAGAGGCTGTCCGCGGCGCCGATTTGATCGTCACTGCCACTTCGTCGCAGGAGCCGGTAATAAATAATGAATGGATCTCTCCGGGCGCTCACGTTAATGCCATCGGTACCCACTCGCCTAACTCGCGTGAGATCGATAGCGCCACGATGGCTGCGGCGCGAATCTTCGTCGACCGTCGCGAATCGGCAATGAATGAATCTGGCGACTATTTGCTGGCCGCCAGGGAAGGACTCATCAACGCGGACAGCCTCGTTGCTGAGATTGGCGAACTCTTAATCGGAACCAAACTAGGACGCACTTCAGCAGACGAGATCACGCTCTTTAAATCACTCGGTCTCGCAATTGAAGACGTCGCCTGCGCCGAGTATCTCTATCAAAAGGCGCTGTCGGACGATCGCGGAAGTTGGGTTACCCTGTAGGGGCGGCCCTCCGTGGCCGCCCGTGGTTTTGATCGTGTTCGCCGAATCCGAAGTCATGGCTCCTTGAATACCGTTCACAAACCACGGGCGGCCACGGAGGGCCGCCCCTACAGTACGTACTGAGGTTCGTTATGAATCAAGAGTTTATTGATGCTGCGACGCGGGGCGACATCGCGAAAGTGAAGGAAATGCTTCAACGCAATCCATCGCTGGCACAGTCGAAAGATCAGAATGGTTTGTCCGTAGTCTTGAAGGCAACTTATTACGGCCAACGAAACGTCGTCGAAGCGCTGCTGGATTCGGGCGTTCAGCTAAACGTATTCGAAGCCGCAGCAACGGGACAAACTGATCGCGTTCGCGCGTTGATCGAACAAGATCCTGCGCTCGTTAATTCATACTCGCCCGACGGGTTCGCACCGCTCAGTCTCGCGGCCTTCTTCGGTCACCCTGACACAGTCGATGCATTATTAGCAGCGGGCGCTGAAGTAAACGCACCCTCGCGGGAGACCATGAAGCTAACACCACTCGCATCAGCATTGGCAACAGGTCACAACCAGATCGCTCGCACGCTGATCGAGCACGGAGCAAACGTCAACGCAAAAGGCGATACTGACGTGACTCCACTTCACACCGCTGCCGCAAGAGGCAACATCGAAGCAGCAACGTTCTTGTTGGAACATGGCGCAGACATTAACGCCACTACTACAGACGGCAAGAAACCAATCTCTTACGCCGAGGAACGCAACCACCCCGAGATGGTGGATTTCTTGAAAAATCGTTCTTAATATCCGCGCAGATCCGCGTCCTAAATCAGCCTGTCACCAGTAACCGTTACAGAATCCTGTCGATAATGACAGCCCCGACTCTGCCGGTTGTGCTGCGCGGCCTGCGCCACGATTAGCGCAACTTCAACCGCATTCCTAAGTCCGATCAATCCGTCAGACAATTTCGTCGACCGGTAAAACGTCTCAATCTCATTCCACAAATGTCGCAACTCACGTATCGCGCGCGACAGCCGATCCGCAGTGCGCACGAGTCCAACGTAATGCCACATGATGTTTTGAATGGTTTGCATGTCGCCCTGGATCAACGCCGGATCAGGTTCATCTCGCAAACCACTCTCATCCCACGGCGGAATGTCGTCAAACTCCGGCGCCTGATCGTTCCCATTATTTAACGCTCTTTCAATCTCAAGCGCCGCTCGATTTCCCCATACGAGTCCTTCCAAGAGCGAAGTCGACGCGAGACGGTTAGCACCGTGCACGCCCGTGCAACTAATCTCGCCGACCGCGTACAAATTGCGAATCGTCGTACGCGCCCACTCATCAACCAGCACACCACCACA
>DATNFX010000059.1:0-7008 GCA_035606195.1 Pyrinomonadaceae bacterium
CCAAATCCGTTCGTTCAATCCTGCCCAAACATCAGACTGTTGAATTCGAGGGCGAGTCATACAACGTCGACAATTCATGGCTGCACAAATCGCTCGATGAGCTTGATCAATCGGCTGACCGGTCGAACAAGCTTGATCAGATCCTTAACGTGCTGCATGCGCTCGAAGCCCGCGTTGCGGATCGCCAGAGTCCGGGCCAACTGGTGGAAAGCAAAGAACAGACAAAGAGCCGGCTCGAGAACATCCTTAAGCGTCCGGAGTACGCTACCGGCGAACGTGGTTCGAATGCGCTTGCTCGGCTATTGCAGGACATCGCGAAGTGGCTCGAGCAGTTTTTCCCGAAGCGCAGCGTCAATGCGCAACGGATGAATTTCTTCAGCGTGATCGCGCGAATTGTGGTTCTGGCAATCGCGGGTCTCGTGATCGGTTTTGTCCTTAAAATTGTGTTGAGTTGGTTTTTGGGACGTACGGCAAACCCGAAACGTAAAAAGAGTAAAGAGCCTCGAATCGTTTTGGGTGAACGACTCGAGCCGGATGCGACTGCAACGGATCTGCTTGCGGAGGCCGAAGCACTCGCGCGCCAGGGAGATCTGCGCGCCGCGATTCGTAAAGCTTACATCGCTTTGCTGGTCGAATTGGGCGAGCGCAAGTTAGTCAGCCTGGCCCATCACAAAACCAATCGCGATTATCTGAACTCGCTTCGCAGTCTGCCGCAGATTCATTCGCGCATGCGCGGTCTAACAGAGAGTTTCGAACGACATTGGTATGGTTTTGTCACAGCCACGCCGGATGACTGGCAGGACTTTCGCTCCGGTTACGTTGCTACATTGGAAGGTCGGACTAACTGACGATGCGCCAGCGACTCCCCATCATAACCACGTTTGTAGTGATTATTGGTGTGCTGGTCATGCTGAACTCCGTCACGCACCTGCAGCCGGAAAAGACGCACGACTTAGAGGTGACTCCGAACCGATCTACCTATCACAACGGGCCAACGGGCGTGCGTGCGTTGCACGACTTTCTCAGCGAATCGGGTTACAAGATCATACGCTGGCGCGAGACTCCAAAAAAATTGTTGGGCGAATCCGGGAAGCTGGTCAAGACTTTCGTCGTCGTCGGTCAAACTCAGATTCCCTTCGATGAAGACGATGGCCGCGCGTTGCGCGACTGGGTGAACCAGGGCGGACGTCTGGTGCTCATCGATCGGGAACTTCATCATGTGGCGCCTGAATCTTCGGGGTGGAGGATCTTTGCAACTACCCTTGATACGCCCACCATTGATGTGGATCCTGCCAGCTCGAGCCAGATGACAAATGGCATCACGGCGCTGAATCCCGTTCAGCCGACAGTTCTGACTACCGATGTTCAGTCAGTATTGCCTTCGCGTTTTGCGGCGCGCTTCGGCGTTGAGCCTCCGTCTGAAGTCTCGGAGTTGGCCAGGCCTCGATCGGGTGTAACAGCTCCGCGAGTTTATTCCTCAAAGCGAGCGGAAACTGGTATTGGACCACCACCAGCGGCGGAAATGCCCACTGTTTACACGGCTCCAGTCGTGCACATTGCCGATAAACACGGCGCACTGCTTGTCGACTATACCTATGGATTGGGTAAGGTCATCATACTCAGCGATCCTTACATCGTTTCGAATGGCGGCATCAAGCTAAACGACAATTTGCAACTAGCGCTCAATGCTATTACGGGCCGAGATGGCGTGATAGCTTTCGATGAATATCATCAGGGCCGCGGCGTCACGGGAAATGCTTTTGCCGCCTACTTTGCGGGTACGCCAGTGTTGGCGCTCGGCGCACAAATTCTTCTACTTGCCCTGCTGATGCTCTGGTCCAAGGCGCGTCGCTTTGGGCGACCCTTGCCGTTGGCGCAAGTTGATCGTCGCTCGAGTCTGGAATTCGTTGCTTCGATGGCTGAGCTGCAGGAGCGTTCGGGTGCGTTTGATCTCGCAATCGAAAACATTTACACGCGTACGCGCCGTGTGCTCGCTCGACATGCCGGACTTGATTACAACAGCTCGCGCTCGGAGATTGCATTGCGCATCGCGGAACGATCGTCGATTGACAAGCAGAAATTGGAAACCCTGATGCGTCAATGTGAAGAAGCTATTAACAGTGGGTCGATTAACGCCCGGCAGTCGATCGATCTCGTGAAACGTCTCCGCGGTGTAGAAAAGGGGCTTGGCCTGCTTACTCGCCGCAGAGATGAGCGACAAGCAGCAGAAAAGATTTGATCTTTGTACTTTGAACTTTGTACTTTGTACCGATGCCTGAGACCGTCTCCTCCACTGTCGAACATATTCGAACTGAACTGCGGAAAGTAATCGTCGGACAAAACGATGCGATCGAACAGATCCTGATCGCGTTGTTGGCGGAAGGACATGCGCTTGTTGAGGGCGTGCCCGGCACGGCGAAGACGCTTACCGTCAAGACGCTCTCGAGAATTATTAACGCGAGCTTCAGCCGCATTCAGTTTACGCCGGATCTGATGCCATCAGATATAACCGGCACCAACATCTTCAATATGGCGACGTCGAGTTTCAATCTGCGTCGTGGCCCAATATTCACGGACATGCTGCTTGCCGACGAGATCAATCGTACGCCGCCTAAAACTCAGGCAGCGCTGCTCGAGGCGATGGAGGAACGTCAGGTGACGATTGATGGCGACGCCTACCAGCTACCGCCGATCTTTACGGTGCTGGCAACGGAAAACCCGATTGAATACGAGGGAACGTACCCGTTGCCGGAGGCGCAGCTCGACCGCTTTCAACTCAAGATCCTGCTCGATTACCCGAACGAAGAAGACGAGCGCGAGGTGATAGGGCGCTGGAATGCCGGGTTTAATTCCAAGCGGTTGGAACAGGTCGACATACAACCGCTTCCCGATCCACAGGCGATCCTTCATTGTCGCGCGGAGGTTGCGCGAGCACAGATGGAACCAGGCGTGCAGCGTTACGCCGTCGATCTGGTTCGGCGCACACGCGTGCACCCGTTCATTCATTACGGCGCGAGCCCGCGAGCCTCGGTCGCACTCTTGCTCTGTTCGAAGGCGCTTGCGGCAATTCGCGGCCGCGACTTTGTCACTCCTGATGACGTGCGTGATGTGGCGCTACCAGTTCTGCGGCATCGTCTCACGTTGCGCGCAGAGGCTGAACTGGACGGTGTTACGGCTGATTCGGTGGTGACAGACATTCTGAAGTCCGCGGAAGTTCCCAGATAAAACCATCCACAGATTACGCAGATTTTCTGTGTAATCTGTGGATGGCTTTGATGGCTTAAATCATCTTGCGTTTCGTTTTCACAAAGCTGTTCTACGCTCTCGCTGCACTCGCGCTCGTCCCCTTGTCGATGTCGTGGCAGCAACCGTGGTTGCGTTGGGTTGCGCTCGCGTACGACGTCCTGCTTCTCGGCGCTGCATTTGCCGAGTCAAGGTTCTGCCAACTACCGAAAGGTTTGATGATCTCTCGCGGGTTCAGTAGCCGCTTCGCGATGGGAGCGGAAACCGAAGTGCGCATTCACATTCAAAACGCGTCCAATCGACCCGTCGCGTTGATGGTGAAAGACGAGTACCCGTCGCAGATGGTTTTGAGCGGGATGCGAGAAGGGCGCGTAGACGTCGACGCGCAGACTTCAGCCACACTCATCTACGGAGTCAAACCACCGCGGCGAGGCCGGTTTGAGTTTGGGCAAACCGCATTGCGTTTTCGATCGCGGTTCAGACTTGTATGGTGTCAAACGAAAGTCATGGAGCCCGTGACCGTTAAGGTTTATCCAAACATGCGGCGCGCGCGCGAAGCGGAACTAAAGGCACTCGGTGCGCGCTCCCTTGTCGCCTCACATCGCAAGACTTCATGGCGCGGTGAGGGACGCGAGTTTGAATCGATGCGCGACTACGTGCGTGGCGATGAGTTGCGACACATTTCCTGGACAGCAACCGCGCGCCGGGGAAAGCTCACAACGCGCCAGTATCAGATCGAACGCGATCAAACTATTCTCGTCGCACTCGATGCCGGGCGGTTGATGACTGCTCGGATTGAACAGGAAACAAAACTCGATTCCGCCGTCCATGCGACGCTTGCCCTGTTTTCAGCAGCAGCACGCGCCGGCGACAATGCCGGACTCGTCGTGTTTGGGCGTCGCATTAAGAGTTATCTCCCGCCGAGCCGGGGCCGGGATCACATTGACTCAGCGCTCGAAGCTCTTTATGCCGTGGAACCGGAAATGATTGAGCCTTCGTATGCAAATGCGTTTGAGTTTATAAAGGCGAACAGTAAGCGTCGATCGCTGGTGGTTTTGTTGACTGATTTGGTGGACGAGGAAGGTTCGAAAGAGTTGTTGACGTCGCTTCACATTTTGCGCCCGCGTCATTTGCCGCTCGTGGTTACGATCGCGGATCGAGATCTGAAAGCAATCGTACGGCAGGTTCCTGGATCAGCAAGGGAACTCTTCACGCAGTCCGTTTCCGAAGAGATCATCCATCACCGTGAAGCTGCTCTTCGTATGGTTGAATCTATCGGCGGCCTGGCCCTCGACGTAACCGCCGCCGCCCTCGCCCCCGCGTTACTCGAAACCTACCTGCGAGTAAAAGAACGCGGACTACTTTAAATCTTATCGAACGTACTGTAGGGGCGGCCCTCCGTGGCCGCCCGTGGTTTGAGTAAAGTGGTTCAAGAGGCGACGGCATCAGTTTGGCGAACACCTATCAAAACCACGGGCGGCCACGGAGGGCCGCCCCTACAGTACGTTTGATCGTGCTTTAATCACTACTTCGCTCGTGACCAACGAGCAAAAGATAAGAATACAGCGCCACTCCTGTGACTATCGCGATCGTGTATTTGATTCTTGGATCCATTGGCACGGGGGAAATGAAACCCTCAATCGTCCCCGCAAGCGCGAGTAGAACCGCAACTCCGATCATTAGCCGCACTGCTTCCATACCGCGCGTCTTGAGTGCGTCGGCGCGCGTCAGATTGCCCGGCATAATCATCGCACTTCCGATCAGCAGACCGGCGCCGCCGGCAATGAAGATGCACGAGAGTTCGACCACGCCATGCGCCACCATAAATGTCACGAGGTCACGACCAAACCCGGCGTTGTAAGTCAGCGCAAGCACTGAAGCAATGTTGGCGCCGTTGAAGGCAAGAAACAAAAGCGTGCCGATTCCGAGACTCGCGCCGAATGCGAACGTGTAGATCGTGACCTTAATGTTGTGGGTCATGATCATGCTCGCGCCTTCCTGGTTCGCCTCGTTGAGTCGTTCCCACCAGTGCGTTTTGGTTTCGATGTACGTCTCCCGAAATGCAGGTTCCACACCGACCAGTTCTGAGAACTCAGGATCGTAACGCGTGGCTACAAAACTGAAGACCGCAAAGACTGCAAAGACCGAGAACGAGAGAAGCGTGTAACGCCACGTACGTCGGAACGTCTGCGGCAGCTCGTGAGTAAAAAACCGCCGGATGCGTTGGCCGCCGTGCGCGTCAGCACGATAGATGCGACCGTGCGCGCGAATGACGAGGCTGTTCAGGTAGTTGACCAGACGTGGATCACGCGATTCTGCGCGTGCGATGGCGAGATCCGAAGCAGTGCGACGATAGATACGTCCCAACTCGCGGACCTCGTCGCGGCTCAAACGCCGCAGCGAGGAGCTGTCGAGTAGCGTCAGCAATTCCTCGAGCCGTTGCCAGGCGTTCTTGCGTTGGTTTATGAATCGATCGGGAGGCACCGTCCGAAGATACAGTATTTATCCTGCAAAATCCTGCAAATCTTGTAGATCCTGTCTAATATAGCCTCATGTCATCAGGTCTCGTAGAGTGCATCCCGAACTTTAGCGAGGGCCGGCGTCCTGACACGGTCCGCGCAATTGCTGATGCCATCTCGTCCTCTGACCAGGCCTGCGTCCTCGACACGCATATCGATCCCGATCACAACGGTTCGGTAATCACGTTCGTTGCGCCTCCGGAAACGATAGTTGACGCTGCAGTGAGTGCCGTCAGGCGTGCCTCAGAACTTATCGACATGCGGACGCACTCCGGTGAGCATCCGCGACTCGGCGCTACTGACGTGCTGCCATTTGTGCCACTCGACGGTGTGTCGATGGACGACTGCATCAGGATTGCTCACGAAGCCGGAACGATCATCGGGCGTGAGCTCTCGATCCCGGTCTACTACTACGAGCGCGCTGCGTTACGTCCGGATCGAGTGAATCTGGAAGATGTACGTCGCGGCGCGTTGGAACTGCTCCGTGAACAGATCACAACCAACCCCGATCGCGCACCTGACGCAGGATTGGCCCAGGTTCACGAATCTGCCGGGGCGATTGCGGTGGGTGCACGACCCTTTCTGATCGCTTTCAACGTGATTCTTCGTAGTTCGGACATCACCGTTGCGCGTCAAATCGCCCGTACCATCCGCGCGCGCAATGATGGCTTGCCATTCGTCAAAGCACTGGGATTTCGATTGCAGACGCGAGGATTGGTCCAGGTGTCGATGAACTTAATCAACTACGAAGTAACGGGAATGACTGCCGCATACGATGCAGTGGAACGCGAAGCAAACCACATCGGAGTGGAAATTGAGAGCGCCGAACTCGTCGGTCTAATCCCGGAAAACGCGCTCGATCGAAATGCTGCCTACTTCCCTAGACTCGAAAACTTCTCCGAATCCAAAATCCTCGAACACCAGATCCGTAAAATCTGTGGTTAAGATCCAAGCCGAATGATCACGCTTCGTAGTCTTTCATCGCGCTGCATCAATCTCAGATACTGGACTTCCTCACGACTCGCCTTAGCTTTAGCGATTTGCGCGAGCGCCTGCTTTTCTTCAGCACTCAACCCGCGTTGTGCTTTGAAACCAATGTTGCGGATCTGAAAACGATCCCAATCACCACGCCGTTCACTATCCAACTCAAAGATCATCGGGCTCGCGGCAAGCCTTCGCAGCGTTGCGGGTGAGGTGCGATATCCCTTACGTGTCCTGATCTTCTCTTCTTCTTTCAGCGTCAATT
>DATNFX010000060.1:0-19471 GCA_035606195.1 Pyrinomonadaceae bacterium
GCGCGACGACCTCGGGTATGAGATTGACGGCCTCGTAGTGAAGGTCAATTCGACGGCCTTGCAGGATGAGTTTGGCGCCACCGCCAAAGCGCCGCGTTGGGCCATCGCGTACAAGTATCCCGCGCGTCAAGCATCAACAAAGGTCCTGGATATCTTCGTGTCTGTCGGGCGCACGGGCGCGATCACTCCAGTCGCGCTTTTAGAGCCGGTGTTTCTCGCCGGTACGACAGTCGCGCGCGCGACCCTGCATAACGAAGATGAGATCAAACGCCTGGGTCTTAAAAAAGGCGACTGGGTAATGATCGAGAAGAGCGGTGAGATCATTCCCAAAGTGCTGAGCGTAGTCACGTCCAAACGCACGGGGGAAGAAAAGGAGTTTAAGCCGCCAAAGAATTGTCCCGTGTGTGGTGGTTTGATCTCGCGTCCGGAAGGTGAAGTCGTAGCGCGTTGCGTCGCGGCAGATTGCACCGCGCAATTAATGGGTCGCTTGTTGCACTTTGCTTCACGTCGTGCGATGCGAATCGAAGGATTGGGTGAAGTGCTGGCGGAACAATTGGTAGCTGGCGGTCTGGTGAAAGACGTTGGTGATCTGTATTCGTTAACGCTTGAACAGGTTTCCGGTTTACCACGAATGGCGAAGAAGTCTGCGACGAATCTGCTCACGCAGATTGAAGCCAGCAAGTCGCGAGACCCGTCGAACCTGATTTATGCCTTGGGAATCCGTCATGTGGGCGAGCGAACCGGCGGCATCCTGGCGCATGAGCTCGGCTCACTCGAAAAGCTCAGCGAAGCTTCGGTGGAAGAGTTGGACGCGATTCCGGAGATTGGATTGACTGTGGCGGAAAGTGTGCGCGACTGGTTTGACGATGAAGGGAATCGCGCGCTTTGTGATAGGCTGCGAGCGGCAGGCGTCAAAACGGAAGCAGAGCGCAAAGGGAGTGGCGAAATTGACGAGCGCTTTGCTGGAAAACAATTCGTGCTCACCGGAACGCTGTCAGGTTTCACACGTGACGAAGCGCGCGCGCTGATCGAAGCTCGAGGCGGAAGAGTTAATTCATCGGTGAGCAAGAAAACCGATTACGTGGTTGCGGGTGAAGCAGCGGGATCCAAGCTTGATAAAGCACAGTCGCTTGGCGTAACAGTGATTGATGAAGATGGGTTTAAGGAGATGGTACAGGATTAACACATGAGTACAGAGCCAACCAGGAAGTTAGAACTACTCTACACGCTCTTTTGCGACGACGTGCGATTGGAAGCAGGCAACAAGCTGTCGTTCATGGGGGTCTTTCAAAATATTCTTGTCGAACATTTGCCGCTCACTTTGATCAAGTTCGCGGTGGTGAACCACTGGCAAGGGCAGGGCAGTTATCTTTCCGAAGTGCGAATACTTTCACCCGATCGACAAAAAGCCATCGTCGTATCTCAACCAACACCGTTTGAGATCGCGTCAGGTGGTTTTGCCGACAACATCAGTTTTTTTGTGAACGTGACTTTCCCTAAACGCGGGCGCTACATAGTCCAGACTCTGATCGACTCAAATCTATTTCGCGAGCAGGAACTATTCGTCTCAGACTCCGCCGAAGCAGATCTCCTCGGCGCCTCGGAAGCAGTGAATTAAAGTAGCGGTGAATGAAAATAGCAGGAGCAGCATGCGGGGGCAGGATTAACTACCTGCTCCTGACTGCTGCTCCTGCTACTGTGATACTCGTAAATTAATTGCGCGCTGACTGGGGAGTCTAGCCTACGTCAATTTTGAAAAGTTTGATTTTGGAATTCAGGGTGGTTGCCTTGATCCCAAGAAGTCTTGCTGCCTTCGCCTGATTACCTCCAGTTTCAGACAGCGCCATTTTGATCAGGTGAGTCTCGAACCGTTGCACCTCGTCATAGAAATTGATACCCCCGACAATATCCAACGGTTTGAGTCTGCTTGCTTCTTCAGTGAAAGCTTTGTCACGTGCCAGCGTTTCGGCTTCTGACAGCAGGGCGTCGGCCAGATCGACGACTCGTTGAATCCGATCGCGATCCGGTCGTTCAGCAAGTTTCAGACGCACTGTTCTTTCAGCAAGCTGAGCAACACTGGTGTTCCTCTCGTTGTCGGTTTCCATCAAAGCTGCTTGATCGACGTTCATTAATACTCCCCTTTCGGAACTGACCTCTATTAACCAGAACACCAGCCTCCGAAAATTCGTGACAATTATTTTTGCAAGAAAAAACCATCCACATGATGCCTGAGAGCTGTGGATGGTTGTATTGGTGCGGATGAGAGGACTTGAACCTCCACGATGTCACCATCACAGGCTTCTGAGACCTGCGCGTCTGCCAGTTCCGCCACATCCGCAAGATGCTGGGTAGGCCATTATGCGAATGCATCTGGAGGGTGTCAAGAATCCACAGATTACACAGATTGAAATCAGCGTAATCTGTGGATGGCTTTTGCTTTACCGCCAACGTCGCCAACGTCTGTCCCAGTCGCGATTGCGATGACGATCGCGGTCATGGTTCCGGCGACTGCGTCTGAAGATGTTGCCAAAACGGTCATCTCGATTCGGCCCGCGTCCATCCCAACGTCCATCGCGTGCGTCGTGGCAGTTAACAAACTTCTCGCACTTCTTATCCAGGCCACGACCTCGACCCCGTCCCTGGGCCATCGCGTCAGTAGATATACCGACGAGCATCACGAAACCCAAAACCAGAATTCCAAATAAACGCCTTGAAGTTAAACGCTTCATAAGTTCCTCCTTAAAATATCAACGGCCTATGAGGTTCCGGGGCCGCAATTGGGCTAACATACCAACAATTTCAATGCCGCTCACGAACCTTTTAATGACTGGGTTATTATGATTTCGTATCGAAATGGGATTCATGGCTAACGGTTCACCGGCGCAAGAACAACTGGCAGCACGACTTACAGCGGTGCGCGAGCGAATTGCCGCAGCCGCGAACGCTTCCGGCCGCGAGCCCGAAGAGGTCAAACTGATTGCGATCAGCAAGACCCATCCAGCGTCTGTAATAAGGACACTGATCGAGCTCGGAGCTGGCGATTTGGGAGAGAATCGAGTCCAGGAGGCGGAAGAAAAGATCGCTGAAATTGGCCGCGATCGTGCACGCTGGCACCTTGTAGGACACCTTCAGGCAAATAAAGCACGGCGTGCCGTCAATCTTTTTGAGGTCATTCATTCGCTGGATTCACTGGATCTGGCGCAGCGCCTCGACCGTCTGTGCGCTGAAGAAGGACGTGAGAAGTTGCCGGTCCTGATACAGGTCGACCTGGGCCACGAAGAGACGAAATCGGGTGTCGACGAGTCGGAACTAACCGATTTGGTTGAGGGTCTAAAGTCGCTAACTCACCTGGAACTCGTCGGGTTAATGACCCTGCCGCCCTTTTTTGACGACACGGAACAAAGCCGTCCCTTCTTTCGTCGATTACGTGAGCTAAGGGACGAGCTCGGAAGTGGCGGCGCTTTTGGAAATCGCAAAGGTGAACTCTCGATGGGTATGACTCACGATTTTGAGATAGCGATTCAGGAAGGAGCTACGATGGTGCGCATCGGTACCGCCATCTTCGGCGAACGCGTCCCGAGACAATAACAACTATGATCGTCCTTGCTCGAATTCACGAGTTTGTAACACACGCGGTTGAGCTAGCCATTGCGGCAGTCATCTTGTTGATGGTCGCTCGATTGATTACCGACGCTATGGATTTAAATCCATTCGCGTGGACCTCTCGCACTATGCGGCGGCTCAGCGATCCATTAGTGATTCCGACGCGCGGTGGCTTGCGTGCAATTGGTGTCGATCCGAAATTCGCTCCGTTAGTCGTGATACTGATCTCGGTGCTCGCAGGTTACTTCGTGTTGCAGTTGGTCACCGCAATTTTTGTCATGATAGCGGGTGTCATGGAAAGCGCGCGGGTGGGCGCATTCTTCTGGATACTTGGATTCATTCTCCATGGTCTTTTATCTATCTACTCGCTGTTGATCCTGATTCGCGTGATCTTCTCCCTCGCGATGCTGAGTTACACCTATCGCATCATGCGCTTTCTGGTCGATGTTACTGAGCCGCTACTGGGACCATTACGGAGAGTGGTGCCGACGCTCGGACGGTTCGACATCTCTCCAATCGTTGCGCTTCTGCTTGTCTGGGTCTGTCAGGCTGCTGTTGCGGGCACGCTTTTGCGCGGCGCACAATTTTTTAACTTTGGGTAGAGGACTCGCATTGATCGAGCATTCGAATCGCGATGGGAGATTGATATTCAAGGTGCAGGTTGTTCCACGTTCTTCTCGAAGCGAAGTGGCCGGAGAGCATAATGGTTCGTTGCGGGTTCGCGTTTCATCGCCGCCGGTTGAGGGCGCAGCCAATAAGGAGTTGACTCACGTGCTGGCGAAGGCGTTCAACGTATCTCGTAGCGCCGTGAGTATTGTGAGCGGACAAAATAGTCGTGTGAAGCAGGTGAGCATCGAAGGCGTTAGTTCGTTATCTCTTTTCGAGCTGCTTGGCGGAATCAAATCGTAGATGGATCCGGAAAAGATTTCCCATTACAGAATTCTCGAGAAGCTCGGTGCGGGTGGCATGGGTGTGGTCTACCTGGCCGAGGATCTGAAGCTCGGGCGTAAAGTTGCGATCAAAGTACTCAGTCACGAGTTCACCACTAACAGAGATCGCCTGCACCGCTTCGAGCAGGAAGCTTCAGCGGCTTCCAATCTCAATCACCCGAACATCCTCACGATTCACGAAGTCGGAGTGGACGACGGCAGGCATTACATCGCGACTGAATTCATCGACGGTTCGACGTTGCGTCGTAAGGTCGCGGCTCAACACCTCGAGATCCCGGAAATTCTCGACATCGCGGTCCAGGTTGCCAGCGCACTCGAGGAAGCTCACAGTGCCGGCATCGTCCATCGCGACATCAAGCCTGACAACATCATGGTCCGCCGCAACGGCTACGTGAAGGTGTTGGATTTCGGACTCGCAAAATTGACGGAGACCGTCGACCGAACTCCTTCCGACGCGGAAGCCTCAACGCGCGTGTTCGTACAGACTGACGCCGGGGTCGTGATGGGGACATCACATTACATGTCTCCCGAACAGGCGCGCGGAAAGCCGGTCGATGCACGCAGCGACATCTGGAGTCTCGGCGTAGTGATCTACGAATTGGTTGCCGGACGAACTCCCTTCGAAGGCGAAACGTCAACCGACGTCATCGTCGCAATCACGCAGAAAGAGCCGCCGCCGATTGCGCGTTTTGCGCCAAACGTTCCTGCCGAACTCGAATGGATCGTGATGAAGGCGTTGCGCAAAGATCGTGACGAGCGTTACCAGACGATCAAGGAACTGATTACCGACCTCCGCAGGCTCAAGCAGCGTTTGGAGTTTGAAACTGAGCTCGAACGCTCCGCCGGTCCAAACAGCGTTACCGGATCACGAATAAGTGAACCGACTTCGTTGACAACGCCCGAACGCGTCGTTCCAACAGCGGCGAAGACGATCAGTCATGTTTCAAGCGCGGAGTACATCGCGAACGGAATCAAACGGCATAAGATGGCGGCTGCTGTCGTCGCGCTTCTCCTCGTCGTCGCTAGCGCTTCGGCGTTCTATTTGTATCGCCGTAACTCGGCGCCACTCCGCGAACGCGACACAGTTCTCTTAACCGATTTCGTGAATACGACCGGAGAACCTGTCTTTGACGGAACTCTCAAGCAGGCGCTGGCAGTTCAGCTCGGACAAACTCCCTTCCTGACGTTGTTTCCCGACGATCGTGTGCGCGAAACGCTGCGGTTCATGGGCCGCTCGGCTGACGATCGAGTGACACGTGACGTTGGACGCGAGATCTGCGAACGGCAGGGAATCAAAGCGATGCTGACGGGCTCGATTGCAACCCTCGGCAGTCACTACGTGATCACTTTGGAAGCGATGAATCCACGCTCGGGCGATCCCATCGCGCGTGAGCAAATCGAAGCCGAGAGTAAAGAGAGAGTGCTCTCGTCGCTCGGAACCGCAGCCTCGAATCTGCGCAAGAAGCTCGGCGAGTCGCTGGGCTCGATACAAAAGTATGACGTGAACATCGAGCAGGCCACGACCTCTTCGCTCGAAGCACTCAAGGCCTATGCGATGGCCAATGATGAACGCGCCAAGGGAAGAGCGCGCGAATCGTTAACCTTTTACAAGCGAGCGATCGATCTCGATCCGAACTTTGCCATGGCTTACGCAAGGATCGGAGTCCATTATGGCAACGTCGAACAGCTTGAAGCGGCGAAGCCCTATGTCGAGAAAGCCTACGAACTTCGAGACCGCGTAAGTGAGCGTGAAAAACTCTATATCACCGAGAAGTATTTCACTTACCTGGCCGGCGATATCGATAAGACAATTGAAACGTTGCAGACGTGGGCGCGCCTCTATCCAAACGACTTCATCCCACACAACAACCTTTCGATAAATTATCAACTCATCGGACGTTACGATGAGGCAGTAAAAGAATCGCTCGAGGCGGTGCGACTCAGTCCCGATAACATGCAGGCCAAAGACAATCTGGTGGCCAGCTTTATCGGCCTCGGACGTTTTGACGAAGCGGAACAGGCAGAACGAGAAGCGCAAAAGATCAACGCTGACGCCTTGTCGGCACATGCTTATAACTATTTGTTTGCTTATATGCGACGCGATCAGGCAGCGATGGATCGTGAAGCCCAGTGGGCCAAAGGCAGACCCGAAGAAGCCGAACTCACGATGATTACGAGTTTCGCATCCCTGTCGTTGGGCAAGTTGAAGCAAGCTCGCGAACTGCAAAAGCGTTCCCTCGATTTATTCAAGCAGCAGAATCGTGCTGAAGCAGCCACGAGTGCATTGTTGACGATTGCAACTCACCTTGAACAACTCGGCCAGTGTGACGAGGCAAAGTCCAATGCAAAGAACGGGCTTGGATTGCTCCGTGGCCAGAAGGGCCTGGCGATGGGTGCGTTTGTCTATGCGGCATGTGATGATGCGAGTCAGGCTCAGTCGTTGCTTAATGACGCACGCTCGGCCTATCCCAAAAACACTGTCATCAATGTAATAGTGACGCCGATCATTAGTGCGATTGCCGAGCAACGCAAAGGAAATTTTGGTCCGGCAATTCAGTTGTTAGAATCAGTCCGCAGTTATCAATTCGGGATCGTGCTTGGTTCATCAACTGCGTATTTGCGAGGCAATTTTTACTTGCAGCAGCGGATGGGAAAAGAAGCCGCGGCGGAATTCCAATCAATCATCGATCATCCCGGAAGCGACTATCTTGCTCCGGCGCACACGCTCGCACACCTCGGTCTCGCCCGCGCGGCGGCAATTAGTGGCGACACGGCTGCGGCGCGCAAGGCCTATCAGGATTTCTTTGCAGTGTGGAAGGACGCGGATTCAGATCTGCCCGTGCTGGTTCAGGCGAGGAAAGAGTACGCCGACTTGAAATAAGGGTGTTGGTTCAGTTTGAAATACGCCGAGTTGAAATAAGGTATTTGGTTCCAGTTTGAAAATACGCCGAAGGCGTTGGCTAACCTCAGCCCAAGGTTCGAGCGCAGTGAGAACCTTGGGTTTGTAAGCCAAATAAATTGAAACCCTGTAGAGCCTGTCGGAATAACGCCGAAGGCGTTCGCTAATTTCAGCCCACGGTTGGAGCATAGCGACAACCTTGGGTTAGCAAATTAAAATCAATTGAAAACGCTGAAAGCGTTCGCCAGTTGGGGAACCCTTTTCAGGGTTCAAATACAATTTTTGATTCGATACCCAGGGTTCTCGCTGCGCTTGAACCCTGGGCTGAAATTAGCGAACGCCTTCGGCGTTATTCCGACAGGCTCTGTAAGGGTTCGCCAACCGCCTAACCCGTTCAGGGTTGTAACGTGTATTTTGAATTGATACCCAGGGTTGTCGCTTGCGTTCCAACCCTGGGCTGGAATTAGTGAACGCCTTCGGCGTAGTCTCAAATTGAAGCACTTCTTGAAATAACAAGAAGCGGCGTCTTGTGATATATTCCCATCCCTGACAACCCACAATCCCAGAAGGATCTAAACCCAAATGTCCGGACATTCGAAATGGCATAGTATTAAACACAAGAAAGGCGCGCTCGATGCCAAGCGCGGCAAACTGTTCACGAAGTTTATTAAGGAAATCACCGTCGCGGCGCGTACGGGTGGTGGTGATCCAGACGCCAATGCGCGGCTGCGTAAGGCCATCCTCGACGCGAAGGGCGGCAATATGCCAAACGAGACCATCGATCGTGCGATTCGTCGTGGCACGGGCGAAGAAGAAGGCGTCAATTACGAAGAGATCACGTATGAGGGTTATGGTCCAGGCGGTGTCGCGTTGTTGATACAGTCGATGACTGACAACCGCAACCGCACGGTGGCGGAGATTCGCCACATCTTTTCGAAGAATGGCGGCAACCTTGGTGAATCGGGTTCAGTGGGTTGGATGTTTGAGAAGAAGGGATACATCGTTGTCGAAAAGGCGGCGAAGTCTGAGGAAGAATTATTTGAGCTCGCGATCGATGCCGGTGCCGACGACCTGCGTGATGATGAGGACAACTTCGAGATTATTACGTCACCCGAGGCGTTTGATGGCGTGCTGAACGCGGTGAAGGGAGCGGGGATAGAGCCGCAGGTTGCGGAAGTCGAAATGGTCCCGCAAAACTATATTCGTCTCGAGGGGGCCGATGCGCGGCAGATGTTGAAACTCGTGGAAGCACTCGAAGATCACGACGACGTGCAGAAGGTCTCAGCAAACTTCGACATCAGCGAAGCCGACATGGCTGCTGCGTGAAATCGATCGAATCCTGTGAATCCTGTCTAATATGAGACATGATTCCTAAGATTTACAGGATTTACAAGATTCAGGCCTGGGCTTGTTGAGCTGGTTCGGATTCCTCGGTTCTAACCGGTTCACCCATCACAATCCTGACGTTGTGCGTTTTCTCATCGTCGATTAAAGCAAACGAGTTTCCGGTCTGTTCTGTACCATCCACCTCGACAATCACCACACCACGACTGACACCGAGCGGGTTCTCGACCTTGATCCGGTAGACTGCCCGCCCGCGTCTGTACGTGATCTCGAAATCACGCCACCAGCGCGGCACGCAGGGATTGATCTCGAGTCGATCGTGCTGCAGTTTGAAGCCAAGTATCGACTCCAGCCCAGCGCGATACATCCAGCCCGCCGAGCCCGTGTACCACGTCCAGCCCCCACGTCCAGTGTGCGGCGGTACTGCATAAACATCACCCACCGCGACATATGGCTCAACCTTGTACTTGTGCAGACCGGCACGAGTCGATGAGTGATTGATCGGATTGAGGAGGGCGAAGAGTTCGCCGGCGCGCTCACCATCGCCGAGCATCGAGTAAGCAATCATGGTCCAGATCGCGGCGTGCGTGTACTGCCCGCCGTTTTCCCGCACACCCGGAACGTATCCTTTGATATATCCGGGATCGAGATTGCCCTTGTCGAACGGCGGCGTGAAGAGAATCACCAGCCCATCGCCACGCCGGATCAAATACTCTTCCACGGCAGCCATCGCGCGTCCCATGCGGTAAGGATCCGAGCCGCCCGAAATCACGGACCACGACTGTGCAATCGAATCGATGCGGCATTCTTCGTTTCTTGCTGAGCCCAACGGAGTGCCATCGTCGAAATACGCGCGCCGGTACCAGTCGCCGTCCCAGGCCTTCTCTTCGAGTGCCTTGCGCAGATTCTCCAGATGCTTTCGATAACGATTGCCACGCATCTTCTGTTTTCGCGCATCGACGTGCGGAACAAACCCCGCCAACGTCATGTAGAGGAACCAGCCTAGCCAAACGCTTTCGCCTGTGCCCTCCTGGCCCACGCGATTCATGCCGTCGTTCCAATCGCCTCCACCCATCAACGGCAATCCGTGTTTCCCAACCGCCAGACTGCGGTCGAGTGCGCGCGCGCAATGTTCGTAGATCGGTCCTGACTCGGCGGAGACTTGAGGTTGCGTGTAGAGCTCGTGCTGGTCGTCTGTAAGCAATGCCTGATCGAGGAAAGTAACTACCTCATCCAATACGGCAACGTCGCCAGTCACGTTGATGTAGAAGGAGGTAACAAACGGTAACCAGATCAAATCATCGGAGATCCTCGTGCGAACACCGCGGCCACTTGGCGGATGCCACCAGTGTTGCACGTCGCCTTCCTTGAACTGATGCTGGGCTGCCAGCAGGATCTGTTGGCGTGCGATATCGGGCCGGCTGTAGACGAGCGCCATCACGTCTTGCAACTGATCGCGAAAACCGAACGCGCCGCCGGATTGATAGAACGCTGTGCGCGCCCAGATGCGGCACGAAAGTGTCTGGTACAAAAGCCAGCGATTGAGCATCGTGTCGAGCGCCGCATCAGGTGTTCGCACCACAACGGAGCCGAGAACTCCGTCCCAGTGCGCCAGCACTTTTTCAAATGCAGCGTTTACGGTTCCGGTTTGCCGGAACTTTGCGACCAGGTCCTGTGCGGCAGTCTTCGACTCCGCCTCGCCGAGTAAAAAGATGACTTCGCGAGCTTCGTTGGGTGCGAGCTCAATGCTTGTTTGAATCGCAGCGCAGGGATCCAATCCGGCACCGTCTCTCCCTGCGAGGTTCAGTCGTTTGAGCGCGGCGGGAGTTTCAAGCGAACTGTTCCGGCCGATGAACTCCTTGCGGTCGCATGTCGCGCTCAAGATTTGTTCGCTCGTTGCTACGAAAGCAACGCGATCTGCGAACTCGTTATTGAACGGATTGCGCGCAAAGATCGTCGAAGCAGGTCGGTCGATCTCAGTAATGATGTAGGGCGCTGAGGAAGGTCTGGTAACGCCGAGTACCAGTTCGTTGTAATTAGTTACGGTTATTCTTCGTTTTCTCGCGGTGCGGTTGCGCAAACGAAGTAACGAGATCTTTACTGAAGCATCGAGAGGAGCAAACACAAGCAGCTCCTGCGAAATGCCCTGGCTGGTGTGTTCAAAGACGCTGTAACCCTGACCATGTCTAATGATGTAGGGCTCGCGGTCGCGGACCGGCAACGGTGTCGCGGACCAAATCGTGCCCGTGTCGTCGTCGCGGAGATAGACCACTTCGCCCGGCGTGTCACTCACCGCATCGTTGGACCACGGAGTTAGTCGATTCTCATGACTGTTGAGTGACCACGTGCAACCGCCGCCTGTTTCCGTGATCTGAAAGCCAAACTCCACCTCGTTGCCAATCACATTTGACCACGGCGCGGGCGTCCATTGTTCGGCGCCAAGTAAGGTCACGTATTCACGCCCGCCCTGATGAAAGCCACCAAGCCCGTTGAAGAAAGCAAGATCAGGCGGGGCTACCGTCAGTTCCGGATAAGTCTGCGACGGCAGACGCGGCAAGAGCGCTGGCGGCAACGGCTCTTCAACGCGCTTGCGTTCAATCTGATCCTCGAAAGCGCCACGTTCCGCGACGATCACGACTCGAGCGACGGAATGAAGCAGTATCCGGTCAGCCTCGGGCATTTGATCGGAGCGACGCAGGTAAACTCCGCCGGGTTTGTCCTGTAAACCCTGTAGACCGCTGGTCCTGATGACAGTTTGCAAATCCTCATGCAACAACTGGAGATAGTCCGTTGGCGTATCATTGAGGATTACAAGATCAACTTTCAGGCCTTTGTAATGGAGGTATTCATGCGCGCGCACAAGCTTCTTCACGGTGCGCATATCGGCGGCCTTATCGATGCGAACAACGACGATCGGCAGATCACCGCTTATGCCGTAGGCCCATAGACTCGATTGTGCTTTTGTGTTGAGCGCAAGAACGTTTGGCGTTGGACGCAGTGAAGGATCGGAATAAATGATGCGCGCAGCAAGACGTTGAAATAGATGCGCCTCCTCAGCATCGATCTTGAGGTGACTCATTTCCACCTGAGCTTTGGTCCAGGCGAGTCGCAGTTCGCGTTCGAAGATATTTGGGTCGTGATACTTGTCGGCAAGTGCGACCGCTTCTTCACGTGAGCGAGCCACGGCCATGCTGAATGAACAGCGCGCAGTTTGATTGGGTTGAAGTCTCACCCGCCGGCGTAGACTGAACACCGGATCGAGCACCGCGCCCGTTGTGTTTGATAGTGGACGATCTTCCATCACCGCAATGGGATTCCCGGCGGTGCGCCCTCGTCCCAGAAACCGGCCGCGGTCCGTTTCATACTGCGTCGCGCCGATAACGTCACCTTCAGCGACGACGACGTGAACGCCCCAGATCGGCCGATCGTCGGAGGAACGTTGGCGACGATGGGCCAGGAGCGCGTTCTCACCAGCAAAGAATTCAGTCTCGATAAACAGATTGCTGAACGCCTGGTGTGCGGCGTCGGCATTGGGAGTCGCGAGCACGACCTCGGCGTAACTAGTTAATTCGATCTCGCGTGTCCGTGTAGTGAGATTCGTCAGCGAGATGCGCCTGACTTCGGCGTTGTCTTCCGCCGAGACGACGACTTCCATGCGCGTCGCGATGCCGGAGTCGATGCGCCGGAAGTCTGCTTTGTCCTCTGAAAAAGCGACGTGGTACGACTGCGACCGTTGTCGCACCGGCTGATGACCCGCCGACCAGACCGCGCCGCTGCGCACGTCGCGCAGGTAAATGAAGGCACCCCAGTTGTCGCGGGTTACGTCTTCACGCCAACGAGTGACTGCATTCTCTTCGCATCGTGAATAACCTGAACCAGCCGTCGTGATCATTACGCTGTAAGCGCCGTTTGAAAGCAACTGCGTCCGTGGTGTTGAGAAATCGGCCGACTCGTAAACACGTGTGATTACGGCCGGGTTCATTTGACTGGCCACACGACCTGTCAATACCTCTTCCGCGCGTGGATGAGCGGCAGGTACGCCGACCGGTATGCGTTCCTGGAGCAATAACTCGGTTGCCTGAACAGCGGGATCTGAATGAAAACGGTTTTGGACCCGATCTTCGTGAAGAATGTTGGCGAGTGCGACGAGACTCATTCCCTGGTGGTGCGTCATGAAAGCGCGAATGAGCACCGACTTCTGACCTTCGGGCAAGCGCTCGGCAGTGTAATCAATCGACTCGTAAAAACCGTATGGTCCAAGGGCGCCCTCTTTTTGCAACCGGCGCAGATTGGCAATTGCCGGTGCGGGATCGATCTCCGCGGCAAGTATCGATGCGTAAGGAGCTACTACCAGATCTTCAATCAGTCCACGTTTGAGACCGAGTCCGGGGACACCGAATGGACCGTACTGATAGTTCAGATGGAGATCGCGCACGTTGTAGGCGGCTTCAGAAATTCCCCACGGCACGCCGCGTTCCTGGCCGTACTCGATTTGGCGGTTGACGATTGTTCGGTAAGTTTCCGACAGCAACGTGGCCTGATAATTGCGCATCACGAGCAGCGGCATCAGATACTCGAACATTGTTCCGGTCCACGAGATCAGCGCGCGACCGCCATCGACCTTCGTGAGCGCGCGACCCATGCGAAACCAATGTTGTTGCGGAACATCGCCTTTCGAGATACCGACAAAACTCGCCAGGCGTGCTTCGGAAGCAAGTAGGTCGTAATAAGAATCATCGACCCGCGACGCCGTGACGTTGTACCCAATTGGAAACAGTTTGCGTTCGACGTCGAAGAGAAACGAGAAATCCATTTCTTCGATAATCCTGTCGCATTGGCGTGCGAGGCGGCTGAAACGCGACAACATATCCGACGCCGCGCCGGCGGATTGCTCGAGTGCTTTGGTAAGTCGTGAGGCTGTTTGTGCCAGAGCTGGTGAGGCATGGTCTTGCATGGCGGCCAGTTGGACCAAGACCTTGTCGCAAAGTTGCGGCACATCAGCGAGCGGCGGCACCTGCTGGAGAAGACTGATGATCGATTCCCATTCTTTGTTTGCAGCAACTGTGGCGTCGTCAAACAAAGGCAGCAGGCGACTCCAGCTCGTGAGTGTATCCACATCTCTGCGGCATGATTTGACCTGGTGACTCAGCGCTCCGACCCACCAGCGCAGTTCCTTGAAACTGACTTCGCCATGTTCGTGTGCGAGGGCAGCAACGATGTCTTCGATTTCAGAAACGCGGCGAGCGAGCGAATCAAACAAGACCACCCATGACAAAAGGTTATTGTCCGGCTGCGTCTGAAGCAGTTTCTGACACGCAGCGATCTCGTCTTGCAACTGCCTGACGGTTACGACGTCAGTACGCTGGCGAGAGCTGCCGAGGCTGCTCGCTTCTGTGCCGATTGCGGCAATCGTGTCGTTCAATCCCTCAATCACGCTCGCATCAAACAGGCTGTTGTCAGGAAACTCGATGCAGGCTTGTTTCACTGCGAGCAGGTGTCCAGCGAGGTTGCCGCTGTCGACCGTCGAAATGTATTGCGGCAGAAGAGGCTCGAGAGTCTTGGTGTCGTACCAGTTGAAAAAATGCCCGTGCAGGCGGTTTAGTTGGGCCAACGTGGAAAACGTTAGTTCGTGTCGTTCGACTAATTCGAGCACGCCGACGTATCCGAGATCACGCGCGGAGCAGTTTGCCAGGAGCAGTAGGCCCATGTTCGTGGGAGAAGTGCGATGCGCGACCACTGGCGTCGGATCTTCCTGATAGTTGTCGGGTGGCAGCCAGTTGTCTTCAGCACCCACGAAAGTCTCGAAGAAGCGCCACGTGCGGCGCGCGATCAGGCGTACAAAAGCAGCGTCGTCAGCACTCAGCAGTGTTCGTTCAGCAGCTCTCGGTTTGCTCACGAGATAAGCGATGAACGGAGAAAGCATCCAGACGACAAAGAGCGTGCCCATAACCGGCAGTCCTGCGGGCTTCAGGCTGATAGTGAGACCGAGCGCGACCAACGTCAAAACCAAAGCAGGCAACATGAAGCGCACAAACGATCCCACCTCGTTTCGCACTGACTTTTCCGCTTCGGCTGCCGATACCCATTCGAGTAGTTTCCTTTTGGAGATTAGCTGGCGGTACAAAGCCCGCACGATTGCGTCGCACATCAGCCACGCCTGGTGTGGAAGAAATACGAATGAAAGCGCGATCTGTGCGGTGTTGGTGCGGAAGTCGCCCCACAGACTCCAGAAATGACTGGTCCATGGCAGTCCGCGCGGATGGATCAGCAGTCCAGTTGTCACGTGCAGGTAAACGGGAAACGCAATCACCAGAAAAACAAATAGACACCAGAGCAACGTCGAGCCTGGAAAGAACGCGCATGAAGCGACGAGCCACAGGAACAAGGATGGAGCAAGGAGACTGCGCCGCAGATTGTCGAGAATCTTCCAGCGCGCCATCAGCGGCAGCACGTTGTGCACCTTGCGTCGTTCGCCGTCCGGTACGGTTGGAAATAGCCAGCGAATGATTTGCCAGTCGCCGCGTGTCCAGCGATGTGATCGCTTCGCGTAGGCTTCGTACGACGCGGGATAGTCGTCGAGAAGCTCGATGTCGGTCGTCAGAGCCGCGCGCGCGAATAACGACTCGAAGAGATCGTGGCTGAGTAGCGCATCCGCGGGCACACGGTTGTCGAGCGTGCGCTGGAACGCGTCGACCTCGTACAAACCTTTGCCGGTAAAGTTTCCTTCGCCGAAAAAGTCCTGATAGACGTCGGAGACGGCTGTAGTGTAAGGATCGATGCCTGTGTAACCCGAAAAGACTTGCACAAACTTCGAACGTGAAGCACTCGCCAGAGAAATGCTGACGCGCGGTTGCAGAATGCCGTAGCCGTCAGTTACACGATTCGTTGCCGCGTCGATGGCGGGTTGGTTGAGCGGGTGAATAGCGGCGCCGACGAGCCTGCGTGCGACATCGCGTGGGAGTTGAGTGTCAGAGTCGAGCGTGATAACGTAACGAATCGACTTTAACAGCGCATCGTCCGCAGTTTGGACCACAAAGCTCGTATCCGGCGCGCCACGAAGAAGTCGATTAAACTCTTCGAGCTTCCCACGCTTGCGCTCCCAGCCCATCCATTTGCCTTCGCCTTCGTTCCAATGTCGTCTTCGGTGAAAGAGATGAAAGCGCTCGTTACCGTGATGACGGTTCAGAGCATCGATACCGCTTTGTGCGATCGCGAGGAGATTTGAATCTGTCGGTGTTTCTTCAGTGGCGGCATCAGGGAAGTCGCTCAGTAACGCAAAGTAAACATGATCGTCCTGATTTGCGAGATAGTGGACCTGAAGTCGTTCGACGAGTTCATGGACCTGCGACTCGTGCAGGAAGATGGTTGGGACTACGACAAACGTCGCCGCATCTTCGGGAATGCCATTCGCTATGTCCATTCGCGGCAGCAAACGCGGTGGAAAAAAGTGCGTCAGATCCCAGTTGAGCACTGTCACTGCCAGATCACTCGCGGGAATGAGAGCGAGCAACGTTGTCAAGACAATGAATTGCCACCCCACGCCGTGGCTATACATCACGTTGAGCAGGAAGCCCATGATGAGCAACGTCATTAACATGAGAGTGCCGATATAGGCGCCGGTCGAATGGCGCAGCAAAAAGCGACGGAGTCGTTCAGTTGGGCGTGGTTGATAACTGAAAGTTGACTCGAGCCGGCTGAGGCCATCGTCGATGAGGTAATAACCGACGTGTCGTTGAGCGCCTGAGTTTTCCTCGGCCTGCGCGGCGAGATCGATCGCAGCCTGCGCGATTTTCAGTTCACTGGTATGAGTGCGTTTGCCGATACGTTCAACGACGTGGCGATAGCGATCGCGTGAAGCAAACTCCATTCGCGAATATACGCCGGCTGGATCCTTGCCCAGCAGCGGCTCGATCAAACTGACCTTTTCAAAAAAGTCGTTCCAGTCGAGCGTCGAGAGCAGACGCATGCTGGTGATGATGTTTCCGACTGTAACCTGTGCCGCTGCCTGTCGCTGGTGTTCGAGATGAATTATTTGTTCGACGCTCGTGCCTTGCCGCCGCAGCAGTTTCTCGATCCAGTCCATCACGGGCATTACGGATGGGTGCTGTTCGCGGAGTCTTTGCACTAGTTGCACGAGGAATGGGTGCGGTAAGTCTTCGCGTTTTCCGACTCGTTCGTTGACAAACGACATCACGCCCATGGGTTGAAGTGAAGCGACTTCGAGTAGCTTGTCGGCGAACTTGTCTGCTTCATCGCGTTGCGCACGAGCACGAGCGATGTTGATCGCGAGCCGGCGCAGGTTCTCGACGAGAGCGAGACGGAGAGTGATTGCAACCGCCCACAGCTCGCCGATCGAAAGCGGAGCGACGGTTTGATACGCGGCGATGAATCTTTGCAGTGTTTGTGTATCGAGACGCGAGTCGGTGTGGGCGATCAGCGCGAGTGCGACTGAATAGATGCGCGGGTAGCCTTGCAATTCGCCCTGCGCGAGTTTCGGAAGTTCATGGTAATAGCTTTTCGGCAGATCCTGGCGAATCTCGCGCAGTTGTTCTTCGACGATGTGGTAGTTGTCGACGAGCCATTCTGCAGCCGGCGAGATTGTGTGGCCCTGGCGTAGGGCTTCGACGAGTGCTTTGTAAGCGGCTTCCAGTTTACGTCCGTTATCTTCAAGGCGTGGCAGTAATTGCGCGCGGCCTTTTCGCGTAACGGTTTTGTGTTCGGCTGCGAGAGTCTGTGCGTATTGCTCGAGACGTTCGACACTGAAAAACTCCGCTTGGAACGGCTTCTCATCCGCATCACCCGCGGGGTGGCCTATTAATGAAGACAGCGATTCGAACAACTCACTCATGGAGTGTGCTTTTGGGGATTCTTTTTACACAAACAAGCAGGGGCCATAGGGAAACTTCGCAGGGGACGTTTCAGAATATCATTTTGTGGTAACACATCGCACTTGGATCGGGTCAGTACGGGGAGCGGTAGCGACCTGGTCCGTGAGATTTATAATGATTCTTGACTCCGAGTTTGATCAGGTCGCTACCGCTCCCTGTACTGACCCGATCCAAGAATGAATTCGGACTTTTCACGTGTAGTATACTCTCCGCGCGATGCGCGTTCTAGGAATTGATCCAGGAAGTCAGACCACCGGATGGGGCGTGGTTGAAGGTGACAGGCGCCGCTATTCACTCGTTGCGTTTGGTGCTATTCGTGCATCGTCGAGTCTGAAGTTTTCGACGCGGCTGCTGAAGATGTGTAACGGGTTGGAAGAAGTGATCGCCGAGCATCGTCCGGATGCGTGTGCTTTGGAGGATGCTTTCCTCGCGACCAACGTCAAGGTGAGTATGAAACTCGGGCAGGTGCGTGGCGTTGCGTTGCTGGTTGCGGAGCGTGCCGGGCTCGAGATTTGCGAATATTCACCGCGGTTGATTAAGCAGACGGTAGTTGGATATGGCAACGCTGAGAAACATCAGGTGCAGGAGATGGTGCGCCTGCTGCTGTCGTTGAAGAGCGTGCCTTCGCCGCATGACGCTGCGGATGCGCTGGCGGTTGCGATTTGCCATTTCCATCATGCGGCGTTTAAAGAGAGAATAGCGGCAGTATAGGTCCTATAGGACTTATACGACCTATTAAACCTCACGATTGGAGAAACACTATGCTTCCTCACAAGCTCACGCTTTGTCTCTGTCTAATTTTTTTCAATTCAAGCTCAATTCTCGGGCAGCAAAGAAAACCTCCTGCAGGTGGGCGTATCGCGATTGTTGTTGATGAACGTCTCGCCGCATTGCGCGCGACGCCTCAGCTCAACGGACGGCTCGTGCGGCGTTTGAGCCGCGGACGCTTGCTAGCTGTCAGATCGTTTAAGACAAGCGCCGATGGAATCTCTTTCTTTCTGGTGAATGTCTCGAGCCGCACTCATGGCTGGATTCAACGCGAGGCTGTTGTCTCGCCATCCCGTCCCGGCGAGGATCAAAGACTGCTCACGTTAATAGAACGCTCTGAAGGCTTCGATCGCATCCAACGCGCACGAATCTTACTCGATCAATTTCCGCGTTCGCGATTACGTCCGGCGGTTCTATTGCTACTCGGCGATACCGCTGAAGATCTCGCCGCAAAACTATCCGCCGATGCCGCTCGTCGTTTGAAACACGATCGCGGCGACGCTCCGGAGTTCAGTTACTTCCTGAATTACACCGGCCTGGATCGCTACAACCGACAGGGAATAACATTCGTCTTCGATCACTCAACCAAACGCTTTCACTACGACGGCTCGGCGTGGCGTGAACTGATCCGTCGCTATCCGCACTCACTTTTCGCCACCGAAGCGAAAATCAAGCTCGACTCGCTTTACTCCCAACTGCGGATGAAATAGTATCGCGACTATGACACTCAAACGAAAAACTCAAGGAGAATGCATAATGGGCCTCACACGTATTCCCGTTGAACTTTCGCGAATGAATTCGTCGAAAGAGAATGGTCAGTATATTTACAGCGCAAAATTCCTCGTCGACACAGGAGCTATGGATTCGATGGCTCCTGCATCGGAACTCAGAAAAGTCGGAATCCAACCCGTTGGCAAAAGAATCTATGAATTGGCGAACGGCGAGGTTCAAGAATATGAGCATGGCATTGCCCAAGTCTCATTTATGGGCGAGGTCACTTGGACTGACATTATCTTCGG
>DATNFX010000061.1:0-7410 GCA_035606195.1 Pyrinomonadaceae bacterium
AGCGTACGCGCAAACATCAACGCGCCAATCAGCGAGAGACCCATCGCGACTTCGTACGACACCATCTGCGCGCTCGATCTCAGGCCCCCGAGCAACGCATATTTCGAATTCGACGACCAGCCGGCAAGGATCAACGCCAGCACGCCAACACTTGAGACTGCCAGCACCAGCAGCAAACCGATGTTGACGTCGGCGATGACGGCCCAGTCAGGACCAAACGGAATCACCGAGAAAACGATGAACGCGGAAGCAACGGCGATGTAAGGTGCAAAGAAAAAGATCCAGCGATCCGCATTTTCCGGAATGAAATCTTCTTTGGTCAGCAGCTTGAGGCCGTCGGCAATAGGTTGCAGCAGTCCCCACGGTCCAACACGCATTGGACCAAGACGGGCCTGCATGAACGCCGAAATCTTTCGCTCAAGATAGGTCGCGTAGGCTACCCAAAGCGCGACGAGCGTGACGACGAGTCCAATCTGGATCAAGGGCCAGACAAAAAACTTTATCCAGTCTTCGCTGAGCCCTGTCTTCAACAGCAGATCGTTCAGCACATCAATGGGGCCAAATAGAAGCATGTATTTAGCGATCGATCTCCCCTAAAACGATATCCAGCGTTCCGATAATGGCGACCACGTCCGCCACCAGGTGTCCGATACACATTTGCCGCAGCGCCTGCAGGTTGATGAATGAAGGAGGACGAACCCTCACCCGCCATGGGTGCGCGGTGCCGTCGGAGACGATGTAACAACCAATCTCGCCTTTGGGCGCCTCGATGGTGTGATAGTAATCACCTACAGGCGGCTTCACGACTTTCGGCAGCTTCGCATTTACGGGACCATCCGGAAGGTTCTCCAACGCCTGATCGATGATGCGACGCGACTGTCTCATTTCCTCTAGTCGCACAAGATATCGATCATATGTATCGCCGTTCTCGCCTAACGGGATGTCGAAGTCCATGTCGGCATACGCGGCGTATGGTCGAGACTTACGAACGTCCCAGGGAACTCCGGAACCGCGAAGCGCCGGACCCGACAAACCGATCGCGATCGCGTCCTCGGCAGAGATGACGCCGATACCGACGGTGCGGCTGAGCCAGATGCGATTCTCGGAAAGCACTGTTTCATATTCGTCGAGTCGTTTCGGGAAGTTGTTGACGAACTGGCGAACGTCTTTATCGAAATCGTCGTAAGCATCGTTTGGCATGCCGCCGACGCGCCATGCGTGACACGTCAATCGGGCACCAAACTGTCGTTCGAAGATCTTCAGAATTTCCTCGCGTTCGCGCAGCGCCCAGAGCAGGACTGTGACGGCGCCGATATCGAGCGCGTGCGTAGCCAGCCAAAGCAGGTGCGAAGCGATGCGATTGAGCTCGGTGAGAATCGTGCGCAGGTAATGCGCGCGCGGCGGAACAGGAAGTCCCATCATCTGCTCGACTGTTTCCACCCACACCAGCCCGTTTGAAACCGCGGCGATGTAATCGAGCCGATCCCAGTAGGGCGCGATCTGCGTGTACATGCGATTCTCGGCGATCTTCTCCATCCCGCGGTGGAGATAACCGATGTCGCAATCAAGGTCGATGACAGTTTCGCCGTCGAGCTTGAGGACCACACGCAACACGCCATGTGTCGACGGATGCTGCGGGCCCATGTTCAGCACCATCTCTGGGCTGTCGAGCAGTGTTTCCTGAGTTGTCGCGATTTCTACTTGATGCATTGCTTCAATTCTTCATGTTAGACAGGATTACAAGATTTCATGATTAACAGGATATCTTGCAAATCATGCAATCTTGTTAATCCTGTCCAAACTATGTCGCCGGCTCCTCTGACGCTTGCGGCTTGTAACACCCCGTCACCTGAAACGGCTCAATCACTAACCCAATATCTTCCACGTCACCATTCTCGCGACGCTCCAACAGCTTCAAAACAATCGCACTCGCAGCACTCGCCTTGTTCCAGACGTTTCTCGGCGCGGCGGTTTCAGTCAAAACAAATCCCGCCACTTTCGCCGCGTCGGGCGTATCAAAGACTTTCGCATCGTAATGAGTGGCGATCTCTTTCGGCGTCATTTATCTTTCGGCATCACGTCTTTACCACCGCGGAAAATCTCGCGCATGATTCGTTCCTGCGGCACTGATAAAAGATCCAGTCCATAACCGCGCCGCTGCTGCAACTGCTCCATCTCGACTTCAGTCATCACCGGCAAATGGGTCTCAGTCCACGCGTTTTCGACAAACTCGAGCGGATAATCTTTCCGCAACGGGTACCCTTCCCAATCAGGCGGCAAGAGCAGTCGACGCAGATCCGGATGATTGGTAAAGGTGATGCCGAACAGATCAAAAACCTCGCGCTCGAGCCAGTTTGCGGCGGGCCACACGCTCGTCACACTTTCCACACTGTCTTTCGCCGCCGCCTTCAACCTGACACGCTCATTATTCTCAATTGAAAACAGGTTGTAGACGATCTCAAACGGTGTTTGCCGGCGGTCGGGATAGTGAACGCACGTTAGATCGGAGAGATAGTTGAAGCTCACCTCGCGGTCGTTCTTAAGAAAATTGCAGATCTCAACGATACGTTGGCCGTCGACGTGAACGGAGAGCTGCCCGATAAACTCGGACGCATCGCCAATCGCCTCACCAAATTTAGCTTTCAGTTTTTTGACGAGTGGATGTCCGCTGGCGTCGGTCGGTTTGGGACCTTCGTCCTTTTTCTTGACCGGCGGTTTTGGAGCGCCTGCTGCGGCCGGTTGTTCGAGAGATTCTTTTACGGCGGCGACACGAGCTTTCGCCTGCTCGACCATCGACGCCTTTTCGGCGTCGGCTCCGGCGAGCGTTCCTGCGGGCGGAATAGCTGAGGGAGGAGGCGTGCCGGACGCCTCAGCATCTGAGACGCCCGGCGATACGGGTTCTTCAGAACCAGGTTGCTTAGTGTCTTCTGACATCAGGCCGTAAGCTCGTTCACACTTACACGTCGATTGGGCTAATTATCTCCTCACAGAACTGGGAAGACAATCGCTCAGTAAACACTGCTGTTACAGCGAATAAGAGAAGAAAGCGAAACAAATTATAGCAAAGCGTTATTCATATTACCTCATGGCGAGAATGATCACACCAATTTTTTCTTTGGAGTAAACTAGCGCGATGCCAAACGCTCGGGCTCCGCTTAATCGGACGATGACGCTCTCCGAGGAGGAATTCGTTCGATACAGGGTCTCTCTCGCAAAGCTGGAATCACCTGCCAGTGTCGAAAATATTCAGGATAAGTTGTTTTGTCAGGACGTCTTCACCGCATTACCCAACGTGCCCGATCATTCTGTCGATCTACTGTTTGCGGATCCGCCTTATAACCTGACGAAGTGTTTCAACGACCGAAAATTCAGGAGAGTCTCAACAGATGATTACGCAGAATGGCTGGACTCCTGGCTGTCTCAGACTGTAAGACTGCTCAAGCCGGCTGCCTCGATTTACATCTGCGGCGACTGGCGCAGCTCGGCCGCAATTCAGCGCGTCGGCGAAAAATACTTCATTTCTCAGAACCGAATCACGTGGGAACGCGAAAAAGGACGGGGTGCGAAGTCGAACTGGAAGAACTGCTCCGAGGACATCTGGTTTTTTACAGTTAGTGAAGATTATTACTTCAACGTCGATGCGGTGATGCTCAAACGTCAGGTCATCGCGCCCTACACTGACCGTAATGGCGAGCCGAAAGATTGGAGCAACACGGAAAACGGCCGGTTTAGAGCGACCCATCCGTCGAATATCTGGACAGATCTAACCGTCCCCTACTGGTCAATGCCGGAAAACACCGATCACCCAACACAAAAACCTGAGAAACTGCTGGCGAAAATCATCCTTGCCAGCTCACGCGAAGGCGACCTTGTGTTCGATCCATTCAACGGCGCGGGAACTTCTACTGTGGTGGCGAAAAAACTCGGACGTCGCTACCTCGGTGTTGAGATAGACGAGAATTTTTGCTGCCTCGCGGAGAAACGGCTCGACCTCGCCTCGACAGATCACAGCATTCAGGGGTATGTCGACGGTGTCTTTTGGGAACGCAACAGCAAGAAATTCGCCAGGAAGAAAAACTAGTCCTGCTCTTCACGGGTGTATATAATTCGGCTGCTCCAAAGAACAAGCCGGCCAACCAATCACAACTGAATAGTTCTTGAACAAGGTGGAAGAGGAATTTAATAGGAGACCGCCATGTGGATGCGTAAACGTACCATCGTAGTAGTTTCACTCCTGGCGCTTTGCTTTTCGCTCCATCCAATCCTTACCGCAAAGGCCCAAGACACCAAAGATATACTCGGTTCGCTTCGTTTTCGACACATCGGACCGGTGGGCAACCGTCTCACTTCCGTCGTTGGCATTCCGGACCAGCCAAATATCTACTACGTCGGCGCAGCCTCAGGAGGCATTTGGAAAACTATTGACGGCGGTGTCCATTGGGAACCGATCTTCGATAGCCAACCGGTCTCATCGATCGGGGCGTTGGCCATTGCCCCTTCTGATCCGAAGATCGTTTGGGCGGGCACAGGTGAGCCATGGATTCGAAGCCACATCTCAGTGGGTCAGGGAGTCTACAAATCAACAGATGCGGGCAAGACGTGGACATTGATGGGATTGGAAAAGACCGGACGCATCAGTCGAGTCGTCATCGATCCGCAAAATCCTGACATCGTTCTCGTTGCTGCCCTCGGGCACGCTTATGGCCCACAACAGGAACGAGGTGTTTTCCGCACTATCAATGGCGGCAAAACATGGGAACGCGTGCTCTTTACAGATGAGAACAGTGGCTGTGCTCATCTCGAAATGGATCCCAATAATTCGAAGGTTCTCTTTGCCGGCATGTGGCCCATTGAGATTCATACCTGGGGCCGGCAAAGTGGCGGACCCGGTAGTGGTCTTTTCAAGTCGATTGACAGAGGCGTCACCTGGAAGCGTCTTTCGGGCAATGGTCTTCCGACGCGCACGACCGGCAAGATCGTCTCTGCAATTGCACCCAACAACTCGAAACGTATTTACGCTCTAATCGAGACCGGGGATGGAGTGCCTTTGAACGGCAAGGAAACCGACCGCGGCAAACTTTGGCGTTCAGATGATGGTGGTGAAAACTGGCGCCTCATAAGCTATGACCGAAATCTCGGCGGCCGCACTCATTATTATTTTCGTGTGGCGGTTGCTCCGGACAACGAGAACGAAACCTATTACCTCACTGCCGGATTCGCACGCTCAACTGACGGAGGGGAAACCGCAAGAATGCTCGGCGGTGGTGCGAGTCCCGGAGGCGACAATCACGACATCTGGATCGACCCAAAGAACGCGAACCGGATGGCGGTGGCCAACGACGGTGGCGTATCAATCTCAACGACGCGAGGACAGACGTGGTTTCGCATTCAGCTTCCAATCGCCCAGCTGTATCACGTCACGGTCGATAATCGAATTCCTTATTACGTCTACGGGAACGAACAGGACGATCCTTCATATCGGGGACCGAGCCGCTTAGCAGGAGCCGGCATTGGGAGTTCGATTCCACGTAGCGCGTGGCAGTCTGTAGGCGGAGGAGAGAGTGGTTGGGCCACACCGGATCCCGTCGATCCAAACATTATTTGGTCGAGCGCGTCAGGTTCCGGGAGCGTCGGTGGCATTGTCGAACGTTTCGATCTACGCAACGGTCAAATTCGTCGTGTAGAAGTTTGGCCCGACCAAACTAATGGGTCACCAGCAGCCGAGTTGAAGTACAGATTTGTCTGGACATTTCCCCTGACCATCTCACCGCATGATCACAAGAAGCTTTACGTGGGCAGCCAGTTTGTCCACCAGACAGCCGACGATGGTCAAAGCTGGCAGGTTATCAGTCCGGATCTCACGACGAATGACAAAAGCAAACAGGGATTTTCTGGTGACCTGACCGGTGACAATATTGGCGTGGAGTATTTCTCGACCATCTTCGCCATCGCTGAATCGCCGAAGGAAAAAGGCTTAATCTGGGTCGGAACCAATGATGGTTTGGTCCAGCTGACCCGCGATGGCGGCAAGAATTGGACCAACGTAACGAAGAATATTCCCAACCTGCCACGCTGGGGAACGGTAAGCAATATTGAGCCTTCTCGTTACGAGGCCGGCGCCGTTTATCTTACAGTCGACTTTCATCAGGAGAACAATCGCGATCCCTTCATCTTCAAGTCGAAGGATTACGGAAAGACCTGGAAAGCCATCACGAACGGCATTCCTCACAGCATGTTGAGTTACGCGCACTGCATCAAAGAGGATCCTGTGCGGCCAGGACTTTTGTACGTGGGAACGGAAAACGGACTTTATGTTTCATTCAACGATGGCGAGAACTGGGAACCATTGCAAAGCAATATGCCGCGCGCACCGGTCTATTGGATGGTTGTTCAGGAGCACTTCAATGATCTCGTGATTGCGACTTATGGGCGTGGCTTTTGGATCCTTGACGACCTCACACCAATTCAACAGATGAATCAAACAGTCCGCGATTCAACTGTACACCTCTTTCCACCGCGTCCGGCCTATCGATTTAGACAGGGTACGGTGCCGGTGACAATGTCGGACGACCCTTCAGCCGGCCAGAATCCGCCCTATGGAGCGCCGATCAGCTACTACCTCAAGACAGCGCCTGCAGGCGACGTTCGAATCCGTATTGTAGATGCGAAAGGTCAGACAGTCAGAGCATTCACAGGAAGTAAGAATATCGGACTTAATCGGGTCGTTTGGAATCTCGAAGGCGAACTGACGACAGAAGTCCGCATGAGAACCAGCCCGGCATACGCTCCAGAGATAAAGGTCGATAAGGATGGCACTCGCAGTGCCCCAGGTGCTCCCCGCATGTCGATTTTGTTGCCGCCAGGCACTTACACAGTAAGACTTTTGGTGGCGGGGCAGGAGCTTAGTCAGCCACTCATAATCAAAAAAGATCCGAATTCCGGCGGCTCTGAGGCTGACATCAGTGTACAGACAGCGATGATGCTCGAGTTGGCGAAGGATCTTGAAACCGGTTCCAGGATGGTGAACCAAATAGAGTTGATTCGCAGCCAGCTTTATCAAATGACTACGACGTTGGACTCGACGCCCGCTTCAGCGACCGTAAAGTCTGCCGCCGGCGATCTGGATAAGAAATTGATCGAAATTGAGGACGACCTGATTCAGCGGAAGCTGACGGGGCAAGGGCAGGATACCGTCCGTTGGCCACCGAAGTTGTTGACCAGGATCAACTACCTTGCGAATGGATTGAGCAGCGGGGATTTTCCGCCGACGAAGCAGCAGCGTGAAGTGCAGCAGTTGTTTAAGGAGCAACTGTCCGGACTGCAAAAGCGGTTGGACGGTGTCTTGAATAAAGATCTGGTCGTGTTTAATAAATTGCTTTCCGACAACAACATTAAGACGGTCATCAAGCC
>DATNFX010000062.1:0-11451 GCA_035606195.1 Pyrinomonadaceae bacterium
TTGAACTCCGATGTGCCGTTGAATCTGGCCCTGGTGGCGCTGCGATTCGATCCGAAGGTAGTTAAGGTACATGCATTAACTGCGGGAAGTATTCTTCCGAATTCGGGAGAAACTGCACCGTCGTTTACACCCGTGATCGACTCGACAGCAGGCAGGTGTTTGATATCGATCACGAGTAACGGCAAGGCATCGTTCGGAGGCTCCGGACCACTGCTGTTCATCGATATCGAAGCAATTGGCGAAGGCGATGCTTCGCTCATGTTCGTGAAGGAAACGCTGCACGTTGTTGCCGCTGACTCGCGTGACATCACGTCACAGATAGTGCAGGGGACGGCGACAGTGAAGCAGCAATAGACGTTCGTCGGTTTGCCACAGGCACAAAAAGCACAAGCTTAGCGAACTATCTTTTGTGCTTTTTGTGCTTTTTTGCGACCTCAGGCGTGTAACGGTTATGAAGCAAAAAGGCTTCTCATTAATCGAACTGGTGATCACGATCACCGTGCTGACGATACTGACGCTCGGCGTGTTGCCCCTCGTAAAGGTTTCGGTGAAGCGTCAAAAGGAGCAGCAACTGCGCGAGACCCTGCGCCAGATCCGTATGGCAATCGACGAGTTTCATCGCGATACGGTCGGCATGGTTTGCACCGGAGTCGCACTGACGCCACAGCAACAGGCACAACAACAGGGGAACACGTTCATCGATCCGCGCAGCAAAGTGGTGATCAGCGACTGCACGATCTTCGGCATCGACAATCCTGATCATTTCCCGCCGGATCTGGAAACGCTCGTGAATGGCGTCAATGTGATACCGCGAGGCTCGACTGGTGGTCGCGGACAGCAGGGTGTGAATGCAACTGATGTCGGGCAGAGTCAGTTGTCGACTAAACAAAAAGTTTATATGCGAGGGCTGCCGATCGATCCGATGACGGGAAAATCGGATTGGGACCTTCGTTCGTGCTACGACCCGGCCGACGCCGGTTCCTGGGGCGGTGAAAATGTTTTTGATGTGCGCTCGAAGTCGAGAGACACGGCGTTGAATGGAGAGAAGTACAGTGACTGGTAAGAGACAGGCAGGATTTACGTTGCTGGAGTTGATGATCGTGATTTCGATCATCATCATTCTCGCGTCGATCACACTACCGCAGTATCAAAAGACGATCATGCACACGCGCGAGACGGTGCTGCGAGATGATCTGCGCAAGATGCGTTCGTTGATCGATCAGTTCGCGGCTGACAAAGGGCGCTTGCCTCAATCGCTCGATGATCTCGTCACTGAGGGTTACATGCGAGACGTCCCGATCGATCCGTTCACGGGCCAGAAGGACTGGGCCATCACGCAGGGCGCAGATCCGAATTCGTCCGAGGGCCAGGAGGGGATGACTGACGTTCACAGCGCCTCAGCAGAAGTCTCGACTGAAGGCACAGCTTATAGTGAGTGGTGAAACGAATTGCCAATTTCCGATTGCCAATTGCCAATTGCCAATTGGATTGACGCGACTTAAATCGACAATCGGCAATTGGCAATCGGAAATATAGAACAGTGCCCAACCTCTTATCACGTTTAATTGACCCCTGGTATCCCGCCACCGCAATCGGTCTGGAAAAGGGAGTTGCTTCCGTAGTTCAACTCGAACGCGTCAGAGGTTCGGTGTGTAAGCTGCGCCGCGCAGCGACTTTCAATATCGATGAGTCACTCGTTCGGCCGAGCTTTGACGAGACGAACATCCAGAACAAAGCTCAACTCGCAGCGGTGTTGAATGATCTCGCCGCGAGCGCCGGGCTGCTGAAACAGAAGCGCTGGTCGCTCTCGTTGCCGGAAGCTAGCGCACGAACGCTGGTGCTCACCATCGAAAGCCAGTTGCAATCCGCGTCTGAACTTCAGGATGTACTGAGATGGAAGATTGAACGCGGCTTTGGCGCGTCGATGGAAGAGCTCTCCATCTCGAGAGACCGCCTGCAGAAAGATGCACAGGGGCGCGATCGGTATCTTGTCATCGCAGTCAGGAAAGCGATACTTGCCGAGTATGAAGCGGTTCTCGACTCGCTCTCGTGGCGCGCAGGTTTGATCCTGCCGCGGCACCTGGGCGAGGCGCAGTGGTTGACGCGCAATGGCGGCGCCGGCGATTCACTGTTGCTGAGTGGTTCGAATCATGGTTTCACTGGAGTCATCTTTCGCGACCGGCACCCGCTGTTTGTTCGCACGGTGGAGTGTGCCGAAGACGAGATTGAGGACGAGTTTTACCGGCTGCTGTTGTTCTATCGAGATCGCAGCACTCCCGAAACGGGCGAGAGTCCGGGTCTGATGCGGCTGATGGTTATCGGCGAGGGCATCACGAAGCAGCGCGCCGGGGAAATCGTCAACGAAACGACGGGCGGAGATCTGCGACCGCTGCAGGCGGAAGACCTCGGATTACAACTACCCAACCGGGAATTCAGCTTCGACTCCATCGCCGCCCCAGCCGGTCTAGCCACACTGTCCTGGTGATTGCCGATTGCCAATTGCCGATTGCCCATTTATAGGTCGTAATGGCGTGAAATTCACGAATTGGCAATCGGCAATTGGCAATCGGCAATTTGAAACAATCTGTCCAAGTGGCACGTAACACCCCTGTATTATGAATCTTGCTGCCTCCTCAGTTTCCCGTGCCTTTTCACGAGATTTGACTGCGGCCACTGACCGCGACCTCGTGGCCACTGCTGTCAGCGGCGTCGAAGGAAGTTTTGAAGAGCTTGTCCGGCGCTACCAGCGGCCGATCTCAGCCTACGTCTACCGCATGGTCGGCAATTACGAATCCGCCCTCGACCTCACTCAGGAGATCTTCATCAAGGTTTACAACTCGCTCCATAGGTATCGCGCCGAATTCAAATTCTCGACCTGGATCTACAAGATTGCGCACAACGCCGCCGTGGATCACCTGCGCCGCACCACGACTCGCGAACAGTCGCTCGTGATGGGTCCGGAAGGCGATCAGTTCGATCTGCCGGTTGAAAGCGGCCGCCTCAGTCCCGAACAGGAGAGTGAACGCAAAGAGCGACGCGGCGAGATTGAGTCAGTAGTTAAAACACTGCCCGCCAACTATCGCGAGTTGATTATTCTTCGTCATTCACAGGATCTCAGTTACGAGGAGATCGTCGAAGTAACGGGCTTGCCGCTCGGCACGGTCAAGAACCGATTGTTCAGGGCGCGCGAGATGATGCGACAGCAGTTTGTTGACAGGGGAATTACCGGCGTTTAATGAATAGGGACCAGCAAAAGATCTGCGAACGAAATCTGTTTGCCGCCTACGTCGATGGCGAACTGGATACAGATCTAACACTGCTCTTCGAAGATCATCTGGAAGGCTGCGCCGAGTGTCGCGCGGAGCTGAGAGCTCATCGACTTCTGGTTTGCGAACTGGATGCCGCGATGTCGGAAAGCGCTGAGATTCCAGTGCCGGATAACTTCTCACGGATGGTTGCGGCGCGTGCTGCGAGCGATATGAGAGGGGTGCGCACGCGTTCTGAACATCGCAAAGCTTTGACTATCTGTGCCGTCCTCGCATTCGTCGGGTTTGTGCTGCTCGGCGCTGCAGCGCGCAGGAGTCTGTTCATGTTTGCCGAGAGCTTTGTTGCTACTGTTTTCGGCTTAGTCAGCTTTGTGGCCGGCAGTGCTTATGACGCAGTTGCCGGATTCACAGTAGTTGTCAGAGTGCTCAGCAGGAAAATGATTATCGAATCCGATTTGCTGGGGCCACTTGTAGGATTGTTAGCG
This sequence comes from Pyrinomonadaceae bacterium, assembly GCA_035606195.1. GTDB lineage: Bacteria > Acidobacteriota > Blastocatellia > Pyrinomonadales > Pyrinomonadaceae > PSRF01. The sequence goes on from DATNFX010000062.1 coordinate 3,752, forward strand.
TTAGCCATCCTGATACTCTCGCGTTTGATCTCAAATTATCATCGCACGAGAGCAACCGAATAGGAGGTTGCCTCGGGCAATGGTCACTTACCTGTCGACAGTCAGATCTCAACCCTCCCTCAACAAACTCGATTTGAATCGCTTCTGCGCACTACTCTTGTGGGTGCTGATACTCGTCGGTGTTGCCAGTGCACAAAACGCAAAAGAGACGCTCGTAATATCGGGCGCCAATGAAGGGCCTGTTGTTGGAATAGGGAAGTCGGTGAGAATCACCGGCAGTGCTCAGGAAGCAGTGTCACTCGGAGGCGACGTGATCGTCGAAGGTGTCGTCGACGGCGATGTCGCTGCGGTCGGCGGCTCGGTGATTCTTAAGAACGGTGCACGCATTGGCGGCGACGTGATGGTGATTGGAGGGAGCTATCGAGCAGAAGACCCTCATCCCAATCGCAATCCTGAGGCGATGACGATGATGTATGCGGGTTACGAACAGGAACTCCGCAACATGATGAATAATCCGTCGGGGATCTTCAGCCCTCGTTGGACCTCAACCTATCTCGGAACGCGACTGCTGGTCGTATTGTTCTGGTTCCTCGTCTCACTCGGATTCACCCTCGTGATGCCGGGCACGATAAGTCGCGGCGTCGCGCGGCTTCAGTTAACCAGCTTGCGTGTAGCCGCGATTGGTCTGATTGGGCTCCTTGTGCTGGCAGGCGTGGTGCCGCTTTGCCTCTGGATCATGCCGCAGCCGGTCCAGGTGATGGTGGGATTGCTTGCTTTACTGCTCCTGCTGGTCTCCGGAGTGTTTGGCCGGGTCATCCTGTACGCTGCCACCGGCCGGTGGTTACAGCGAAAATATCTTGCGATTGGTAAGAATTCCGAGGCTGTGGCGTTATTACTGGGGACAAGTTTTTGGGTACTCTTAACCTCGCTTCCCTACGTGTGGCCCTTTATCGCTGTTTTTATGCTGATTATCAGCTTTGGGTTGGCACTAACAGCCCGCTACCGCGTCGGCTGGAGCAACACGTAAATCATTTTTTGTGACTTTTGTGCCCTCTGTGGCAAACCAATTTTCTGGATTTGGGAGTCATAAATCCGCGCTTTGTGGTGTTCACTAAACAGGACAGAAAGGGACTAGTAATGAGGACGTTCTTTTTCGCGGCTGCCCTAGCATTTATCGGCTTGTTGGCATCAACCCCCGCTGCACTCGCACAGACGGCAGATCCTGATATCGCTGCCAAATACGCGATTGGCGAAGTTAAATCCATCGATGCCGCCGCAAAACAATTGATCATCAAGACCGACGCCGGCTCCATGGTCTCAGTTACCCTTAGCGATAAAACGACCTATAAGAAGCTTGCTCCCGGTGAGAAAACGCTCGCCAATGCCACCGACCTGACGTTTGCTGACCTTGGTGAGGGCGACCGCGTGATGGCGCGCGGAACTGTCTCGGCAGATCAGAAGTCGGTGCCTGCCGTTCAGGTTATCGTGATGACGAAAGGCGACCTCGCCAAGAAGCAGGAAGCGGAACGTCTGGAATGGCGCCGCCGCGGAATTCTCGGCGTGATTACAGCGCTGAAGCCTGACACCAAAGAGATCACGATCGCTAACCGGACGATGGCCGGAACACAGTCGGTCGTGATTCCCGTCAGCGACAAGACTGAAATGAAGCGTTACGCGCCCGACTCGATCAAGTTTGGCGATGCCAAGCCGAGTAGTTTTGGCGAGTTGAAAGTCGGCGATCAGTTACGCGCTCTCGGCGATCGAACTGAAGATCCGCTTCGCTTCAATCCGCAGAAAGTCGTAACTGGAGCCTTTAGGACAGTCGGCGGCGTCGTGACGGCTATCGATCCCGCAACTGGTGAGATCCATATCAAGGAGTTGGAAAAGAAGATACCGCTCACAATCGTCATCAAGCAGGACGCTGTTCTGCGACGCTTTCCTTCGGAAATGGGAGGAATGGGAGGCTTCGGCCGTCCTGGTGGTGGCGCTCCTGGCGCGAGTGCCCCAGGTGGCGGCGGCGCTGCTCCGGCGGCTGCCGGTGGTGCTGCTGGGAATGGAGCGCAGGGCCAGCGTCCCGGCGGCGGTGGACCGGGCGGTCCGCGTCCCGGTGGCGGCTTCAATATCAACGACATGCTCGAAAGACTGCCAACTATTTCGATAACAGATGTTAAGGTTGGCGACACTATCATCGTTTCCAGTACGCAGGGTGCGGATCCGACCCGTCTAACAGCGATTTCGCTGATTTCCGGTGCTGACACTCTGCTCGCGATGCTTGCTCCCCGTCCAGCGGCGGGACAAGCACCCAATCCCGCAGCCGGCTTAGGCGGCAGCGGCATTTCCTTCGGCATCGGTTTGCCATAAAGACCATCCACAGATTACACAGATCCTTTTCTGTGCAATCTGCGTAATCTGTGGATAGTTGCTCTTATCCCAGTCCTGTTTGAGGTCTAAAAATGAATTCTCTTAGAAATCTCCCCGTCAAGCTGTGGTGTATCAGCTTGATCGTCATGCTGTCCGCGTCACTTGTCGCCGCACAACAAGCGCGCGGATCCCTGCGCGGCTTGATCACTGATGAATTGGGAGCGGCAATTGTCGGCGCCAGTGTAACCATTACCGACGCCAGCGGAGTTCAGAAGAAGACCACGACCAATGGTGAGGGAGTCTATACGTTTGCCGGACTTGCTCCCGGCAAGTACACGCTGCAAGCGGCCGCACCGGGCTTCGCGACGTCTGATGGCAAGGAAGTGGATATCACCACAGCGCGACAGACCGTCGACCTTACCCTGCGCGTCACGATCGAAGAGAAAGTCACGGTTGCTGAAACTGCCGTCAGCACCGAAGCCACAAACAATGCCAATCAAACAGTGATTGCCGGAAAAGACCTCGATGCCTTGCCGGACGACCCTGACGAACTCGCCGCCGCACTCCAGGCGTTGGCTGGTCCATCCGTCGGACCAAACGGCGGGCAGATCTTCATCGACGGATTTACGGGCAATAATCTTCCCTCGAAAGATGCGATTCGCGAGATTCGTATCAATCAGAATCCCTTCGCCGCCGAGAACGATCAACCATCAGCACGTATCGACATTCTTACTCGTCCTGGCACCGACAAAATCCGCGGCGGCGCGTCGATCAATTTCAACGACGAGAGTCTCAACTCGCGCAATCCATTCGCCGTCAGTTCCAGCAAACGGACACCGTTTCAGATTCGGCAGTACGAGGCTAATCTGAGTGGCCCACTCGTGAAGAAGAAGGCTTCGTTCTTTTTTAACTTTGGCCGTATCGAGACAGACGATAACGAGCTCGTACGCGCAACCGTGCTCGATGAGAATCTGAACCCGGTTGATTTTGGCGAAGGGTTTCTGGTGCCGCGACGCAATCTTTTCCTGAGTCCTCGTTTCGACTACGCCATCAACACGAACAACACGCTAATAGTCCGTTACAACTACAACCGGTTTAGCGTTGAGAATTCGGGAGTGCAGGGCTTTACGTTGCCGGAGCGCGGTTTTGACACCCTCTCGGTAAATCAGAATGTGCAGGTGACTGAGACCGCGATTCTGAATCCGACGACGATCAACGAGACTCGTTTCCAGTATTCGCACAATCGCAACGAGCAAACCGGCAGCAATTCAATCCCCGCGCTTGATGTCAGTGGTTCGTTCAGTTCGGGCGGTTCGCAGGTAGGTCACTCTGCCAGTGAACGCTCGAGTTGGGAATTGAATAATTTCACGGCCAGGCAGCAGGGCACGCATGCGATCAAGTTTGGCGGCCGCGTTCGTCACATAAATGTCGATGACAAGAATGAGGGAAACTTTGGCGGGACCTGGACCTTCACCGGCGGTTTTGGTCTGACGAGCATCGAGCGATATCAAAAAACGCTGCTACTGCAAGAGCAGGGTTTTACTCCTGCGCAAATTCGCGCGGCCGGTGGCGGCGCGACGCAGTTCAGGCTCAACGCGGGAAATCCTTTCGCGGATATCAGTCAAACAGATTATGGCGTGTTTATTCAGGATGATTGGCGCATTAGACCGAACCTGACACTCAGCTACGGTCTGCGATACGAGATCCAAACAAACGCGCACAGCAAGCTCGACTTTGCTCCCCGCATTGCGGTCGCATGGTCCCCGGGAGCGGCTAACAGCGCGAAACCGCCGAAGATGGTGATCCGCGTTGGCACGGGCTTCTTTTACAATCGGTTCAATGAAAACAACACGCTGCAAGCGATTCGCTTCAACGGCGAGAACGTGATTCAAACGGCAGTTGCCGAGCCTTTCGATCGAAGTGCTCCGCCTTCTCTCGCCGAACAGGCACTGCCTAACGTTGCTCCAATCTACGCGCTTCTGAATCAGTGGAGCCCGACTGCGGTTCCGAACGTTTCTCTTGTGCCCGCTACACAGCAGGCCGTTTGGCAGGTTGATCCCAATCTGCAGATCCCGACTGTCTTCCTGATCGGCACGCAGGTTGAGCGACAACTGCCGCGCAACATCACGATGTTCGTTGGCTTCTACAACATCCGCATTACTCACGTCATTCGCGCGCGCGACGTGAATGCGCCGTTACCGTTCACGATCACCGAGCTGACGCCGAACGGTCGTCGACCCGATCCGACGCAGGGTGACGTGTTTCGTTATGAAGCGAGCGGGCAGTTCAATCAGCGCCAGTTCTTCGTCGGCTTCAACAGCAGGCTCAGTCGCATGTTTAGCTCAGCGGCAACTACTCGTTGAGCAAGACGACGAACGATTCAGACGGCCAGGGCAGCACGCTGTTTCCGATGAACTCGTACGACTTGTCAGGTGAGTTTGGACGAAGCTCGTTTGATATTCGACATCGTTTCACCGTCTTCGGCACCGTGAACCTGCCGTGGTGGAAAGTGGTGATGAATCCGTTCGTCGTCGCCAACACTGGACCGGGTTTCAATATCACTACGGGACAGGATCGGAATCTGGATCGACAGTTCAACGAACGTCCCAGCTTTGCGGCAGCCGGCGCTGATTGCAACGCGCAGAGCATTCGTTGCACGCGTTTTGGAAACTTCAATCTGACGCCGTTGCCGGGTGAGACGATCATTCCGCGCAACTTCGGACAGGCGCCTGGATCGTTTGTTGTTAACCTTCGTATCGGCCGTGCGTTCCAGTTTGGGGATATCCACAAAGGCAATGCGGCAGCCGCGAAACCCGCTGGCGCAGGCGCCGGAGCCGCAGACAAGCGGCCTGTGGGTGGGCCGGGTGGTCCATCGCTCGCCGCTGCCGGTGGCGGTGGTGGTGCGGCGAAAGTGGCGGCGATTGGTCCGCAAGGTGGCGGTGGCGGTGGAGCTCCGAGTGAGAAGAAATACACTGTCAACGTTTCCATCAACTTCCAGAATCTATTCAATCGCGTGAACCTCGGGACGCCTGTTGGTAATCTAGCCTCCCCAAGCTTTGGCGAGTCGCTCAATCTGGGAGGAGCGTTTGGTGGATTCGGCGGTGGTGGTGGTGGCAGCACGGGCGCCGGTAATCGCAGAATCTACGCTCAGGTACGTTTTAACTTCTAATCCATAGATTACGCAGATTCGTTTTTAATCTGTGTAATCTGTGGACCGATCGAAAGGGTATGAAATGAATCGAGTTGTTTTATTCCTTGCACTTATTATTTGTTTTTCCGTTACGGGTTTAGCACAGGACCACGGCAAGGGAACTCCAGCGGCTAATGGTGGTACCGCTGCCGCTCCGCCGGCGGTAGTGATCACGCCTGAGAGCACTCCGATGGAGCTTGCGAAGGCGGCATTTACAGCGCAGGGTGGTGAAAAATTCCGCGCCGTGCAGAACATGATGCTGCGAGGATCGGTTTCCCTCTATCCGCCGAATAGTCCACAGTCGATTCCCGGTGCGTTTTCAATTGTCACCGCCAACGACAAGTTGAGAATCGAGATTGATGCGCGTCCGATTATGGTCTTCAAGCAGATCTATGACGGGCAGCAGTCGTACAGTTCGCTGCCGAATGTGGAAGTGCCGCCACTGTCGAAATTCGGGCTTTCGGTGCTGAGTAAATTCGACCAGCCAGGCTATAAGGTTTCCGAGATTCCCAACAAGAAGAAGTTGCGCGCATTCAGGATTGCGGATCCGGAGGGCTACGCGACCGACTTCTACATCGACGCGACGAATGGTCGAGTGATGGAGTTTTTCCTGACCTACAATGGAGCTACTTTCGGAACTGCAAACAGCAAGTTCAAGGAAGTAGACGGGGTGCTGATCCCGTTCAGCTTCTCGCAGCGTTTCGAGATGCCGCAGGGTGCATTCTTTGCGGAGTACAACGTGAAGGAAGTAAAGCTCAATCAGAACCTGGGTGAGGATGCGTTCGCGATTCCGAGATAGGCCACAAAAGGCACAAAAAACACATAAGGCACAAAAGGAATGCTAAAAGCTAAGATCCCTTATGTGCCTTTTGTGCTTTTTGTGGCTTTAGACGCTGAGAATCTCTTGTTCTTTACTCTTCGTCAGTTCGTCGATCTTGGTGATGTGGTTGTTGGTGAGTTTCTGGATTTCGTCGAGTGCGTCGCGTTCGGCGTCTTCCGAGATCGTTTTATCCTTGAGCATCTTCTTTAGACGATCGTTGGCGTCACGACGGACGTTGCGGATTGCGGTGCGGTGATCTTCGGCGACGTCGTGCACTTGCTTCGCGAGCTGTTTGCGACGTTCTTCGGTTAACGCAGGAATCGGAATGCGAACGAGCTTGCCGTCGTTTGAGGGATTCAAGCCCAGATCGGCAGCGCGAATCGCTTTCTCGACCGCGCCGAGTTGGGTCTGATCCCATGGTTGCACGGTAAGCATCTGCGGCTCGGGCGCGTGAACGGAAGCCATTTGGCTGAGCGGCGTCATCGTTCCGTAGTAATCAACCATCACCGCGTCCAAAATGCTCACCGCAGCACGACCCGTGCGAACAGTCGCGAGCTTGCGTCTGAAGTCTTCGATGACGGTATCCATTCGTGGCCGCGTTTCCTTGATTACGTCCTTTTCACTCATCGCTAAAACTCCGCTCCTGGTGATTAGTTAACCAACCTTGGTTCCCACGCCCCGCTCACCCACAACCACGCGTCTGATGTTTCCGGGCTCGCGCATGTTGAAGACTATGATAGGCAGGTTGTTATCCATGCACAAAGAGATTGCTGAAGCATCCATCACCCGTAGTTGTCGCTCGAGCACCTGGCGATAGCTGATCTCGTTAAAGAGCTCCGCGGTTGCATCGGTCATCGGGTCAGCGGAATAAACACCGTCAACTTTAGTCGCCTTCATAATGACGTCGGCCTTGATCTCGAGAGCACGAAGGGCGGCGGCTGAGTCGGTGGTGAAGTACGGATTTCCGGTTCCGGCCGCAAAGATAACGATGCGGTCCTTCTCCAGGTGCCTGATCGCGCGGCGGCGAATAAATGGTTCGGCTAGCTGCGGAATGTCGATCGCCGACATGACACGCGTGTGGACATCGACCTTTTCGAGCGCATCCTGCAAGACGACGGCATTCATCACCGTCGCAAGCATTCCGATGTAGTCTGCGGACGAGCGGTCCATGTTGCCGGCACTCTTGGACACGCCGCGAAAGATGTTGCCGCCCCCGACGACGACCGCAACCTGCACGCCCAGCTTCTGAACCGCTTTGAGCTCTTCGGCAACACTGCGGGCAACGTTGACGTCGATGCCGTAATTCTGTTCGCCCATCAAGGCTTCGCC
>DATNFX010000063.1:0-4129 GCA_035606195.1 Pyrinomonadaceae bacterium
TTTCAAAAATCAGACGAAAGGCTTCGGCGTCACCCTGGCATACGCGAGTGACAAGGTCTGCTGAACTGTTCATCAGAGTTCCCGCGAATGCACTCATCGTCTCTCTCGGTAGGTTAGTGCAGGGCGAGGGCGAAAAGTTTCAGGAAAACCATCCACAGATTACGCAGAAAATCTGTGTAATCTGTGGATTAGATCTCTTTTGGATCGACAATCTTGCCGGCGATCGCGGAGGCGGCGACCACGTACGGTGAGGCGAGGTAGAGCTTGCCGGGGCCGCTGCGGCCGGGAAAGTTTCGATTCTGGGCGCTGACCGTGACAGTTTCGGCCGAGGGGGAGGCGCCCGGACCGGCGTTGATACACGCGCCACACGATGGGTCGATCAACTCGGCGCCGGCGCGCTCGAAGAGATCGATATAGCCACGCTGCCGCGCGTACTGTTTGATCTTCTGCGAGCCAAACTGAATGTACAGGTGCACACCTTCAGCCACGCGCTTGCCATTGGCGAGAGCGTTTTCGAGCACCTCGGCATACATGTCCATGTCGGCCATTTTCCCGCCCGTACACGAGCCGCCGTAAGCAGCGTCAATACGAACCTCTTCCAGATCATCGATCGGAATTCCGTTTCGCGGATCGCCGGGGGTCGCCACCATCGGACCAATCTCGTCCAGATTGATCTCGAAAACAGCGGCGTACTCGGCGTCCGGATCGCTGTAAACAAATCCTTTGCGCACTTCTTCCGCGTCGAGCCCGCGCGTGCGGACGATGTAGTCGAGCGTAACTTCGTCAGGCTCGATGATGCCGGTGGTGCCGCCCGCCTCGACGGCCATGTTCGTCAAGGTTGCGCGTTCATCCATGGGCCAGTTCTTCAAATCCTCGCCGGCAAACTCCAGCACCTTGCCGATGCCTTTGCTCGACTTCATGTACTCGGACGCGAGTATGTAGAGCATGACGTCTTTGGCGGCGACGTCGTCGCGTTTCGTTCCCTTCAACACGTATCGCACTGTCTCTGGGACACGGATGCGAATGTCTTTCGTGTACCACGCGTTCGCCATGTCGGTTGAGCCGACCCCAAACGCGAAGCAGCCGAGCACGCCCGCCATGCACGTGTGCGAGTCAGTGCCGATGACGATTTGTCCGGGCAGTGCGAGATCCTCTACCACGGCGTTGTGACAGATCGCTTCGGAGCCACCTTCCGGGGTGGAACCGTAGAGGTAAATGTTTTGTTGTTCAGTAAAACTCTGCTGAGTGGTTGCCAAACCGTCGGCTCTTTCCAACAAACCCATCTCACGATGCTTCGGCGACATTACCCGACCGAGGAAAGTCAGGTGATCGCGAAATGCAAACACTGATTCGGGCGACGACACACGTGCGTCCGGCCCCAGCGCTTGCGTAAACAGCGATGCGGCCATCGGTGTGACGTATTCATGCGAGAAGCGAACGTCTGCGAGCGCGAACAGCGCATCGCCAGGCTTGACCGTTGGAATGCCAATTTTCCCGGCAGTCACAAACGCGTGCCGCGCGATGAGCTTCTCGACGATCGTCATCGGGCGCGGCGCGGTGTCGATTGCCGGCGGCGAGACTTTGCCACTGAGACGAGCCTTGTTGTAGTTGAACAGACCGCCGTGAGAAACGATGTCCTGCGAGATTTGATCAAGACCTTTGGTGAACTCTGAGAGTGGAATCTCTTCGCCGCGTCGAATGCGCTCCACTAATCCGAAATCAGTCGAAGTCAGGAGACCGATGTTTTGCGAGTTTTGTCCGTAGATCTTCTCGATGCTTTGGGCAATGACAAGTTGAATGCCTGCCGCTTTCTCAGCGTAAGGTGCGGTTTCGCGTGACGAGCCACACCCTTTTGACAACCCTGAAACGACGACTGCAAACCCGCCGTTCTTGACCTCATCCTTCTTGACGGCGCTTTCGCGCATGCCGACATAGACGTACTGGCCGAGCGTTTCGTCGTAGTAGAAACAGACCCAGCCCGGTGTTATCTCATCAGTGGAGATGTTGCTCATCAGTGGGAGGTCGCCTTTGAGCAGACGTGCGGCGAGTTCGGTTTCCAGGGCGGCGGCTGCCTCGCCGCTGGCTTCGAGTTGCTGGCGGATAATGGCGGTATCGTCAGTTAAGAATAGAATGCGGCCCGAGAATTTGATATGTTCAGGACGTCTGTTGGTTGTGCCGGTCATTTAGTTTCCCTATCATGTTGTATGAATACATAACGATTATAACCTCACGCTGATAAAACCCTTAGCGGGCGTGTGCGCGTCTAAGGCCTCAGGTGTTCCGGAAGAGAAGGAGCGGAGGAGAGTTGAATATGAAGTCGTTAAGAAGATTGGGGTTGGCTATTGTGCTGGCGCTTTCCGCGGTAGCGCTTGGCTCATCCATTGTGTTTGCCCAGGAGACGGACGATCCGGTCAAGATCGAAATCTACAAACGGTTCGTCGACAATCGCCTCCCGAATCCGGCCGCTGCCTATCAGGCCGCCCGGGATTATGTAGCCAAGTACAACAAAGACAAAGACCAGTACACGGATTACCTGTCGAAATGGATGGCAGCTTACGAACGCGACGAACGCAAGCGAAACCTGCCGATCTTCATCAACGAGAAGAAGTTCACGGAAGCCTATAGCACCGGCGCCAAAATCCTAGCGGACGAACCTAATTACCTCCGTGCTCAGATCGACCTCGGCTACGCGGGCTATCTCGCCGCGTCAGCAAAGAACGAACAGTTCAACAGCCAGGCTCTTGAATACGCGCGGGCTGCGATTCAGGCGATCGAGGCAGGCAAGACACCGAACGAATGGGCGCCGTTCAAAGGCAAGGACGACACGCTCGCTTATCTGAATTACGCTGTTGGTTTTCTGACGCTGAAAACGTCGCCTGATTCGGCAATCGATTCGCTACTCAAAGCGGCGCAGTTTGAGAGCGACATCAAGAGGACTCCGTCCACCTATTACTTCCTGGCCGTTGCTTATGAATCGGGTCCGTACAAGACGTTGTCAGCAGCTTATCAAAAAGACTTTGCCGACAAGCCGGAAACGCCGGCGAGTAAAGCTGCGCTCGAGAAGCTCGGTGTCGTGATGGACCGCATCGTCGACGCTTATGCGCGCGCGATTGCGTCGGCGGGAACTGATCCAAAAACGCAGCAGAGTCGTAACGAGTGGTTGGCGCAGATGACGACCTACTACAAGTTTCGACATAACAACAGCGATGCCGGATTAACTGAATTCATCGCAGGGGCGTTGCAAAAGCCGCTGCCACCGAAACCGTAACCGTATGGTGAGAAGAATTGACGCCGGCACACTGCCGGATCTCGAAACGCTTCAGCGGCTTGGTCGTGCACGCGATTTTATCGACCACTGCTACGACCATCCGCTGAGTCTCGATCAGATTTCCGAGAAGGCCTGCTTTTCTCGTTACCACTTCCTGCGATTATTCCGGCAGGCCTTCAACCAAACTCCGCATCAATACCTCATTCATCGTCGCATCGAGAAAGCGAAGGAACTGCTCAGCGAAGACGATCTGCGCGTCACGGACGTGTGTTTCGAAGTCGGTTTTCAGAGTCTCGGTTCGTTCAGCACGCTCTTTCATCGCTGCGTCGGTCATGCACCCGCGAGATATCGCGAGAGAGCACAAGCGAAGCGCCAGATCCCCGGCTGCTTCCTCGTCATGCACAAGCTCGAATCTGCATAATCTGTGACTAAAAAGCAATTTTCAAGAAGCACGACCTCACGCTGAGTAGGTATCCTCTCAATCAATCTTTATGAGGAGAGCTGAAAGTATGATCCGCAAGATGTCTCACGCCACAATCTTTGTTAACAATCAGAACGAGGCGCTGGAGTTTTACCGCGACAAGCTCGGCTTTAAGGTTCACACGGATGCCATGGTTGGCCCGGATTTCCGCTGGTTGACGATGTGCACAAACGATCAACCGGATTTCGAAATCGTCCTCCTTGAACCGAAGCCCGGCATGATGATGGACGAAGAGACGACGAACCAATTACGCGCCATCATGGCGAAAGGCGTGCTCGGCGCGGGCGTATTCAATACTGACGATTGTCGCGGCACTTACGAAGATCTGAAAGCCAAAGGCGTGCGATTTATCTCCGAGCCTGCTGAACGCCCATACGGTA
>DATNFX010000064.1:0-7956 GCA_035606195.1 Pyrinomonadaceae bacterium
TCCGCCTGCTGCGCAGGCTAAACAATCCTAGAACGTAAAGATTGCCGCAAACTCCGAGCGAATGTTGTGTGTTGTGTAGCTCGGGATGCCGCGGAATAGTGGCAACGAGCCGGTACGGGAATCCGCGCGTGTGCGGTAGTAACCCTCCTCGTAAGCAAACGTCACCCACTGGTTCCATTTGTATTGAATGTTTCCCGAGAACAAATCACTGCGGCCGCCACGCAGTCCAAACCGTCGCGCGTCACGAGCAAAAACCTGATCGCCACCGTAATACAGGTAAGCAGTCCAACCCGCATTGTGTCCTTTCGGATCGGCATCGAATATCCGTGATAAAGGGAACCCGAGTTGAACGAACCCACCCTGCGCACGCACCGGCCGCTGCGGCGCAACTACGGCAATACCATTCGCGAGTCCGAAAGCAACCGTCGATGAACCGTCTATCGAAGTCGCAGTCGCGACGTTTGTCAGTCCCGCAGTGTCGTTAAAGTTCGAGAGTAATTGTCCCGCCAGAAAGAAGCGCAGATCGGAACCGCCGTAATACTTCCCAACGACGGTAATAAAATGCGTTGGCAACTGAAACTCGGCCGAGTATCCATCGCTGTCGCTCCCGACCTCCGCGCCGCTCGGAAAAGCCGACCTGAACGCAACCGGCACGTTTGCCGCGGTAACGATCGCCGTCCGCTGTGCATGTTCGAAGCTGAAGATGATCTGAGCCGGAGCAACGCTCGGCGCCCGATCAAGTTGCCATTGAAAGACGGCACGCCCCTGAACCCCCGGCCTTTGTGAATCCACACCTTGTCGTTCGCCGAAAGCTAACTGATTGGAAACATCACTCGGCAGATTTCCAAAAGCCGGCAGCACAATCGCGATCTCCGGTTCGAACTGGAAATCACGCGACCCGCCAAATTTATGATTCCAACCAAACTTAGCCTGCGGGATACGTGTGTACGCAGCACCGTAACCGACGCCACCGAAGTTTGTGTTTTCGACCGTGTTCGGCAGCGTCGACGAAACGAACGGCGACCAGTCCTGTCCAAACAAAACAAAGGCACTATTCTTATCACTGAAGCGTCGATCGAGTCTCACCCACGCTAAACGTAACGACGGCTGGCTCGATCGAATCGAAGTAATGTTGCGATTATTGACGCGCGGGAAATCACCCTCGAAATCAAATTCAAGTTTGCCGGTTATCGTCATCCTCGGGGCCGGATCCAGCCATTCGAAGTTTGCTCCCAGTCGCAGTCCGCGGGCGCGCAGGTGAAACTCCGGTGAGTTGTTCGGACCTGTGTCGGCTGCCAGCAGCGGCAACGGAAAATCATTTCCCTGGGGCGATGATGAATCGTGAATGAGACTTGTCTTAAAGATGCCGTAGAGCTTGAGCCGCGCGCCCGTTCCGAGTTTGATGTCAGGGATCAATCCTTCTCGCTTGGGTGAATCGATTCCCTGTAATCGTACCGGAGCCACGGCTGCGATCACAGCAGGTGTCGGTTGCGGCTCCGGTGCGACTGGCGGCGGCGGTGCGGTGGTTTTGTACTCGGCGGTGATTGTCTTCATCTCGGAAGGCGCTGCGGGTGTGCGTATAGCTTCGTATTCTGTTGACGAGATCACCCCCTTGTCGCGCAACAACACCGCGAGCCGATCTCTTTGCTCTTCAGGCGAGGCATTCGTAGTAATCGCGCGTGCTTCTGCTTCCGTTAGGATGCCTTTTGATTGAAGGACGCGAACGAGTGGATCACTTTTCTCCGTGCTTTGCGCGAAAACTGCAAGCGCACTTCCCAAACTAATAATCACAATTAAAGTAAGACGTAGATATGCGCTCATGATCAGATCCTTTCTTTGCCACAAAAAGGCACAAAAGGCACAAGAAGGATCGAGAACTACTTTTGTGCTTTTTGTGCTTCTTTATGGCTATCGGCTGCAGTGCGATACCAGGCGGGATGGTGTGTATCGGCCCACTCCTCTGTCACTGTACCGTCAATCATCGATCGGAACGTGCCTGGCTGGTGGGCAGTGCCTTCATAGACGTGGATGATGAAGCCGGCCAACATCACGAGCGCGGCAATATCGTGAATCACATAACTCACGGCCACAAGCCAGCGCCCGAACACATTGTCAAACCACATGATGATTCCGGTGATCAGGAACAAGATGCCGCAGATGACGATTGCCCAGAAATACATCTTCTGACCGCCATTGAAAAATCCGACGTCCTCGGATTCGGGTCCCTCTTCATTGGTGGCGTATTGCCGCACCCTCTTCATCCAACGCCGGTCCGCTTCGGTCCATGCCATCGGCGCCATCCAGTTGAGAAACTGGAAAAAGAAGAACACCTCGAACACCAACCCAAACCATGGATGAAGGAATCGCGTTCGTGGTCCACCGCCGAAGAATGGTGTGATCCAGTGGAACAACCACGGCGAATAAATCGCAAATCCGGTCAGCAACGAGAGAATGAAAAAGATCGCGACGGACCAGTGCAGAAAGCGCGTGTAAACCGGATGACGCAACAACTCGCCGCGGCGAACACGCGTAGTGCCGATGCGAGCGAACTCGCTTCGAGCTTTTTCGTCAAAGTTCGTTGCGCTCACGGCCTCTCCTTTCGACCAGCTTCGACTTCGTCCTGCGGACCAGTTCGCACTTCCGGCACTCGGGGATCCGGCAGTTTTGGCCCATAGAAAACCCGATGGAAGAAGACCGCGCCAATGCCGAGTAAACCCAGGATCAATCCGGTCGGCTTCGCGATCCATTTCCAATATGTATAGCTTGGCGGAATGATCGGATTAGCGGGCAGGCCGTATCGCTCGGGCCGCTTGATGTCGTGAAGCACATATATTACGTGGGTCCCGCCAATCGACTCCGGATTGTAAACACCGGCATCAGCAAACCCCGAAACTTCGCGCAACTGCTTTGCGCGCAAGCCGGCGATCTGCACCATGTCAGACTTGGTTCCAAACTTCAGGCATCCGGTCGGGCATGACTTAACGCACGCCGGTTCGAGACCCTGGCCCACGCGATCGGAACATAGTGTGCACTTGTAAACTTTCCTCGTGTCTGCTTTAAACTTTGGGATATCGAACGGACAACCTGAAATGCAATAGCCACAACCGATGCAGTTCTCCTGCTGGAAATCAACGATGCCGTTTTCGTACTTGATGATTGCGCCATCAGCCGGGCAGGCACGCAAACAGCCGGGATCTTCGCAGTGCATGCACTGGTCCTTACGCAGCAACCACCTCAAGTTGCCGTCGTGCTCGTCTTCAGCAAATTTGATCAGGTTGTAGTAGTTCCACTCGGTCGTGGGCATCGTCTGGTAGGTGTCATTGAAGGTGGTCTCGCGAAACGGGTGATCGTTCCATTCAACGCAGGCGACTTCGCATGCTTTGCACCCGATGCACGTCGTCACGTCGATGTACTTGCACACCTGTTCTTCACGGCGTGTTCCCCGCCCCGGCACAGGACCAGGATGCGCCGAGATTTCCTGAATCTGAAATGTGCGTGGATTAGCCATTGCTTTGCCCCAAAAGACCGAAATCATTCTTGGATCGGGTCAGTACAGGGAGCGGTAGCGACCTGGTCACGCTGGGACATCGCATGCTGATGGCTGACCAGGTCGCTACCGCTCCCTGTACTGACCCGATCCAAGAAGAGTTGTTAGCCATGCTCCTATGCCTTTTCGATCTTCACGAGGAAGCCTTTGAACTCCGGCGTGTATGCGTTCGGATCGATCGCGGCCGGTGAAAGCTGATTCGCATTCGTCAGTGCCGTCTTGCCTTTGTCTTCAGCAATGCCGCGATAACCCCAGTGAATCGGAATCCCGATCTGATACGTCTCCTTGCCGTCGATCATCATCGGTTTGATTCGCTTCGTGACCATCGCCCTTCCTATGTAGTGACCGCGAGCACTGGTAACTCGAACGTTTTCACCGCCACTAATACCCATCTTGTCTGCCAGTTGCGCAGGGATTTCGACAAACGGCTCCGGCACGAGTTGCACGTTCATCGGATTGTTCTTGGTCCAATAGTGATAGTGCTCGGTAAGTCGATACGTCGTACAGACAACATTGAAGCCCTGGTCCGGCGTGCCAAGCTTGTCCAGATCTGAACTGAACTTCTTCGCGACCGGATTGTTAGAGTGTTGCGGGTGCAAAGGATTGGCGATCGGACTCTCCATCGGTTCGTAGTGTTCCGGGAAAGGCCCATCCGCAAACGCGGCAAGTGGTGCGAAGATACGACCCACACCTTCGGGATTCATGATGAACGGGCCCATGTGATCCGAAGGTTTCGAGTCCGCTTTGAAGTCAGGCACGTCGTTGCCGAGCCATTTTTGCTGCCCCTCATTCCACCAAACCTGTCTTCGTTCGCTGTCCCACGGTTTTCCCGACGGATCGCACGACGCCCGGTTGTACATAACGCGCCGGTTGGCGGGCCACGACCAGGCCCAGTTCTGATAGATTCCAAGTCCGGATGGATCGTCGGTGCCTCGTCGTTGCGTCTGTGGTCCAGCCTCGGTCCAGGAACCGGAGTACAGCCAGTTGCCACAAGCCGTGGTGCCGTCGTCTCTAAGCCATGCGAAACCCGGAAGCTGCTGGCCGGCTTTGATCGTTACGCCCGGCTGCAGTGGATCAGTTAGATCGGCAAGCGCTTTGCCGTTGATCTCTTTCGCGACTTCGGCGAGTGATGGACTAAGTGGAGTTGTGTATGACCAGGAGAGGTTAATAATCGGATCCGGAAACTTACCGCCTTCCTTTTGGTAAAGGTCGCGAACCTTCAAAAAGATGCGCGCCACTATTTCCTGATCGACTTTCGCGTCACCGGGCGGCGGTACTGCCACGTATTTCCATTGCAGCCAGCGCGCGGAGTTAACGAACGTTCCATCCTTCTCGGCAAAACCTGCGCCGGGTAGACGATAGACCGTCGTGTTAATCGACTTCATTTGCTCCTTCGTTGTGCCCGGAGCTGCCCAGAACTCGGATGTCTCTTCGGGATACAAATCGCAAACGACGAGGAAGTCGGCTTTTTTCAATGCCTCAATGTTTTTGCGCGAGTTAGGACCGATGGCCACGCCGTTCATGCCAAAAGCAAACAGACCTTTCACTTTGCCCTGATACATCTCGTCCCACATCTCGGTCCATGAGAACTTGCGATCGATCTTCGGCAGATAGTGATAGTTGAAGTCGTTTTCCTTCGTCGCTGAATCGCCGTACATAGCTTTCAAAAACGAGGCCATGAACTTCGGCGTGTTGGACCAGTAGTTAAACGAGTCCCACTCGTTTGGCTTCGATGGAGTCGGCGTCGTGCGTTTGTTGAAGGTCGCGAGATCCGTATCTGCGGGCTGTGGGATCTTGAGATAGCCGGGGAAGATATCGAACACGCCGCCCATGTCCGTTGCACCCTGAATGTTTGAATGGCCGCGCAATGCATTCACGCCACCACCTGCGCGTCCCACGTTTCCCAGGAGCAATTGCAGGATCGCGGCGGTGCGAATGATCTGAGTACCGAAGGTGTGTTGCGTCCAACCGACGGCATAGATGATCGTGCCGGCTTTCTTCATGTCCCCGTCTTTTCGGATCGACGTGAACAGGTCCGCGGCCTTGAGAAATTCAGCTTGCGGGATGCCCGTAATGCGCTCGACCATCTCCGGTGTGTAACGCGAAAACTGTTGCTTTAAAAGCTGGAACACCGAGCGCGGATGTTGGAGCGAAAGATCGTAAGCGACATTTGGCGGGAGCATCGGCGGCGGCTTCTGGCCGCCCTGGCCCGATGCGCCCGGACCACCGGCCGCCTGATGTCCCTGGCCCATGGCGTCCCCGCCCTTTGCCGGAGTCGAAGGTTGCGAACTAACCGGTTCGCTCTTACGCTCGAAACTCTTTCCAGGCTCTGTGCCGCCGGCTTGACTCGAGGTTGTTTTCGACGATCCCGCGGTCGTCTCTTGTTTTATCGGGCCAACGTTGCCGCCCGCTTCGTAATTCCAGGTTTCCTTGTCGTACGTCTTGCCGTCGAATCCGGAAAACAATCCGTCGTCCGGAAGCTTGAATCCGTCTTTTACGATGAATGCGGCGTTCGTGTAATTGACCAGGTATTCCTTCGCGAGACGATTGTTTTGGATCGCGTAATTGATGAGTCCGCCGAGAAAGGCGATATCAGAACCGGCACGGATTTGTAAGAAGAGATCGGCCTGAGTCGCCGTGCGAGTGTAGCGCGGATCGACCACGATCATTTTGGCGTTGCGATGCAGCTTCGCCTCAACGGGCCATTTGAAGCCACACGGGTGGTTCTCAGCCGGATTGCCACCCATGATCAACATCATGTCGGTGTTCTTGATGTCGATCCAGCCGTTCGTCATTGCGCCGCGTCCGAATGTGGGCCCCAAACTGGAGACCGTCGGACCGTGTCAAACCCGGGCCTGCGTTTCGAAATAGCAGAGCCCCATGCTGCGCATGGTTTTTACGGCGAGAAAATTCAGTTCATTTGTGTCGGTGCAGCCGCCGATCCAGCCGATTGTTTCCAAACGATTGACCGTGTATCCATTCTGATCTTTCTCGATGAACGTGGCATCGCGCGTCTTCTTGGTCCAGCGAGCAATCTCTTCGATTGCCTGGTCCCACGAGATGTCGTCCCACTGAGCAGACCCCGGACGTCGCACCTGCGGTTTCGTTAGGCGCCGCTCGTTAACAATTTCCTGCTCGAGCGAGGCGCCTTTTGGACACAAGGTGCCACGATTGATTGGCGCATCGGGATCGCCTTCGACGTGGACAACCTGCGGTACCGCGTTCTTTGCTTTGTCGCCGAGCGTGTGAATAATCACACCGCAGCTTACCGAACAGTAAGGACAGATACTGCGGGTCTCCGTTGTACGCTCAATCTTCAGACCTTGCGTTTGCGCGTAAACCGGCCCAAGACTGAAGCCGAACACACTTACACCCGCCCCTCCAATCAAGGTTGTCTTGATGAAGGTTCGTCTCGAGACTTCCATTAAAGCCTCCGATATATTGGGTCGAGTTTTCGGAAGGGGACTTCAGGTTATCATTTAGACCAGTTGTGTGAAGTAGGTTTGTCTCGAATTTGTCGTTTTTCTCACGATCATACGCCGACGAGGTTCAACTCAATCTTGGTATACCCGTGTTCGCGGGCCCAGAGGTCGAGCGGCGCCGCGTAAATCTCGTCCACGAGCGGCACGGCGAGACCCAGGCGAGTGAGATCTATTCCCTTCTGGTAGTGCTGGCAGGAATCGCAAGCTTCAATCCGGATGTGATCGAATTCGGGTGAGTGGAAATAACCGAGCTTGGCCGGTCGCTCTTCGCCGCAGTTGGCGCATACCACACGGCGGAATTCCCACGAGGAAAGGCAGGTCGAACACAGCAGGTCACGATTGCCGCTTTCGCTGGAGCTTTCTTTTGCCTGAAGAAAGCTGAGTTGCGGCCGTCCACCACAAAAAGGACACGCACGTTCACCGCCGGCAAGCTCTCTTCCGATGGGAGTGGCCTGGGTTTCAGCCAGCCAGCGTGCGTAAGGTTGCAGAAGCGCCTTGGCGAAGAACTCCGTGTCTGCAGGATTGCGCCAATAATCCAGGAGTTTGTACGTTAGGGCATCGGACTGGGTGAGAAGGCCCTGTGCTTCCGAGGCGAGTGATATTGGGCCATGTTGGGCAACACTCTCGAGTAACCCAGTCGTCAATGAGCAAACAACGGGCAAGTCAGTCTCCAGGTCGCCGGAGGGCAACCAGTCTCTGCGGCTGCGAAATGAGTCGTAGATCTGTGCCTGTGCACGAAGAAGTTGAGCGTAAAACGTCAATAACTCTTTCGATCCGCTCGACTCTGTTGCGAGGAGATCTGCTCGTTCGATCTGTTTGTCCCAGAAGTTAGACATGGCTTTGCACTAAAGTGCAGTTTTAGCCTGCGAAGCAGGCGCGAGCATAAAGCCTGGGGCGCAAGCCCCAGGATCAATGCACCACAGATTT
>DATNFX010000065.1:0-3954 GCA_035606195.1 Pyrinomonadaceae bacterium
CGAGAAAGCGCTCGATCGTTTCTGGGCCGACGTGATCACCTCAGGCTTGAGCCATCCATTTCCGGTGTGGCGTGTTTCCGAGATTCTGCAATGGGTTGAGAGTGGCGAGTACAAAGCCCTGATGAATGCGCCGGAAAGCGCTGCAGCCTAAAAGAAAAATAGGTCCTATCGGACCTATAGGACCTATACTCGATGCTAAACAACAAGAATGGAATAATCTTTGGGGTCGCCAATAAGCGCTCCATCGCCTGGGCTACTGCTCAGGCTCTGCACGAAGCCGGAGCGAACCTCGCTTTCACTTACCAGGGCGATCGGCTGAAAGAAAATGTCGAGGAACTCACAAACGAAGCGATGCCCGGCTCGTTGCTGCTCTCATGCGACGTCGCGAAACAGGAAGAAGTAGACGACACCTTTCGACACGTTGGTGAAAAACTCGGGAAGCTTGATTTCCTGATTCACAGCATCGCCTTCGCCCCACGCGAGGCGCTGGGCGGTGAATACCTGAACACCAGCCGCGAAGCTTTTCTCACAGCTCTCGAGATCAGCGCTTATTCCCTGCCGCAACTGGCGCGCGCTGCTGCACCGTTGATGACTGAAGGCGGCAGCATCGTTACGATGTCGTACTACGGAGCGGAAAAGGTCGTCGCGGGTTACAACGTGATGGGCGTCGCAAAAGCAGCCCTCGAGGCAAGCACCCGCTATCTCGCGAAGGATCTCGGACCACGAAACATTCGTATCAACGCCATCAGCGCCGGTCCGATTCAAACTCTTTCCGCGCGCGGTGTCTCTGATTTCAGCTCGATGTTGAAACATCACGCGGAACGAGCGCCGCTCGGCCGTAACGTTGAAGCACGCGAAGTGGGAAACACCGCAGTCTTTCTCTGCAGCTCGATGTCTTCCGGAATTACCGGTGAAGTTATTTATGTTGATTGCGGCTTTAACATAATGGGAATCTGATCCACAGATTACGCAGATGGAAAAGAAAGAAACGCCGTCGCACAAGCAACTCAAGGGAGCCACGCAGGACGAGCAACTGCTCGAGAGCCCGGGGGGAGTTGAGTTTATTCACACCGATCCGTGGCGCGTGTTCCGAATCATGGGTGAGTTTGTCGAGGGCTTCGATGAGCTGGCCACCTTGAGTCGCGGGATTGCGATCTTCGGCTCGGCTCGAACCAAACCTGACGATCCGGATTACCGTGCGGCACAGGAAACTGCCGCACTGCTTTCCGCACAGGGCTTTGCCGTCATCACTGGTGGTGGTCCAGGAATCATGGAAGCGGCTAATCGCGGCGCGTTTGAAGCCGGCGGCCTGTCGATCGGATGCAATATCGAATTGCCTTTCGAGCAAAGACCAAATGCTTACCAGACGCTCAGCCTCACGTTCAAATACTTCTTCGTTCGCAAGATGATGTTTGTTAAGTACAGTCTTGGGTTTGTGATCTTTCCCGGAGGGTTTGGCACCTTTGACGAATTATTCGAAGCTCTCACACTGATCCAAACGAAGAAGATCCGCAACTTCCCAGTCGTGTTG
Organism: Pyrinomonadaceae bacterium; assembly: GCA_035606195.1. Lineage (GTDB taxonomy): Bacteria > Acidobacteriota > Blastocatellia > Pyrinomonadales > Pyrinomonadaceae > PSRF01. Next base: position 1,532 of record DATNFX010000065.1, read on the forward strand.
TTTGGACGTCAATACTGGAGTGGAATGTTGGCGTGGTTGCGCGAAGAGGTCTTACGCGGCGGAAAGATTAACGAACGTGACCTGGATCTGTTTCATGTTACTGACTCGCCCGCAGAAGTCGTGGAAATCGTAACGCGGAGTCAAAGCACACTCACCCAGCTCGACAACGCCATCTCCGACGAAATCAGGGTTTAAGAAAAACGCGGATTTATTTCTTCGTTGATTTGATTAGCCAGTCGACGTAGGAAGCGGAACCCGCCACAACCGGAACGGCGATTATCTCGGGCGTGTCGTAACTGTGTAGAGCGCGGACTTCCCTTTCCAGCTCTTCAAACTTCGATTTGATAGTTTTGGCGAGTAATAAGATTTCCGGCGCGCGCTCGATCTTTCCCTGCCAGCGATAAACGGATTCCATCTCCGGCAAAATCTGAACGCACGCAGCGAGGTGTGCGCCAACCAGCATGTCCGCGAGTCGCGCCGCTTCTTCACCGTTGCTCGCAGTCATGAAGACGATAATCGCATCAGAGACTTCGTCAGACATTGCGTACTACTCTTCTTCGTCTTCGGCCGCTTCTCCGAAACCGCCCGTGAGCGGTGTGGTATCGCCGCCGAAGAAAGCCCTGTAAATCTCGAGAGCGCGATCTGCGTCGCGTTCGTCCACCAGAATCACGGCTCCTTCCGAGGTCGCGGAGAGCAGTGGCGACAAGGCATCAGCGCCGCCGGATTTCACGACCGAGCGAATTCCGTTTTGGGTGAGAATGTCATTGACCATTTCGGCTTCGGCCGGCGAACCCAGCTTATGCAGCGGCACCAAGGCTGCCTCGCTGCCATCGTGAAGGGTGTTGTCGGGCGTCAATTTCTCAACGAGAGCAGTTTCATCGTCAGGGCAACGAGTGATGCCCGGTTCGTACTCAGCCTCACAGACAGGACAGAACATTTGATCTCCTTGTTCTTTGTGCTTTGCCCAACTTGGACCGGGTCAGTACAGGGAGCGGTAGCGACCTGGTTCAATCTCGGTACAACGACTTAATAACGAACCAGGTCGCTACCGCTCCCTATACTGACCCGGTCCAAGTGCATCATTTAACCTCGAACGGAATCTCGTCAAAGTGCGTCATCCGTTTGAACGCTCGAAAACGATCGTTGATCTCCGCGTGTGTAAGACGTTTGACTCGCTCGGTGCCAAACTCCTCAACATTGAACGATGCCATCACCGATCCAAAAATCATTGCGCGTCTCATCGCGCTCTCGTCGAGTTTTTCCTGGCTCGCCAGGTAACCCATGAAACCGCCCGCAAACGTGTCGCCGGCCCCAGTCGGATCGAACACTGACTCCAGCGGGTACGCCGGAATCGCGAAATAGCTGTCAGACGTAAATAGCGCCGCGCCGTACTCGCCACGTTTGATAATCAACGCTCGTGGTCCCCACGTCAAAATCTCGTGCGCAGCCTTGATGAGATTCGGAATCTTCGTCAACTGCCGCGCTTCGGCGTCGTTGATAATAACGACGTCGACGCCTTTGATCGTCCGGACCAGCGAGTCGCGCGTGTGCTCGATCCAGAGATTCATCGTATCGAGCGCGACCAACTCCGCATCGGGCATCTGCTCTCGCACTCCGCGCTGTAAGTCGGGCTGAATATTGCCGAGAAACAGCAAGCGTGAATGCTTCGATTCTTCCGATAACTTCGGTTGGAAGTCAGCGAAGACGTTCAGGTCCGTGTACATCGTCTGAGCGACGTTCAAATCATACTCGTAGCGACCGCCCCAACGAAACGTCTTGCCGTCTTCTATTCTTTCGACGTCGCTCGTGTTGATTCCGCGACTTTCAAAAACTTCCTGCTCTGTAAAGTCACCGCCTACGACAGCGACGATACCAACTTTCGTGAAAAAGCTGGCTGAGATCGAAAAGTGCGAGGCAGAGCCGCCCAGCATCTTGTCGCATTTACCAAATGGAGTTTCGACCTCATCATAAGCAACCGATCCAACGACTAAAAGGGACATGTGTGTGTTTGTTCTTTGTAATTTGATCTTCGAGCTTTGTGTTACGGCTGTTTTGGCGCTTCGAGAAGACGCAATTCTTCTCGCGCCTGCTTTGCGAATGAACCATCGGGATAGTCTTTGATTAACTTGTTCAGGTAATCAACGCCCATTTCACGAAATTGCAGCGACGTAAGCGTCTTCTTCTCGCCTCCGTCAAAACTTACATATTGATCCGGCCTCTGCTTGCCTTTGTTCTGCGAGAGCCACAGGCTGCTTTGACCGGCCATCAACAAGACTTCTTCAATCTTTGCGAAGTTCGGGTTGCCGGCGATGATCTCTTCACAACGCTTGAGCGCCGCAACGTAAGCTTTCTTCAGTTTGAAGTAGTTTCTGGCGACTTCGAGATTGTGATACGAGTCTCGTTCGAGGTCGGGGTCGCGGACC
>DATNFX010000066.1:0-8683 GCA_035606195.1 Pyrinomonadaceae bacterium
CATTCCTACGCCAAGGGAGACAACCCTGCCAAACGGGCTGTCTCTCGTGGTCGTTGAAGATAAGCGACTGCCATTGATCAGCTACCGGCTGGCGTTTCGCGTAGGCGGGGCTTTCGATCCACCCGATCTTCCCGGACTGACCGATCTGCTTGCAGGTCTTTTGCCGGAAGGCACTGAATCAAAAACAAGTAAAGAGATCGCCGACGAGGTTGCGCGCATGGGGGCGAGCCTGTCGGCCGGTGCAACGTCCGATTACACGATCGTGGCGGCGTCGACACTCTCTCAGTTCAACGATCCGGTTCTTGCTTTACTTGCAGAAGTAATCCTCGAACCTTCATTTCCGGAAAACGAAGTCGCGCTCGCCAAACAGAACACGAAAGAGAGCTTGCGACAACAGCGAGCACAACCTTCGTTTCTCGCGAGTGAGATGGTTGCGCGAGTGATGTTTGGCGATCATCCGTATTCAGTCGTGGCGCCGACTCCCGAATCGATCGATCGTTCCTCGCGCGATGAGTTCGTCAGATTTCATCGCCAGAACCTCGTGCCGAATAACGCTGTTCTCATCGTCGTCGGTGATGTTCATTACGATGAAATCGTGAAGCAGGTCGAATCACTGTTTTCGACGTGGAACAGAGGCGAAGAGATGGTTGCGAATTTCCCAGCGCCGCCTGTTCGTACAAGCCGAAAAGCGTATCTGGTAGATCGGCCCGGTTCGGCACAGTCAAACATCGTGATTGCGAACAGCGGCATTCTCAGAACAAGTCCCGACTATTTTCCCATAATGCTGATGCACACTGTGCTCGGCGCAAATGCATCGTCGCGGCTGTTCATGAATTTGCGTGAAGATAAAGGCTACACCTACGGAGCGTATTCAACTCTGGACGCGCGCCGCACAGCAGGTACTTTTCGCGTGACGGCCGAGGTGCGAACGCCAGTTACCGGCGACTCGCTGAAAGAGTTTTTCTACGAGTTGAATCGTATCCGTAGCGAGCCCGTTTCTCAGAAGGAGATCGCCGACGCGAAGTCGTATCTCACGGGCGTGTTTCCGATTCGACTCGAGACGCAGGAAGGACTGACTGATCAGCTCGTTCAGATCAAGATGTTGGGGCTGCCGAACGACTATCTCGAGACTTATCGGGATCGAGTGCAGGCGGTTACGGTCGACGAGATTCAACGAGTCGCTCGAGAATACGTCAAACCTGACGAAGCGGCGTTGATTGTGGTTGGTGACGGCGCTTTGGTGCTGGATCAGATAAAACCATATTGTGAGGACATTGAAGTCTACAACACTGCCGGCAGGCGAAAGACTTCAGAAGCTTCGGCAGTGACTGATCCGGTTGGCGTCTGGTCGATCGAGATCGAAACACCACTCGGTCAAACGATTCCTGCCAGTTTGACGATTTCAAGCTCCGGTTCCGGCCACACGGCGATGATTCACTCGGAAATGGGCGACGCCGATCTCGGTGCAATCGAAATCAGCAATAACTCTTTCCACGTCACCACTTCTTTGGAAATGGATGGACACGCCGTCGCAGCGGAGGTATCGGCGAGATTTGATGGCGAACAAGTGGAAGGTACTCTAAAGCTGCAGAGCTCGCCCGAATTGCCCTTCCGCGGAACTAAAGACTAATCCGAAAATAAAAGCGCCCGGCATGGCCGACATGCCGGGCGAATCACAGGAGGAACCGAGTGTTATGGTCGTCGCTATACGTTGCGACGATCCGTCTAACCTCGCTGGCTGAGATGTCTTCAGAACGCTTTCAGGTTGCTCGCTTTGTCTACTCACGCCGCTCGTAACGCAGCGTCACGCCCGAACCACCAACTACCCAACCAACCTTTTTGTTGAATATCAGCGAGTAAAGGTTTTGCTTCGTTGTTGAATCTTGATGAATCCAAGTCTTGCCTTCGTCGCTGCTCCTCAAGATCGTTCCGGCTCGGCCGATTGCCCATCCTTCTTCGTCATTCGAAAACTGAATGCTCAACAATGTAACGTTCGTGTTGGTGGGAACCGTCGTCCAGGTTTCGCCGCCATCTGTAGTGCGCAATAACGTTCCCCGTTCGCCGACGACCCAGCCATCTTTGTCATTCCGAAAATCCACGTGATATAGCGTCACGTCGGTTCCGACATTTTGCTTCGTCCAACTTGCTCCGGCGTCGCGCGTGAAAAGAATCGTGCCGCCGTCGCCGACGATCCAACCGCGTTTGTCGCTGACAAAATCGATATGTATCAACTCCAGCCGGCTCGGGGCACGCTGCCTGCGCCAGTTCAGACCCTCGTCATCCGTGTAGACGAGAATGCTGTCGACGACGCGGTCGTGTTTGCTGATCGAACCGACTATCCAACCTTTCTTCTTGCTCGAGAAACGCACGCTATATAACTCGACATCCGCGCCTTCGAACTCTTCGGGCAAAAACATTCGCGACTGCGTCCAGCTTACGCCGTCGCGAGTGACGAAGATCGCATTGCCAGCCAACAAAAAGCCTTTTTCTTCGTCGCGAAAGTAGATGTCGTTAATTGCGGCTTTTGTGCCGACGTTCTGCGGCGTCCATGTCAGCCCGCCGTCTTCGGTGTGACTCAGGAAACCATTGTCGCCGCCGACCCAACCGCGTTTGCTGTCGAGAAAGTAGACTGTGTTGAGATCTTTTCCACCGGTGTTGAGCTTGATTGGCGACCAGCCCTGGGCACGTGCGGCGCCGACCAGAGTCAGCAACACAATGAGAACCGCAGAAAAGCGGATTAGCTTCATTGTTGTACTCATACTGATTTGTTTTCAGTTTTGTACCTTAATTTGAAGACGGAAGACAAGAGTCAGCCACAAAGAAGCACAAAAAACACAAATGATTTGGGCAGATTGGGGGCGTAACTGTAGGGGCGGCCCTCCGTGGCCGCCCGTGGTTTGGGCAAGGGGTTCAAGAACTCCACGGCCTCAGAGTCGGCGAATACGATCAAAACCACGGGCGGCCACGGAGGGCCACCCCTACAGTACGTTCCTACTTGACCGTTACCCTGTAGACACGGCCGTCCAGAACGACGATTACGCGTTCGCCTAACGAGAAGTAACTGCCGAGTTTCGGGTTTTTGTTCAGCAATGCAAAATACTCGTCGCTGCCAAACACCAGCGCCGTTTCCGGCAAGCCTGATTCGGCCTTGTATTCAGAATCGGTCCAAACGTCCTCGATGAGATAGAAAGTCTTCCCTGCAACCCGTTTGACTGCATCGGTGCGTATGTCTTTTTCTTCATCAAGCACGAGGCGTTCCTGCTGGTCGCGGGCAGCCTTGCTTTGTTGGATCGCTTCCGCGCCGGTCACTACGGTTACGGAAGAAGTACTCGGCGATGGAGCAGATTTAGGCGCACTCATATTACCGAAACCACCCCTGCGTCTGGCGGCACCGGGCTGCGCGTACCTCAAGTCCGCAACTCTGGATACTTCAGTCGGCTCCAGCGCGAGGTACGAAGTGTAGGGCGTGACGATCCCGTAGCGAGTTCCGAGATCGATGATCTCATCGCGTAACTCTTTCTGCTCACCATTGGAACGTACCTGTTCCATTAGCCAGCCAACGCGACGAGTCGCCCACAATCGCGGCAGGTAATCGTTGGCGTCAGTCCGCAGCGGAAAGCTCAGATTGTCATACGTGTAGCTGCGAACAGCGCCACCCGACTTGCCGCTCAGTTTCAACGCTACAGCCTTCAGATCCGACTCATTGCTGTAGCGCCCGATCAATGTCACCTGCGATCCGCGAAACACATCAGGAATACCGCGCGGGTAGACGAGATCCGTTTGCGCTCCACCCATGTCGAGTTGCAGGTCGGTCAACACTGGATAATTCACTTTTGAGAAGAAGTTCGAAACTTTGACTTCGAGATCCTCTCTCGGTTCGACGTAATCGGCAACGCCTCCGTTCTCCGCGGCAAGCTTGTCGAGCAACGCAGTATTCACATCGTAACCAACACCAAACGTAAACAAGCGCACACCGGGTCTGGTCGCCTTACGAACGTTGTCGATGATCTTTGAAACGTTGGTTTCGTCGACTGTCGGCAAGCCATCGGTCATAAACACCAGCATCTTCGGTCGCTCTCGGTCCATTTCGCTGAACTGACGAAGCGAAGCGAGCAGCGACTGGTTAATGTTTGTTCCGCCAACTGGTTTGAGTGCTTTGACGAATGCCTCGCCGCGGGCGCGGCCTTTCTCGTCTGCAGCTATCAAACGCGCTTCCATCAAGTGCTCTTCACCGGCGAACGAAACGATGTTGAAACGATCCTGTGGACGAAGAATTCGCACGCCGTACAACAATGCGGCGCGCGCTTTCTCCATCTTTCCTTCCTCAGCCATCGACCCCGACGTGTCGACTACAAACACCACGTCCTTGGCCGAATATTCCTGATCCGTCCAATCGTCTTTCGGCGAAATCATCAGCAGGAAGTAACCCTGTTTGCCGGGCTCGCGATGTGTGAGCAGTGTCAGGCCGAAATCTTCTTTCGAGATCGTGTAGAACAATTGAAAGTCCTGGGGCTCTTTGCCGCTTTCACTTTCGAATGAAACCAACGCGAGCCGGTCGCTGTTGCGCCGCTTGACGTCAATCGCATGCGTGGGTGAGTAAACGTTTCGGAGTGGCTCTTTGCTTTCGACTTCAACTCGTCCGGCAACAGAACCGATCTGAGCTATCTGGCGTCCCGTGCCCAAAGGGTAACGATATGAAACCGTCCCACCCTCGGCGCGAACCACTTGCGTGTAAGTGATTTCGAGTTTCTTGTCAGAGTGCGGCAGGATCGGAAAGATGCTTGCCTGAAAAAGATCCTTGCCCGCATATTCGAGCAATCCCGGGTCGCGTTGACGTCGCACGATCTCGTCGTAAATGCGACGTGCTTCTTCGCGAGTTCTGACTTCACCGACGAGTCGTCGATCGCCGTCCCAGATCGCAAACTCGGCTATCGAAGCAGACTCGGGAATCGGGAATAGGTACGTGCCTTCGAGCGTGGCGGGGGTGTCGTTGCGAAATACCTGCTCGACGTGAGTCGTTGCGACTTGTGAACTGATCTTCGTATCGATCTTGATCGACTTGATTGGGAGGGCGCGCGGGAGCGGAACTGGCTGTGGTTCAGGGCAACGCCGGCAAGGCCCCGGAACGATGATGCCTTGCGCGCTGGCAACAGCAGCCAGCGCGAAAAGGATTGAAAATACCAATAAAAGCCGCATTATCGAGGTTCGCAATCGCATAAGAGTCTCCAGAATTGGCATTAAACCGCTTGCTGGTAGATAGAACGGCATGGTTTTAGAGTTCTTGCAATCAATAGAGTTCGCGCAGACGCTGGTTGAAAATTGAGACGCACGTCGCGACCACCGTCACCACTAACCCGCCCACGGCGAGCGTGTGCTGCGGGCCAAAATGCGTGGACGCGGTGCCGGCGGCAATGTTCCCAATCGGAATCGTACCCATAAACGACAGAATGAACATGCTCATTACGCGTCCGCGCATTTCATCAGTAACAAGCTTTTGCAGGAGCGTGTTGGTAAGAGCGACAGACACCACGACCGCAAAACCGACCCCAAACAGAAACACTAACGACATCGTTAGGCGCGACGACAACGCGAATCCGGTGATGCAGATTCCGAACAGTATCGCTCCGCCCAACACAAACCAACCCTTTCTCCTGAAGTCGCCAAGATAAGTTACCAACAGGGCGCCGAAAAAAGCACCACCTCCGGACGTGCCCATCATCAATGCTAATCCTGTTGCGCCGAGATGAAAGATGTCGCGCGCGTAGATCGGCACGAGCGTGAAGTAAGGCGCGCCGAACAAACTATTGACGGACGCGAGCAGTAGCAACGACGACACTCTCGGACGGTTCCGAACGTAAACGAAGCCCTCCACAATATCCCGCAAGATAGCGGATCTTGCTTTTACCGCCGGCGCCTCGGAGCTGGATCGACGATCCATTCGCACCATCCAAAGCGCTGCCACCACTGCGATGAAGGAAAGCCCGTTCGCAAAAAAGCACCCTGCCAATCCAAACACGCGAAACGCGATGCCCGCCAGGGTTGGTCCAACTACCCGCGACAACTGAAACTGCGTTGAGTTCAACGCGATCGCGTTAGCGAGATCTTCCCGGCCCACGAGATCGTAGGTCAGCGCCAGGTACGAAGGACTGGCGAGCGACATACAACAACCCGTCACAAACGAGAAGCCTAAAACCATCCACCGGTTCACGACGTGCGTTGCCACCAGACCCGCAAGAGCAAGCGCTGCAATGCCGGCTACAACCTGCGTGTAGAGAAGCAAACGGCGGCGATCGATCCGATCGGCGAACGCACCACCCACAAGCGTGAAGACGAACGCCGGAGCCGTCGCCATAAATCCGTCGAGACCCAACCAAAAAGGTGAATTGGTCAACTGTAATACGAGCCAGCCTTGCGCGACCGCCTGCATCCACGTGCCGACATTCGAGAGGAAAGCCCCGGTCCAGAAGAGACGATAGTTCCGATGAGAAAGCGCGCGGAACATTCCGCTGCGACGGCTGGTTGAGGGTTTGGAATTAACAACAGGAGCGACTTCGATGGGCATGCGAAGCTACTTTACCTGAATTGAACACCTCTTTGGAGGTTTTCACTTTTGTGCTTTTTGTGCCTTTTTGTGGCTCAAAGGCGTACCGGTGCCGCCGCGTCGTTCCGCGACGATTTCCGCCATGATAGCGAGCGCCACTTCTTCCGGTGTCACCGCACCGATATCGAGGCCAATCGGCGCATGAATGTTGTTGAGCTGCTCTTCCGGAATCCCGGAGTCGCGCAATCGATCGATCACGATTGATGTGCGTCGCTTACTGCCGATCAATCCTACATAGTCAGGATTCGCGCGCACTACCACCTGCATGCATTGCTCGTCTTCATTGTGACCCCTTGTCACAACAGCTACCGACACACCACGACCGTTGCCGATAGCATCGCGCAGCGCTGGACCCCAATCGTTCGCCTCTACCAAATCGATCTGCTCTTCAGGAAAACGTTCTCGTTTTAGAAAATCAGCCCGATCGTCAAGCAAGGTGGTGTGATAACCCGCGAATGCAGCAAGGCGCGCCAGCGATGCTCCGACATGCCCGGCGCCACAAATCACGAGTCGCTGCGCCGGCTGAAGTCGCTCAAATAACAGGTTCGTTTCGCGAGCGGCGGGAGAGTTAGGATCAAGCTCGCTCGCGCTGATCATTCGTGTTTCATCGCGTGAAGCGAGAAAGCGTGACGCATGATTTGCGACGAGCGAGTCCAGGACCGGATCGCCGAGACTTCCGAACGCAACGCCTCCTTCGCGCACCAGCAGTTTTGCACCGATCGCTCCTTCGCCGCTCACTTTCGTAACGGCGAGCGCAACTTCTCCGCGTTCGAGTAGCTGCTCGATCGTTTTCACGATCGAAGATGTTTGGTCGCTTGATTCAGTCATCTATCTTGAAACGGAAGGCTTTACGATGTTTACGATTACTTGGACACTTTTTGTTTGTCGAAACCAAACACGGCTACGGCCCGACGAAGGACCCATAGCGGCCCAACCAGCAGGTAGACAGGATTTTTGAAAAAGGCAGGTTGATTTCCCTCTATGGCGTGTCCCACAAATTGAAAGATCCAGCCGACGATGAACAACAACAGCGCCCAGCGCCAGTTGAAAAAGAACAGCGGCAATGAGACGACAATCATCGGTATGCCGATGCTGTGCGTGAGCCGGTTCAATGGGTGCTGGTGCTTCGCTTTGTAGTTAGTTAAGAAATCTTGCGCCATCGAATGCTACGAACTCATGACTTCGACAAAAATATCCATCGTCCCGCCGCAAACCATACCCTCTTCACTCGCTTCATCAGCCGTTAACGAAAAGTGGTGCAACTCGGATTTACCTGAGCGCATTGCCTCTTTGGCCTCGGCCCAGACTTCCGCTTCGATGCAGCCGCCGCCGACTGTGCCGGCAACTTCTCCGTTTTGAAAGAAAAGCATTTTCGCACCGCGCTGTTGCGGCGTCGAGCCGCGTGTGTGGGCGACGGTGGCCACAACGACGCGCTCGCCGCGACTCGTCGCTTCACCGATCATGCGATAGAGATCGCGCTGTGGAATGGTAGACATAAGAGCTTTGTGTTTGGAACTTTGTACTTAGTGTTACGTGCTAGTCTACGACACAAAGTTGGGTTTCTTCAAAAGTCACTTGGACAGGGTCAGAACCACCTCGCGGTAGCGGGTGGGTGGCGTAGCCTTTGTGAATTGGAGTCTAACGGCGCACCCACCCGCCACCCTAACCCCAGGTTCATGATTCCGCTTGCGGTAAATTACTTTGTAATGTAAAGTCTCCGGTCAATTTGAAAACTCAGGAGGGGGCGATGGAGGCACAGGTTTACCAACCCAAATCCCATTGGTGGCTGCTTATCTTGGGCGTCATCATGCCGGCGATCTCAATCACCGTTGAGACATCCACTCACATCTGCGCTCAGATATTCTTCGACCCAATTCCCACAACCTGGCACGTGCTGCTGGTGATATTTGTTCCGCTTGCCCAGCTTCACTGCTGGTTTGCAATCCGACGTGGGACACCCGATCGGCTGCGGGTGGCGGGGTTCATCAATGCCATCGTCATCGGCATCTCCATCTTCTATTCGATTGTCTACCTGGCAATTCTGCCTCTCGCATTCCTGACCGTACTCATCGGTCTCGGATT
>DATNFX010000067.1:0-5569 GCA_035606195.1 Pyrinomonadaceae bacterium
AGTCCCCGATCGTAACGGAAAGTTTGACGACGTGGCGCTCGGCTTCAAGGATCTCGACAGTTATTTAAAGCCGGGCCCGTACTTCGGCGCACTCATCGGCCGTTACGGCAATCGTATTGCCAAGGGACGTTTCACGTTGAACGGAGTCGAGTACAAACTCGCGGTCAATAACGGTGAGAACCATCTCCACGGCGGCATCAAGGGCTTCGACAAAGTCGTCTGGACTGGCAAAGAAATGAAGACGAGATCCGGACCAGCACTCTCTCTTAGTTACCTGAGCAAAGACGGCGAAGAAGGTTATCCGGGAAATCTCACCGTGACGGTGGTCTATACACTCACGAACAACAACGAACTCAAGATCGATTATTCAGCTACCACCGATAAAGACACGGTCACAAACCTAACGCATCACTCGTATTTCAATCTCGCGGGCGAAGGCAATGGCGACATTCTCAACACCCGTGTCACGATCAACGCCAATCGTTTTGTGCCGACTGACGCCGGATCGATTCCGCTCGGTGATTTGAGAAAAGTTTCAGGTACACCGTTCGACTTTCTCACGGCGCATGCGATTGGCGAGCGGATCAACCAGGACGACGAGCAACTGAAATTCGGTAGTGGATACGATCACACGTGGGTGATCAATGGACGAATGGGCGTGATGCGACTCGCGGCAACGGCTTATGAACCGACGAGCGGCCGCGTCATGCAGGTCTGGACCACCGAACCGGGCGTGCAGTTTTATACGGGAAATTTTCTTGATGGGACGCTGACGGGTAAGGCCGGGAAACTCTATCCGCGCCGCTCGGGTTTCTGCTTCGAGACCCAACACTATCCCGACTCACCTAATCAACCATCGTTCCCCACGACGACGTTGAAGAAGGGCGCGACTTACAAATCGACAACGATCTATAGGTTCAGCAGTAAACGTTAGACAGGATTTTCCAAGATGTACATGATTTACAGGATTCATCTTGTTCATCCTGTAAATCCTGTCTAACTATAACGGTAATCTCAGGCGCGCTTCGCACCCGCGGAATTGTTGCCTGTTCTCGAGCGTCAATGTCCCACCATGCGCTTCGGCAATCTGCCGCGATAACACCAACCCGATACCCGAGCCCTGCGCCTTCGTCGTAAAAAACGGCACGAACAGATTCGCCGTATTCGCGAGTCCCGGACCTTCGTCACGCACCCACACTTCCACCTGCCCGTTCTTTTGCTGCCAGCCAACATCGACGCTACCGCGCGTTTCCATCGACGCATCGACCGCATTGCGCACAAGGTTGATTAGCAATTGCTCGAGCTGGACGTCGTCACCACGGACCACCAGATCAGGACCAGCAACAACATTCACGTGTAGCCGCTGTTCCAAATTCGCCACCCGCGACACGAGTGCGCCGATCTTTAACGGCTCGAGTCGCGGCGGCGGAAGGCGCGCGAGTTTTGAATACGACTCGACGAAGCGTGCAAGCGAATCTGCTCTCGACGAAATCACCGCGAGACCACGATGCATGTCGTCGCGCCAGTCGGGCGGCTCCGGTTCCCTTCCCATCAAATCCGCGAGGCTTCCGGCAACCGATTTGATCGGCGCGAGCGAGTTGTTGAGTTCATGGCCCAACACACGTAATAGACGCTGCCAAGCAGTACGCTCTTCTTCACGAAGCGTCTGGCTCAGGTCAGTGAGCACGAGCAACTGATGCTGTTGTCCGCCTTCACGAAACGTGCTGCGACGAATGTCCCAACGTCCGACACCGCCAGGAAAAATCATCTGCATTGTTTGCGGCGCGGAACCCGCTGATGAATTCAAACAAGCAGAAAGGCTTAGCTCATCGGCAGTGCGACCTAACAACCGGGCTGCGGGTTGGGCCAACAGTTTTTCTCCCGACCGGTTCACGAGCTGGAGCCGCTGTTCACCGTCGAACGCGAAGACGGCGACGTCGATCTCGGCCATCACTGTGCGTAATAGCGCCGTAGCTTCCATCGCGCCGAGTCGCTGCTCACGCAACGTCTGGCCCAGGTCGTTTACTTCCAGCATCACCTCGCCCAGCGCGTCACCTGTCAACGCCCGGCGCCCGCGAATCGAGTAGTCACCTTCGCGAATGGCAGCAAGAATGTTTGAGAGCGTTTGCAGCGGGCGGACAATCCGCGTTTTGAGATTGAAAGCGATGCCGAGCCACAGCAGGACCAGCAGCAAGTCGACGGTCCACTGGATCTGGGCGGAGTAGCCGTCGTACCAGAGCAGCAATGCAGACAGAGCCACGGCGGGAAAACCAGCGAGGAGTGCGAGGATCGTGATGCGTCTTTCGAATTTCAGACGGCCGCGTTTGAGTTCGGGATCGAGCGAGGAGAACGATGTCGGCGGCTTAACGGGCGTACTCACAGCCACATAATAGCCACAAAAAGGCACAAAAAGCACAAAAGAAAGGGGCTACGAACCGAGACCGTATTTTTGTAACCGGCGATACAAGGCGCTCCGGCTCAAGCCCAGGGCTTCGGCGGCGCGGTTGGCGTTTCCTTCGAAGCGGGCGAGGGCTTTCTTGATGAGCAGGCGTTCCGCATCTTCGAGGCTCATCTCTTCGAGGCGCGCAGATAGACGCGCGTCAGGCGTTGCTTCGAGCGCGAGATCGAAAGCCGTCACGATGTTTCCGGGGCTCATCAACACTGCGCGTTCGACAACGTGGTCCAGTTCGCGCACGTTGCCGGGCCAGAGATGATGGCGCAGCGCATCAAGCGCTTCCGGCGTGAAGCCCATGATCGGACGACGATAGCGTTCGCGATGAAGTTTCAGAAAATGCTCGGCGAGGATGGGTATGTCTTCAAGGCGATCGCGCAGTGGCGGTAGACGAATCTCGACAGTGTTGAGACGGAAAAGCAGGTCCTGACGAAAGCGCCCCTGTGCAACTTCAGCATGAAGATCGGCGTTCGTTGCCGACAACAAACGCACGTTTACTTTCTGCGTCTTCGAAGATCCGACGCGTTCAAATTCGCCTGTCTCCAGAACGCGCAACAGTTTCGCCTGTAGATTCAGCGGCACGTTACCAATCTCGTCGAGAAAGAGTGTGCCGCCGTCGGCAAGCTCGAAGCGTCCGACGCGATCGCTCTTGGCGTCAGTGAAGGCACCGCGCACGTGGCCGAACAACTCGCTTTCAAAAACACCTTCAGCTAGTGCGCCCGCGTTCAGAGAAACTAACGGCTTCGAACGCCGTGATGACATCGAGTGAAGCAAACGTGTGATCACTTCTTTGCCGGTGCCGTTCTCACCGGTGATCAGTACGTTCGCATCCGCCGGACCGATTCGTTCGACGAGGTTGAGCACCGACTTCATTGCCGGCGAATCGGCAACGACTTGCGGCAAATCGTTCGACTCCGCCGCACTGTCGCGCAACGCCATGTTCTCGGCCTCGAGACGGCGACCGCGGCGTAATGCTTCGCCGAGTTCGACCTGCGTCCGTAAGACTGCCAGGAGACGAGCGTTGTCCCAGGGTTTTTGGATGAAGTCGCGGGCACCGCGTCGCATTGCTTCGACGGCGAGATCGACGCTGCCCCAGGCCGTCATGACAACAACGGGCAGCGTCGGATCAGCAGCCCGAATTCGCGAAAGCAAATCGAGACCTTCGCTGCCCGAGGTAGTATCACGCGCATAGTTCAAGTCGATCAAAACCACGTCGAGCTCATGCGTGTCGATAGCTCGGAGCACACCTTCTGGCGACGACGCGCTTTCAATCTGAAAACGCTCGCCCTTCAATAGAAGACTCAACGCCGCAAGGACGTCAGCCTGATCGTCAGCGATTAAGATGCGAGGCATAGGTTGGATAATGCCATAATCTGCGTAATCTGTGGATTACTCATACCTGAGTGCCACGAGCGGATCGACACGCGTAGCACGCCGCGCCGGCACCGCACACGCAAGCACCGCCGCGCCGAGCGACACCAAAACCACCATCACATAAGTCGCAGGATCGGACGCCGTCACACCGAACAACATACTCGACATCCATCGTGTCAACGCAAACGCTCCCGCCAAACCGATGACGGTCCCGATCACCGTGAGTAACATTCCCTTGCGCATCACCATCAGCAGAATCCCCGGTCTGCGCGCGCCGAGCGCCATACGAATTCCGATCTCCTGCGTTCGTAACGTAATCGAATACGAAATCACACTATAAATTCCCACCGTCGCCAGCAACAGCGCGATCGCCGCAAAGACTCCGAGCAGGATCGTATTGAAGCGACGCGGCGCGGTGGTTGTGCTTATCACTTCCTCCATCGTCTTCACGCTCGCTACCGGCTGATGCGGATCGATGCTCGACATCTCTTTGCGAATGCCGGCCAGCAACGAGGGCGTCGGAAGCGCGCTGCGCACAAACAGGAAACCATGTCGCTGCGTTGAAACTACTCGAGACGTGTACCAGTCAGGCTCAGCTTTCGAATCAACGGCACGATGAGGAACGTTCTGCGCTACCCCGATAATTGTGATCCACGGATTGCCGGGGCGCGGCAAGCCGAGCGTGATACGACGTCCAACCGGATCGTCATTTGGGAAGTAGCGCGACACCAGTCTTTCATTCACAACAGCAACCGGCGGAACGCCCGGTTCCATGTCCTGAGGAGTAAAATCGCGTCCTTTGATTATCGGAATACCGAGTGTCTTGAGGTACCCCGGACCAACCACCTGCCAACCGGCCGACGTGAGATTCGCTGCGTCGAGCTGGCGGCCCTCGATCGCAAACGGATCACTGTTGCCACTTCCGCTCAGTGGCTGCCGCGTACTGAAAGTCGCAGACTGCACACCCGGCAAAGATTCAACCCCGGCCACCAGTTGCCGGTAATAGTCGGAGGCTCGCTCCGGATCCTCATAACTGTTAGAGAGGTCGATCTCAACACTCGTAAGCTGATTTGGGACAATGCCGGGATTAGTCTGTTGCAGACGCAATAGACTCTTAACGAGCAACCCGGAACCGACCAGCAACAAAACCGCGAGCGACACTTCGGCAACAACCAGAATGTTATTCCAATGCCCGCGCTGCACCCCGCCGTCCCCGCGTGTGTTGCGCAATGCCTTCTGAAGATCGAGTTTCGAAACCGGCCACGCCGCTACTAAACCAAAACCCACACTGATCACCGCCACGCCCAGTGCCATGAACGCAAACACGCGCGCGTCGATGCTGACTTCCTGTGCACGCGGCACGATGGATAGTCCGAGGGTGGCGAGGAGATCGATCCCCCAGTTCACAAAAACAAATCCCAAAGCCGCCGCAAGCACGGAGAGCAACAGCCCTTCAACCACGAGCTGCCGCGCGATCTGCCAGCGACTCGCCCCGAGCGCCGCACGAATTGCAAGCTCACGATGACGCTTCGCCGAACGCATCAACAAAAGATTGGCGACATTCGCACACGCAAGCAGCAGTAGCAGTCCGACTGAAAACAGCAGCACCAGCAACGCGCGCCGGCTGCTGCCTACAATCTCCTCCTGCAAAGGCGTAACGGTGATGTGCCAACCGCCGTCCTCGCCATTTGGGCCCCGATATCCGGGCTGCTCGCGTTCCCACGTTCCGGCGAGCGCGTTCAT
>DATNFX010000068.1:0-5482 GCA_035606195.1 Pyrinomonadaceae bacterium
AAAGCCACGACCGATGGGGTGGTGCGACCACCTTCGGAGTTAGTGATTACGGTTGGCTCGCCCCCTTCCATCACCGCCACGACCGAGTTGGTTGTTCCTAAGTCAATTCCAATAATCTTGCTCATCTTTTAGTCTCCAAAAACCTTCCTTGGGTAAAACATTCCCACTCGCTGTTCATTTGGAAAATGGAAGCTCTCGCCGCGGGCCTGAACGGTTTCTATCCCCAGCAACGACACTTACCCTTGAACGCTCGGTCAATATAATAGTTGAGTGCGTTCTTGTCAACCTTACTTGAGTGTGTCGGGTTCAGAGCGGCGGTCTTCGTTGACGAGTTTTGAGACGAAAAAGACGTAATGGGCGCCGGAAAGGACGGCGAACGTGAAGACGGTCGTGTAGATGGTGGGGAGGTAGTAGCCGGTAGCGTAAGGAAAGCTCGCCGCGAACATGATCGCGCCGATGGCGAAGATCTGGACGGTGGTGTTGATTTTCCCCAGCATCGACGGCCGGAAACCACGAAATCCCGTGACGATGTTGATGGCTGCAGCGCCAACCAGAATGAAGACGTCGCGGCTGATGACGGCTACTGTTACCCAAAACGGCACCGGAAGATGTGACGGCAGTGGCTGTGGAAAAACCGACCTCATCGACAAGACGACGAAGGAAGTGACGAGCATCAGCTTGTCGGCGATCGGATCGAGGATCGTCCCGAGCTGTGATTTCTGATTGAAACGGCGAGCGAGTAGCCCGTCGAGTCCGTCAGTAACGCCGGCGAGAATGAAAATCCCGAGGGCCAGTAGGAATCGTTGGTAGAAGAGCAGGGAGACGAACACCGGAATCAAAACCATCCGGAACACGGTCAGGAGATTCGGAACGGTGATAATTCGGGAGGACATTCAAGCGGCCACAAAGAGGCACAAAACGCACAAAATGGATGAAAAGTAACTTTTCGCCTAACCTAACCGGCGCTGCGGAGTTCGAGCAGAGAGATTTCAGGAGGGCATCCGTAGCGAATCGGTAAGACGACGGTTCCTAAACCGCGATTGACGTACATCTGGGTATTTCCGAGTTTTCCGAGGCCTTTCAGCAGGCGTTTGCGTGCGCCTTTCACTGTGCTCCGCTCGCCTCGGATGGCGACCTGGCCGCCGTGGGTATGGCCGCTCAGCACCAGATCAATCTGTGCCCGTGCGGCGCGCCTGAGAAGAATTGGGTTGTGGGCGAGCAGGAGTTTCATTTCATCTTCGCGGGAACCTGCCAGTGCCAGCGAGATGTCTTCCAGGCCGACCATCGTGTCGTCGACGCCTGCGAGCCAGAACGCCTCACCGTCTTTCTCGAAACGCATGCCTTCGTTGATCAGGACTGTAATCCCTTCGGCGCGAAACAGGTCGGTGATTAGCGGGGCATCGACCCAATGGTCGTGGTTTCCGAGCACCGCATAAACGCCGTATTTCGCTTTCAGTTGACCCAGCATCTCGGCACAGGGTGCGGCGTATTGGCGTTCTTTCGATATGTAATCACCAGTGAGCGCGATGATGTCGGGCTGAAGCCTGTTTGCAGTGTCGACGGCTCGCTCAATCTGTTCTGTTGTTGAAAATGGACCGTGATGGATGTCGGAAAGCTGCACGATACGAAATCCGTCGAAGACCTTGGGTAAACGGTTCAGATGGATTCGTTCGTGTTCGATGCTCAGCATGTAAGGCTCTGTGAGGGCGGCGCGCGCAACATGCGTCAGGCTAACTGCCAGGGAGCGCAGCGGAGTGTCAGCTTGCTTGGAACCGCCATAAGGCACGACACGTCTACGCTGGTTCCATCTGATGGGTGTCGCCATATTTTAGTGTTGATTGGCGCTAACCTGCCGGGGAAGCGCCTTGTAAGTGGGGCGCATTATAGATTCGTCAACCGTGACGTGCAACCTCTGAAACACGACGCAAACCCTCCCCTGTTCGTCAACCTATGACATAATCTAAAAAACCCTAATGAAACGAGCAACCGTAGCCATTTCTGCCCTGAGCGTCAGCCTGTTTTTTATTTTCACAAAACAGGTCGCGGCTGAAGGACAAGGGCCTATGGGCACGGAGTCTCATGGGTTGGATCCCGCAGTTCTGATCGGCGTTGCCATTATGCTGCTGGTTGCGAAATTTGGTGGTGAACTGTTTGAGAGGCTGCGGCAACCCGCGGTTCTCGGTGAGCTGTTCGGCGGAATTTTGTTGGGGAACCTCGTCATCTTCGGCTTCTATCGAGCCGAGGCACTCAAGACGAATGGAACAATTGCGGCACTCGCGGAACTGGGCGTGATCATTCTCTTGTTTGAAGTCGGGCTCGAGTCGGATTTGCGAGAGATGATGGAAGTCGGTTGGTCGTCGCTGTTGGTCGCAGTGCTCGGTGTCATTGCCCCCTTCTTTCTGGGCTGGGCAGTGTCGGCTTACTTCCTGCCTGGGGAATCCCGACTCGCACACATCTTCATCGGCGCCACTCTTTGCGCAACAAGTGTCGGCATCACGGCACGAGTGTTCAAAGATCTCGGCAAGCTTGCGACCCGCGAAGCACGAATAATCCTCGGAGCGGCTGTGATTGACGACGTGCTTGGCTTGTTGATTCTCGCGATTGTTGCCGGAGCGATCCGGGCTGCAAATATTGGTGGTGCGCTGTCGATGGTGGACGTTGTTCTCATTGCACTGAAATCAATTGTGTTTCTGGTAGCGTCGATCGCGATGGGGCAGCTCCTTGTGCCGAAAATCCTACGCGGCGCGGGTCGACTTGAATCGCGAGGCGTTTTGCTCACGATGGCGCTCGCGCTGTGTCTCGTGCTGGCGTGGGCAGCGGCGAAGGTCGGGCTGGCTCCGATCGTCGGTGCTTTTGCGGCCGGGCTGGTTCTCGACGAAGTTCACTACAAGCCCGCCGAAGGTCGAAAGGAACGCGACCTCCAGGATCTTCTCCAGCCAGTAAGCACTGTTCTCGTGCCGATCTTTTTCGTGCTGATGGGATTAAAAGTCGACCTCAGACTATTCGCGCGACTCGACATTCTTGGACTCGCAGCGGCATTAACTGCGGCGGCTATTCTCGGCAAGCAGGTCTGTTCGATAGGCGTTATGGAACGCGGGCTCAACCGCCTTGCGATTGGACTCGGAATGATCCCGCGCGGTGAAGTCGGTCTAATCTTCGCGGGCATCGGTGCGACGTTGATATTGCCAAACGCGAGTGGAGTCAGTGAACCCGTGATCAGCTCGGCGGTTTTTGGCGCAGTTGTTATCATGGTCATAATCACAACACTGATAACCCCCATCGCATTGAAATGGTCACTGGGTCGTAAGAGAACGAACAAACGGGAGGGTTGAATGGCAAAGAAAGACCAGCACAAGGCGGGTATTCCACCGAAACCACGTGGACAGCAGACTGGATTTGCAGGTAATCCGGATCAGAATCGGGAGGAGATGAAAAATACCCCTGCTGTCCGTGGCCGCATGAAGCGCGGCAACAAGATGTTCAGCGATGAGTCTGAACAGCATACCGGTGGTGATGCAGTGACACCGAGCACGAATTCACCTTCGACGCCCGGAATGAAGCAGTAAGTTTAGCCGCGGATGAATGCGGATTTTCCTGATTAGCCAACCACTTCGCCAGACGTGTGTCTGTATCAGTGATGACCGAACGCGATACCGATGCAGCCAGCGATATCGACCTAGTCAGACGCGCTCAGGCAGAGGACATTGATGCCTTCTGTTTGCTGGCCGAACGCTACGCGCGTCGCATCTATCTGCTCGCCGCTCATTATTGTCGCAACCCGCAGGATGCTGAAGACCTCTCGCAGGAAGTCTGGCTGAAAGCGTATCAGGCTGTGCAAACGTTTCGCTTCGACTCGTCCTTTTACACGTGGCTGCGCCGCATCACGATTAACGCGTTTCTGAATCATCGTCGCTCGAGTTTCTTTCGACGCAACGGCCAAACAATGTCTGTACAACTGCTACAGATCGACTCTGAAGAGCAGCAAGTGTTTTTCGAATCGAGCTCGCGGGCGCAGGAAAATATTTATAACAAGTTGCTTTTTGAAAGTGTCGTAAATGCGCTCGCAGAGTTAACACCGGCCCAACGGCTCGCCTTTCTGCTGCGTCACTACGAAGGAATGACTTACGAGGAAATCGCTACTGCAATGAACTGTTCGATCGGAACAGTAAAGAAGGGAGTGTGGCGCGCAATCGGAAAACTGCGCGCACGACTTTCGCCGGAATCAGACGCACAGGAGACGTTGACGAATTTCGCGAGTGAGTACTAGTTGGGAGTTTTGTAATGCACAACTGCAAAGAGACAAGAGAAATTTTTACTGAGCTTCTTCTGGACGGAATGGATTTCCGATCGGACCAGGCGCTCTCAGCAGAGTTGAGCAGATGCAGTGAATGCCGCTCGGAGTTTGAAGTTCTGAGCGCCACCCTTCGCCTGACCAATCGCCTCGGTGAAACCGCCGCGCCTGCCGAAGATTACTGGACTGGTTACCACTCGAAACTCCGCCAGAGTTTGGTGAAGGCACAAACGGAATCCTCGACTTCTCGCGCAAAGGCGCAAAGGCACAAAGACGAACTCGGGCCTCTCTTTGAGCCTTTGCGACCTCGCGCGGGAACCAGCTTGTTCGCGAGGTTCTTCAAAACCACGGTGCCCGTGCCGTTGCCACTCGCTGTCGCCGTGATCGCCGCCGCCGCGCTATTTCTTTCTTTGGTAATCCCATTTGCTATTCGCGCAGCACGCAAAGATGTTCAGCAGCCGAACACTACAACTGTAGTTCGTGTTCCCGTTGAAGTCCCGGTAGTCCAGGAAAAGCCAGCGGAAAAAATAATCACTCGAGTGGTTTACCGTGATCGCCTGGTCGTGAAAGCTACAACGCCCGCGAAAGATGCCACGCGTGCAGAAAGCACCTTTGCGAAATCACAAAAGTCCGAAGGCGAAGCGATGCCTTCGAGTCTTGCCGGTTTCAAACCATCGGATGAGGTCAAGCTCACGGTTATTAAAGGAGGTGTCCCGAATGAGAAGTAAGTTCTGGATCCTTCTGCTTTCGATTCATTGCCTGGCTCTCACGGCTGCGGCACAGAATCCCGCTAAGCGCCAGCTCGTGATGCAACTATCAACCGGCGGTTTTGTCGCATTTCGGAGCGAGACGCCCGGCAGCAAGAACGTACCCGAGGGCAAGTCGCTCGCGTCGCTGCTCTACTCGCAGGCTTTTGCCGCTGAGAATCGAATCATTCACCGCGTGCTTACAGACGCACAACAAAACGTCGTCTTTGGTTACGACCTCTGGGTGAGCGCCGATCCTAACACTCGCAAATTTAGCCTCGCTGTGTTGCCTGCCGACGAAGCATTTCGCCGGACGTTTCTGAAAGACTACACCCCACTGCGACCAAATGGTCCGTTTGCGACGTTTCCCAAATCAACCACGCCGCAAACGTTGGATGACGGCGATGCCGTATCGCTCGAACTGCTCGTCAATAACGAATCGGGC
>DATNFX010000069.1:0-15295 GCA_035606195.1 Pyrinomonadaceae bacterium
CACCCGTACACGCAGGCGTTGCTCTCGGCGATCCCGATTCCCGATCCGAAGCAGAAGCGCAAGCGAATCGTTTTGCAAGGCGACGTTCCGACGCCGATCAACCCGCCTTCAGGTTGTCGTTTCCGGACGCGCTGTCCGATCGCAATTGAAGAGTGCGCGCACATCGATCCGGAGCTGCGCGAAGTATCGCCCGGCCATCATGTCGCGTGCATCCGCGTCGAGCCACAAAAAAGCACAAAAGGCACATAAGGCACAAAATGCTTTTTTGATAGAGAGCGAATAACCGATAAGGGAGTCTGAATAATTCTTTTGTGCTTTTTGTGCCTTATGTGCCTTTTGTGGCTTGAAACCTTAGACTTTCGTGGCCCGTATTTGCACAAGTCTTTCCATATGTCTTCCCACAGGAGATCAAACTGATGAGTACCCCAAACGAGGGTTTTCAGGCACCTACTACGTACGCCCCTACCGAACCAACCGGAACGGAAATGTCTACAGCGGAAACCCTGACCGGCATCTTTTTTGAGCCGTCAAGAACCTTCGAGGCGCTGCGCGCGCGGCCTCGCTTTCTCGTTGCGGGCATTATCCTGCTGGTCGTGGCCATCCTGGTAACTGCGGTGGTGTTCATGAGAGTTGATATGGACCAATTTATTCGAGAGAGAATAGAGCGGTCGCCAAACGCTGCCCAGGTCTCCGAAGAGCAGAAAGCAATGCAAGTTAAGTTTGGAAAGATTCTTGGCGGCGTGGTTATCCCTTTGACGGTGCCGGTATCTATCGCCGCCGGTGCAGCCGTATACCTACTCCTCATGATGGCGTTTGGCGGATCGATTTCGTACAAGAAAGCAGTGTCGGTATGGACCTATTCTTCGCTACCGCCTCAGATTTTTGGAGCGCTGATCGCCATACTGGTTATGTTTCTGAAGTCGCCTGATTCACTCAATCCAGAGCATATAGCAGTAACAAATCCCGGTGCGCTGTTAGGTGAGGGATCGTCGAGAGTACTAGTCGCGTTGCTAAGCCAATTTGATGTAATCAGATTTTATGGGATGTTCCTGGCCGCGTTAGGACTGCGAAAAGTCGCGAAAGTTTCATCGGGCCAGGCGTGGGGCGTGGTTATCACCCTCTGGGCCATCGGATTATTGCTTGCGATCGCTGCTGCAGCTCTGTTTGGTCGCTAAGTCGCGCTATTCGTAACGTAGCGACTCGATCGGATCGAGTCGGGCCGCTTTCCACGCGGGCCAGAGGCCGAAGATGAGGCCGATGCCTACACTTGCGACCAGACCACCAATGGGCGCCCACAGCGGCACGTAGGACGGTAGTAATAAACGAAGAAGCAGAGTCAGTCCCCACCCAATCGAGAGACCGATAATTCCTCCGAGACCGGTGAGTGTGGCAGCTTCAATCAGGAACTGCCACAGAATATCGCTTCGCTTGGCGCCGATAGCTTTGCGCACACCGATCTCGCGTGTGCGCTCGGTGACCGACACCAGCATGATGTTCATCACGCCGATGCCGCCAACCATCAAACCGACTGAGGATATGGCCACCATCGCGATTGCCAGTCCGGCAGTGATCGACCGGAAATTATCGAGAATACTCTCTGACGTTTCCATCCCAAAATTATCATCGGCGGCAAACGATACCTGGCGGCGAACGCGTAATAGGTCGCGCACCTGATCCTTTGCCTCGTCCATCAAACCCGGTCTAGCGACTGCCAGGATGTAGATGTCGTCGGCGTTAGGCTTTAGTTTCTGAGCGACAGTGAAGGGCACATAGATCACGTTGTTCTGGTCGTCACTGCCACCGCCGATGAGAAACTGTTCTCGTTTTTCCAGCACACCGACAACACGAAATTCCTGCGTCCCAATCTTGATCGTTTGACCCACAGGTGAGCCAAGCTTGAAAAAGTCGTCCGCCACTTTCGAGCCGACGACACAGACTTCCTGGTTCGTGTCGTTTTCAGTCGTCGTGAAAAAGCGTCCTTCTGAGATTACCTGCGTGCCTGCTTTTTCAAACTCAGGAAGCGTTCCCTGCAGGGCGACCTGGGCCGACGTCTTGCCACCACCAGAGACCATCAGTTTGCCGCCGAACCAGTTGTTGGTGATGTCGAGGAAGGGGACTGACAGCTCTACTGCCGGCAGCGTCTGGAGCGACATCGCGTCGTCGTAGGTCAGCTCTTTGCGCATGCGTTCTTCGCGCGACATGCGGCCAATGTGAATACCCGGATTATATTTGCTGATATAGATCGAGCGGGTGCCGAACGACTCAACCTCGCGCTTAACTGAAACGTCGATGCCGCTGATGATCGAGGCGATCAGCATGACGGTGATGATGCCGATCACCACGCCGAAGACCGTCAGGAACGAACGCAGTTTGTTGGCGCGCAACGTTGCGAGGGCCATCATGAGGTTTTCGTAAATGTCACTGCGAAGGATTTTCATGTTAGTCAGCCCTCAAAGCTTCAATAGGATCGAGTCGTGCTGCCTTCCAGGCCGGAAAGAGACCGGAAACTATTCCGGCCGCGCCCGAAATGGCGAGGGCAACTGCGATCGCGGTTATCGATAAGTAAGTAGGAAAGACCAACTTTGTTACTACTTGACCGATGATCCATGCCAAAACGATTCCTATCGCGCCGCCGATAGTGGCCAGTGTCGCTGCCTCAACGAGAAACTGCTTCAGAATATCGAGCTTGCGTGCGCCCAAAGACTTTCGGATACCGATTTCCTTCGTGCGTTCAGTCACCGACACCAGCATGATATTCATGATCACGATTGCTCCGACGACCATTGCGATGCCGGGAACAAAAACTGCGACGAGGAAGATGGTCCCAAACAGTCGATCGCGCAAGCCGGTGATTGCATCAGGCGTGACGATTCCGAAATTGTCTTTTTCCTTTGGTTCAAGTTTGCGCCTGACGCGCATCAGAAAACGCGATTCCTCAACGGCGTCGTTGAACTGCTCATCCGTTTTTGAAGTGGCTATGAAATAGAGCGAGCGATTCCGGATCAATCCACCGTAGTTGACGGCGTATGTTTTCAGAGGAAGGATGACGAATGTGTCCTGCGGGATTCCGAAAACGGTTCCCTTAGCGGTTTCGACGCCGATGACGCGGTATGGCAAACCGCGCACAGTAATCTCGTTCCCCACCGCATTTCCCGCCGGGAAGAGTTTCGTTGCTATGTCGGCGCCGATGTAAGCCACTCGCGCAGCGTTTTCATTCTCTGGTTCGGCAATGAATCGTCCCTCAGCAACGTCGCGGTTTTCGATGTCGACACAGTTTGCAGTGGCGCCTGTGACGAAGACGTCTTCGAGCACTTCGTCGCCACGCTTAACCTCGACTGCAGTCGGACGTGCTCGAGCGCCAATCTTACCGATGAGCGTGGCACGTTCTTTCAGGTACTCGTAGTCCTCCATCGTCAGTTCCTTATTGCGGCGTTGAGCTGCGGCGATGGTGTCAGTGTCTTTGAAGTCTTCGAGAGGGTTGAAACGCTGAATCGTAAACGACTTGGCGCCGATGCCGGCGATCTTCTCGTCGACGTAACGATTAAAGCCTGCGATGAGCGAGACGACCACCACAAATGCGGTGACGCCCACGATCATGCCGAGCAGCGTCAACGCAGAGCGCAGCTTATGCGCCCAGATCGCTGCCACAGCAAGTTTAAGAGTTTCGACGAATTTCACAGCGTTACTACGGGAAAGCCTTGGTTATGGTTGCATTAAGCCACAAAAGGCACAAAAAGCACAAAAGGCACAAAAGAGGTTTGAGGATGGCTATTCTTCAGAAACTCCTTATGTGCATTTTGTGCCTTTTGTGCCTTTTGTGGCTTTACTCCCAGCGGAGGGCGTCGATGGGGTTCAGGCGGGCCGCTTTCCATGCGGGCCAGAGGCCGAAAATGATGCCGACTGCGGCTGAGATTCCTACGCCGACGCCGATGGCCCATAACGGCACGTAAGCAGGCAAGGGCGAGTATTTGTTCATCAGCAGGCTCGCGACCTCGCCGACTGCCAGTCCAGCGAAACCTCCGATTGCGGTCAGCACCACGGCTTCGATCAGAAATTGCGAAAGTATATTCAGCCGCGTGGCGCCGACGGCTTTGCGCACGCCGATCTCCTTCGTGCGTTCGGTAACCGAGACCAGCATGATATTCATCACGCCGATCCCGCCAATCATCAGCGCTACAAAAGAGATCGACGTCAACACGAGCGCCGTGGCTCCGGTTAGCTGGTTGTAGACGTCGAGCAGTGAATCCTGAGAAGAGATACCGAAGTTGTCGGGCGCACCGACGGGCACACGACGCCTGCGCCGCAGAATATCCGTAATCTCATCCATCGCAGACTTTACGTCAGCGCGCGAACGCGGTCGAACGATCACAAAGAACACGGATTCCGGAAAAGGACGGTCGGGATAGTATTTGTCGTACGTGGTGATCGGAATGAAGATCGAGTTGTCGCGCGATTGCCCGAAGAAATTACCGAGCGGTTCCATCACTCCCACGATTCGAAACGGATTGCCGTTGATTCTTACTTCCTTGTCGACCGGGTCTTCGTAAGGAAAGAGTGCCTGCTTCACGTCAACGCCGATGATGACGATGTTGGACCGATCCTGCATGTCTATCTCGTTCACGAAACGACCGCTCGCGACGTATTGCGTTTGCACAAACTCGTAGTAAGGCGTGACACCGAAGAGAATCGGCGTGTCGGTTTGCTTGTCCTGATATCTAACCGTCGATGAAATCAGGCGATGGATTGGTGAGACACCGACGATCGAAGGCGCTTCGGTGCGCAGTGCTTCGGCGTCTTCCATCGTGAGATCTTTACGATGAATTTCCTCCGGGCCGGGCGGCCGGCCGAAGCTGGGCGCAAACTTGGAGACGAAGATCGTGTTGGAACCGAGCGACTCGATTTGATCTGCAAACGCTTTGTTCAGTCCCTGGATGATCGACACCATGAAGATCACTGTAACGACACCAACGCTGACGCCGAGAATCGTCAACGTCGAGCGCAGCTTGTTAGCTCGCAACGTGTCGACCGCCATGAGTGCCGATTCTTTGATGTCGTCGAAAGTCATAAAGTCTAGATTGCCGATTGCCAATTTCCGATTGCCAATTTGAGCGGCAGCTTTTCAATTGGCAATTGGCAAGTGGCAATCGGCAATGAAATCATTCCGCTCGCAGCGCCTCGATCGGATCAAGTTTCGCGGCTCGCCACGCGGGCCACAGTCCGCTCACAATTCCCACCACTGAAGAAACCCCAACACCCAAAACCGCCGAAGCCACACTCACCAGCAACGGAAATCCGATCAGCGCTGAGATGATGTAAGCCAGTCCAAAACCCGTTCCCACGCCGATCGCGCCGCCAAGCGCAGTCACAGTCACGGCCTCGATTAAAAACTGCGTCAGAATATCTTTGCGACGCGCGCCAATCGCCTTGCGAATGCCGATCTCTTTCGTTCGCTCAGTCACAGACACGAGCATGATGTTCATCACGACGATCCCACCTACGACGAGTGAGATTGCAGCCACACCAATCGTGACGATGTAAATGTTCGAAGTCGCGGAGCCGTAGAGATTCAGAAACACATCCTGCGTTTCGAGTGCGAACCCCTCGTCGTCTGTGTCGCCGTTCAGGTGGCCCCGACGATTTCGCATCACTGTCCGCACTTGATCTTCCGCGGTTTCGAGTTGGTCGGTCGAGTGGACCTGTATGAATACCACGAGCGAACGTCTGCTGCCGTACGTCTTCTGATAAGTCGAATAAGGAATGTAGACGACGTTATCGCGTGAGAAGCCGAATATCGATCCCAAAGGTTCTAATACGCCAAGAACGAGGTACGGCCGGCCGTCAATGCGGATCTCCTGGCCGACGGCTCTGTCGGCGGGTGCATCATTGAACAGGTTCTTCAGCATGTCGGGACCGATCACGCAGATCTCACGGCCCGAAGCGCCCTCGCTTTCGGTCCAAATGCGTCCGACATTGATTGACACACCATCGATGTCAAACATCGAGAGCGGATCGACACCACGTATCCGCACGTTCTCTGCTTTTTGATCGTTGTACTTGACGGTCTCGATTGCATTCGCAGCGATGCCGACGCGCCAGCACGCCGTACACGTGCGCTGAATAGCTTCCGCATCTTCGTGTAGAACGTCTTTGCGGCGATTGGATCTTATGAACTCTTCGCGCGATTTGATGATCTGTGGGTTCTTCGAAACAGTGAAGACGGTTGAACCCTGTGAAGAGAAAGTCTGCGCGACTGTTTGATCGAGACCCTTGATAATGGTGACGACTGCGATCACGGCAGTGACGCCGACAATGATGCCCATCAACGTCAGCGCCGTACGCAGTTTGTTAGCGCGGAGACTGGCAGTGGCGACGCGGAATGCTTCCCAGATCGCCGCTAGTTGTAAACCACGAAGAAGCACAAGCTTTAGTACTTTGTTCTTTGTACTTTGATCTTTGTTCTTCGCAGCCCGCGCATATCAAAGAACAAAGTACAAAGTACTAAGCACAAAGATCTACTTGATCCGTTCGTCTTTCTCGATCAGGCCGTCGCGAATCGAGACAACGCGGTGAGCACGTGCGGCAATGTCGTGTTCGTGCGTGACGACGATAATCGTGTTGCCCTCTGAGTGCAGGCGTTCGAAGAGATCCATGATCTCCATGCTGGTGTGCGAGTCGAGTGCGCCCGTGGGTTCGTCGGCCAGCAGAATTGACGGGTGGTTCACAAGGGCGCGAGCAATCGCAACGCGCTGGCGTTGACCGCCTGATAGCTCGTTGGGCTTATGTGTCATGCGTTCCGTCAGGTCTACCGAACTAAGCGCCTTTTTCGCCATCTCATGTCGCTGCGCAGCGCCGATGCCGCCGTAGATCAACGGCAACTCGACGTTGTGAAGCGCAGTGGCGCGTGCGAGTAGATTGAACGTCTGAAAAACGAAACCGACTTCCTGATTCCGAATACGTGCAAGCTCGTCGTCGTCCATCTCAGAGACGTTCTTGCCGTTCAGCCAGTATTCACCCTGAGTTGGCGTATCGAGACAGCCGATCAAATTCATCAGCGTTGATTTGCCGGACCCGGATGGACCAATGATCGCGATGTACTCGCCACGCGGAATATCAAACGAGACGCCGTGCAGCGCGTGCACCGACTCGGTTCCCATCTGGTAAGTCTTCCAGATGTTTCGCATCGAGATGAGCATCCTCGGGTCGTGCCCGTAGACCCCGTCTATTTCGACCCGCGGTGTGATGACACTCTGCGGGGGAGTAAGCGTAAGCGTAGCGTCACTCATCTAGGAGGCCTCGTTTCCGTTTGCGTTACCCGGCTTCTTGGTTTGACGTTTGATAGTCATGCCGTCCTTCAACGTCTTCAAGACGCGACTGGGCCCACGCACGATCTCCATTTTTTCATGGACACCACTTGTGACTTCGATGTCGGCTTCACCGGTGATGCCCGTGGTCACTTCGATAAATCTGACTTTGTTACCTTCGACAATGAAAACACCCTTTTGAGCCTTTGGCTTCTCACCACCCGGCGATGCAGCCGGGACGCTGCCCGAAACTGTTGCTGAAGGCGAAGCACTCGCATTCGCCGCTTTCTCGACGATTGCTTCGAGCGGCACGGCGAGGACATTGGTCTTCGTGTTAGTCGTAATCGTGGTCGTCGAGCTCATACCCGGACGAAGCGCGTTCTGAACATCTTGCGGCAGATCCCTCAGCTCGAGGGTGACCTTGAACTCTTTGGCTTCCTGAACGTTGACCCGGTTCGACAAGCCTCCGGTGGTGTCAGACTTCGAGACCGCCAAAGGATTCTTTTGGGTGACGACAGCTTTGATTTCCTTGTCGCCCAGAGCGTCAACCTTGACCTTGGCCTCCTGGCCTACCTGTACATTGTTGATTTCCGTCTCGTCGACGTTCACTTCAACGTTGATCTGCGACATGTCGGCGATAGTCATTAACGGAGTCGATGATAGAGCGGATACGGCATACTCTCCAACGCGCGTCGGAATGTCGGCGATGACGCCGGTGAGAGGCGACAACTGTGTTGCCTTAGAGCGCTGGCTCTGCTGACCACGCAGCATGGCCGATTGTTGACTGGCGCGCATCTCGGACGACTTGATGCTCGTTTGGGCTTCTTTCACTGCGATGCGTTGTTGATTCGCGCGCTCCTGGGCCTCTTTAACGGCGATGTTTTGCGCTTCAAGATTGGCCTTGGCCGTTTCGAGGGCGATTTTGGCGGTTTCAAAACGGTCGCGAGCCGTGTCGTACTCGAGTCTCGAGGCAACGCCCGCCTCGATGAGCTCTGTGTACCGTTTGAGCTCTCGTTGTGCCGTGTTTAGATCGACCTGAGCCCGATCAACACTGGTCTTTAAGGCCACAGCCTGTTGCCGGGCAGAGGCGACCGAAGCCTCTGCGACGATCAGTGACTGCTGGGCTGAAGTCACGGCGTTACGCGCATTTTGCACGTCGTTGAGTGATGCCTGAGTGGCAGCCCATTGAGCCTCCTGGCTTGACTGTAACTGCGTAGGATCGAGTCGGACCAGTGGCTTACCCTTGGTGACCATATCGCCCGGCTGCACGTAAATCTCCTCGATTCGTCCGGCTACCTCACTGGTCAGTTTGATGTATCGAATTGGACGCACTTCGCCAGACGCGGTCACGGTTTGCTTCAACTCGGGCCTGGTTTCAAGCTTAACCGTCACTACTTCGGGTTCTTCTTTGCGGGTGGCGATAACGCTGACGACGACCACGATAAGGACCACCGCTGCCACTATCGCACCGATAATAATCTTCTTCTTCCGACTCAATGCCATTCTTATAGATTCCTTTTGAAAATAGGGGCCTTAATTCCGAAGTAGCTTCTACGTGGAAACTTATCAAACAGTTTCATCTTAGAGCAAACCGCTCCGAAGCCATACTTCAAACGCCAAACCACGAGATTTATTAACAGTTAACAGCTACAAAGAGGGACAAAAACCAGAAAACGATTTAGACGGAATATAATGGCTTTTGTTCCTTGCCGGGCCTTACTATGATGCGTTGGCGTGGCAATAGCGTTTCGCGCTAAAATGATTTGCTTTTTTGACGTTATGATTACGTGCGACAGGTGCAAAACTGAAAATCTCGACGGCTCGCAGTATTGCGACGAGTGTGGCGCGCCCTTGAGACCAAATGGCCGTCCGAACCCGGTGCAGCAGCACAAGCCGGGACACGGAAACAACGGCAATCATGCTCCGTCGCCGAGCGCCGCGGAGTTGGCCGCCGGCCGCGTCTCCGCCGGCTTGAGTTTTTCAGCCTTACGAACAACTGCTAAACCGCATGCCCGCCTGGTTATCGAGAAGGGCCGCTCGACCGGAAAGCAGTTCATGTTGAGTGATGTGGAGTCTCAGATCGGCCGCTGGGATGCCGATGGTGGGATCTTCCCGGACGTCGATCTGGACACGGACGATCCGGAAGCAAAGGTTTCGAGGCGTCACGCACGAATCACTCTTAGCAACGGCCAGTATTTTGTTGAGGATCTCGGGTCGACCAACGGAACGTTTATCAATCGCGGCAAGAGATTACCCCCTGGTCAGCGTCAGGCTCTCTGTGATGGTGACGAGATCATCGTTGGCAAGACATTTCTCCGCTTCCACATATTGAAGTAGGACTGGTATTCGTTAACAAATGTCTGAGTGTAGTTCATGTGGCGCGCATGTATCGCCCGGTGAGCACTTCTGTGGCAATTGCGGCGCGCAATTAGCCCCCAGTTCGACGGAGCTGCGGACTGTGTCTGCCACGCTCGGCGACCAGAACGATCTGCCTGCGCGTGAAGGCCGCGAATGGGCCACGACACTCGATCCCGAAGAATCACCAATCAAGCCGGACAATTCCATTCACGAAACTTCTTCATCAGACGCGGCCGCTCCAGCCGAGGCACAGGAGCCATCCGGAAGTCTCGAGACGACCTATGTCGCACCGGAAAGCGTCGAGCCTTTACCACCGATATCTTCCGACTCGCTGGGTGGTTCGTTTACGGATAACGTCGAAGCGCCCGGAACCTCGTCTCCGGAAAAGGGCACGACCGGCGGCCATCGTCCAGCAGTAAAACAGCTCGCCTCGAACACGGTATTGAACGGTCGCTACGAGATCGTTCGGCGCATCGGTGGCGGCGGCATGGGCGCGGTTTATCTCGCGAAGGATCGCAATCTCGGCGACGCGCCGCGCGCAGTCAAGGAGATGGTGGAGTCGCATCTCGATCCGGGGCAGCATGAAAAAGCGATTGGCGATTTCAAACGCGAGTCGCTGCTGTTGACGGCGCTTGAACATCCCTCGATTCCGACGATCTACGATTACTTCTACGACGATGCTTTGAGTCGCTTCTATCTCGTCATGAAGTACATCTCGGGTGGTGATCTCGCCTCGAGAATGCGCGCGGCCATCGGCGGCCGAATCGACGAAAAGACAGTTACCGATTGGGGTATGCAGGTCGCCGATGTGCTGGACTACCTGCACTCGCGACCAAAGCCGATCATCTATCGCGACCTTAAACCGGCAAACCTGATGATCGACGGCAACACGGGTCGAGTGATGCTGATCGACTTCGGCATCGCTCGCTGGGTGACGCAGCAGGAGAAGGGCGTGACTGCGGTGGGAACGATGGGTTATGCGCCGCCCGAACTCTTCAGCGGCCGCGTGCAACCTGCGTCAGACATCTACAGTCTTGGCGCCACGATGTTTCATTTGTTGACTGGTTCCGATCCGCAGGACAATCCGCTTTTGATCTTTGACTTCTCAAAGAACCCGAGACCGCGTCAGATCTCGCCGTCAATCTCGAGTGAGATGGAACACATCCTGATGCGAACGGTCGAGTACAAGCCTGAGGACCGTTACCGCACGGCGGGCGAGTTGAGGAATGAGCTAGCGAATCATCTCGAGAAATTGATGTCTGGAAGAGTGAGTTACGGAATGCCCGCGCCGGCATTGGGTCAGGAAACGGTCCAGGTGCAGACGGTGTACTGCGGCTTCTGCGGCGGGCGTATTGCTGCCGACGACGTCTTTTGCGCTCACTGTGGCGCGCGACAACCGCTCGCAGGTGTCGGATCGAGTGCAATGCTGCACGCGGTCAGACCGACAGCGAAACTCGTTGTTGCCGGAACCACCGAACTCGACGCCTCGTTCATTCTCCAGAAAGATAGCAACCTGCTGGGTCGCACCGATCCGCATTCAAACATCTTTCCCGAGATCGACCTTTCGAGGTTCGATCCGGAAACAAAAGTTTCGCGGCG
Source organism: Pyrinomonadaceae bacterium (assembly GCA_035606195.1). GTDB lineage: Bacteria > Acidobacteriota > Blastocatellia > Pyrinomonadales > Pyrinomonadaceae > PSRF01. The sequence continues at coordinate 11,259 of DATNFX010000069.1, forward strand.
ACATGCACGCATCTGGCTCGAGGGCGAAACATTTCTCGTAGAAGATCTCGGTTCGGTGAACGGGACCGTGATCAACGACTCGGTGCGGCTCGCGCCCCGCCAACCACGCGTACTCGACAGCGGTGATAAGCTGCGCGTGGGCGAAACTACTTTGCATTTTTTAGTTGGCTGAAATCATTGCCGATTTCCAATGCCAATTGCCAATTTGGAATTTCTGCAACGTGCACGCTTCAAATTGGCAATTGGCAATCGGAAATTGGCAATTGTTTGAGAGAACCATTTCGATTTTAAGATGACTGCTGCCCAAGGTTTGCCGCACTCCCAGGCGAAGAGCCGCGCCGCCAGACATGGCGGTCAACGCCTCAGAGCCCCATTCCCTCTCCGTTGTGGCGCACTGCTAATCGACTACATCGCGCTCGTTTCCCTGGTCGTACTGGGCACCCTCGTCGCCCGCATGCTCGGCGGTGGCGGACGCGCGGCGGGTAATTCTGCCGAAACTGCCGGAATTCTGCTTGCCATTCTCATGGCGCTTTTGAATCTGGCTGTGCTTCCGGCTTTCACGGGATTAACGCTCGGCAAGTGGGCGACCGGTTTGCGCATCGAGCGAAGTGACGGTGGACACATCGGTATCGGGCGCGCATTGTTGCGACATTTCATTGGTTATCCACTCTCATTCGCGCTATTCGGTCTCGGTTTTTTAATCGCGGCAGTGTCCGTGCATGGCAGAGGTTTGCACGATATGATAGCGGGCACTGTTGTCGTTCGTGAGGGTTCTATCTAGTTGATGCCACCGCTCGTCTGCGGAAACTTCGTTAAAAAATGACAGAGCTAATAGTTAAATACCCCGACCGCACCCCCGACCATTTTCCACTCGGCCGGCTTCGTATAACTATCGGCCGTTCCGCTCGAAACGATCTCTGTATTCCGGAGCCGTTCGCCTCTCGCGTGCACGCTGAGGTGCGTCGCGAAGGCGATGAGTACGTGCTCCAGGATCTCGGCTCGGCGAATGGCACGCTCTACAACGGCGCCACTGTCGAAGGTGTGGTCCATCTAACCGCCGGTGGTCGCATTCAGATCGGTGAAACGGAAATCGTCTTTGACGATGGCACGTTCAACTCCGGTCTCGGTGCGACGATGATCACCGACAACTCATCCGAAGCACTTCCGGAAGCGACGATTGCGCTTGCCTCAGGCGACCGGACCACTTCCGGTCTGCTCGAAGCGATTGAAGGTGCACGCACACAACCGGAAGAGATCGCGTCTTCGGTAACAACCGTCACGCCGAAAGCGAAGCACGGCGACTTGCTCGCGCTCATCAGCAAGGTGGGAATTACCCTGCTCGCGTCGGCGACGCTGAATGAAACCCTCGAGCAGATCGTCTCGCTTGTGTTTGAAGCGGTGCCTGCGGATCGCTGTCTGATCATGATGCGCGACGAGGGTAGTGAAGATTTGCGCGTAGCTGTCGCGCGATTGCGAGACAGAGTCGGTGAAGTGGGCGAGATTCGCGTTTCTCGCAACGTGCTCGACGAAGTAGTGATCCGTGGTAAGTCAGTGCTGACGTCAGACGCTCAACACGATCCGCGTTTCGCGAGCGGCACGATGGTGCTACAGGGTGTTCGATCGGTGTTGGCAGTTCCACTCGGTGTTACGGATAAAGTGTTTGGAATCATCTATGCCGACTCGCCGATCGCCGAAGGCCGTTTTACGGAAGATCACCTCAAGGTTTTGACGACGCTAGCGTCAGTCGCTGCGATCCGTGTCGAGAATGCGCGTCTCATTGAAGCCAGACTCGAGCGCGAACGTCTCGAACGTGAACTGGCCCTCGCGAGCGAGATTCAGCAACGCTTCCAACCGACTGCACCGCCGCACGTCAATGGTTACGAGCTGCAGGGAATCAGTTTCCCGTGTTACGAGATCGGCGGCGACTACTACGACTTTATCGAGCGTGAAGACGGCCGGCTGGTAATCGCGCTTGGCGACGTGTCGGGTAAGGGAACTGCCGCGGCGCTCTTGATGTCGTCGCTACACGCTGCGATTCACGCGCAGTCAGCATCGCACGATTCGCTCGTCGCGACGATCTCGGCAGTCAACCGCTATCTCGCCGACAACATTCCCTCGAACCGCTTTGTGACTCTGTTTTATGCGGAGCTCGATCCGGAATCGGGAGCCCTCTCGTTCTTGAATGCGGGGCATAATCCGCCGTTGATTGTTCATTCGGCCGGCACTGTCGAACAACTCGCATCGGGCGGTCTGCCGCTTGGGATCAAACCCGATGCCGAGTATCGCGAAGGGCGTACCCAATTGCAGCAGGGCGACGTGCTCGTCATCTACTCCGATGGTGTCACAGAAGCTGTCAGTCCCACTGGTGAAGAGTTTGGCGCGACGCGGTTGTACGAAGTTGTCTCACGCAACATCGAAGCGTCGGCCGCGGGGATACGCGATCGCATCGAGTCGTCGTTGACGAAGTTCGCGCAGGGAACCAGCGCGGCGGACGACATCACCCTCGTGATTGTTAAGAGACAGCAGCCTTAATCCACAGATTACACAGATAATCATTTAATCTGTGTAATCTGTGGATTGCCTTCTTTAACTCCACTCACCACGTGCAATAAGGCACCCACTGCCATAATAATTACCCCGATCTTCGAGAGTGGGGCGTGGAGACCTTGCAGGTAGGGTTCGTAAAAGAACCCAATGGTAAACAGTATTGGCGCGATCGTTATCAGCGCCGAGCCGAGTATCTGCAGGGCACGCCGCCACGTTTGTGCGCGATAAGCGAAGTAGCTGCCGAGTCCCAGGTGCAGCAACCCTGACATCAAAATAAAGATGTGACGCGTGCGATAGAGCATTCTTGGACCATCGGGCGTGTACCTCAGGTGTTCGTGAAATCGATCCATGTACTGGCCCGTCAACAGGAAGACGACCAGCACGACCACGCCGAAGATCAGGTGAAATCTTTTCATGAGGTTTATGGATCCAGATACTGACATCGGCGGTCCGCTGCACAAGTTTCCCGTCACGAACCACTCCGCGATCGCCAACGCTCGGAGCGACGATCAAGTCACCCGGCAGCGTGCTTTAGATGTCATTCTTACCAGCTATTGGAAGCCTGTCTACAAATATATTCGCCTCAAATGGCAGGCAAATAACGAAGACGCAAAAGATCTAACCCAGGCGTTCTTTGCCAACGCTTTCGAGAAGGACCATTTTGCACGTTATGACGCAGGCAAGGCCAGCTTTCAAACATTTCTCAGGACCTGTCTCGATGGTTTTGTTGCGAACGAGCAAAAAGCGGGAAGTCGTCTGAAACGCGGTGGCGATAAAGACCATTACTCACTCGACTTCGCCGGTGCTGAGGACGAACTCGCTTCGCATGCGGTGTCGTCAACATTAAATCCTGAAGATTACTTCCATCGCGAATGGGTACGCTGGATGTTCACTCTGGCCGTCGACGCATTTCGTCAGTGGTGCCTCGATGCGGATCGAATGGTGCACTTTCAACTCTTCGAACGATACGACCTCAACGACGACGATCGCGAAGTCTCATATGCATCACTCGGACAGGAATTCGGACTCGAACCGGCAACAGTCAACAATTACTTAGCCGCCGCGCGACGTGACTTCCGTCGCATTGTTTTGGAAAAACTGCGCGAGATCACAGCGTCTGACGAAGAGTTTCGGACCGAAGCTCGTTCATTGCTGGGAGTCGATGTGAAATGAAGTGGCTCTCGGATGAAAAACTGAATCGCCTGCGCACGATCGTCAACGAGCCTGATTTCAGCTCGACGAAGTACACGTTCGTGAAAGAGCTCGGACGCGGGGGTATGGGGGCGGTTTACCTGGTCGAAGATCGCGAGCTCAACCGGCTGGTCGCAGTCAAGGTTCTCAACACACCCAACATCACGGAGGATCTGCGCCGCCGCATGATCCGTGAAGCGCAGATCATCGCCGGCCTTGAACATCCCGGAATCGTTCCAGTTCACGATGTCGGTACGCTTCCCGACGGCCGGATCTTTTATGCGATGAAGTTTGTGCGC
>DATNFX010000070.1:0-11724 GCA_035606195.1 Pyrinomonadaceae bacterium
TCACAGATGCTACCGCAAAGAATATGAACCAGTCGCGCCAGCGCCGTTGAATCAGCACGAGACATCCCGCCATCCCCATCACAACAACAAAACTATGAGCATGGACGAGGGGCAACAGTCCTGCTGCGACGCCGGCAGCGATCATGCCTCGATTGGCAAACGCGACACGCGTCGCTTCCTGCTGCTGCCAAACGCTCTTTTGCTTTTCGCTCGCGCGTGTCTTTTTTCCGGTTTCAGTTGCCTCGGGCGTCCGTTTTTTATCGTTGGCGATCCACCAATAGGTGAAAGCGATGGTTGCCAGAGGCAGTCCCATCAGAAATCCACGCTGTGGAATCAGAAGTGCGGAGATGGCGTTACCCCAACGCCACGTCGTTTCCGGAACAACCGTGAATGAAGGAGGGGGGTCCATCAGGACGCCCAGGAGGCCGCCTTCGTTTGTCCCGGCTTTTGCAAACAGTTGTGTCCAGCCGAGACCGCCGTTCAATAGTACGAGCAACGGCGTGATGATTGCCGCCAACTTGTCGCGCAACATTACCAGGGCCCAGCGATGGACCAGACCGACGAAAGCGAGCCCGAGAATATAGTTCTCGATGAACATCGATTCGCGAAGGTCTGCGCCGCAACGCACGAACATCGCTGAAACGAAGTCGGAGATGAACGGATAAGTGAATCTAACTCCCGCATAGGTCGGATCTTCGGGCGGGAAATTGTTTCCGAAAACGAAACTCGTGATGACGCTGAGGTGAAATGGAAGATCGCCGAAGTTATTCAGCAGGCCGGTGCTGAGTCCGGTACTGTCTTCAATCACCGCCCGGCTGAACACTCTCCACAGCACGACTGCAACGAGCGCGTAGAAGAGAACGTAACCGATCGACGTCCCATCTGGTTTTGTAACGAGCCGTCGAGCTCCGATCGAAACGGCGTCGAGATCTCGTTTCAGGCGGCCCGCGATCGCTCCGTCCGTCAGGAGTGCGAGCGGGCTGCAACAAATCACAGCGCTAAACAGCACGGCCGCTCCACTGAGACCAACCAATGAAGCAACCACAAACCCTATCAGCCCGAGGGCCGCTAACCCAATCGCTCCTCCGGCGCACAGTCGTGCACCCAACGACGCGTTTTCGTCGTAGAGGTAAGTCGCAATGGTGCCGCTAAACGTGACTAATAAAGCCAGTAAGAGAGACGCGATCATTTATCGGAGCGGATTATACCCTCTAAGATCAATCTGTGTAATCTGTAGATGGTTTTGCATCCGTGTTTGTAATCGGTTAGTTTTCTGCACGAGGCAAATGAATGTTAAGAGCAGGTATTGTAGGACTGCCCAACGTGGGCAAATCGACTCTATTCAACGCGCTCACAGCGCAATCGTCCGCCCTCGCGGCGAATTATCCGTTCGCCACTATCGAGCCGAATGTCGGCGTTGTTTCCGTGCCCGATGAACGACTCGAACCGCTCGCCCGGTTAGTCAAAACAGAAAAGATCGTGCCGGCTACAGTTGAGTTTCTCGACATCGCAGGACTTGTTCGCGGGGCGTCCAAGGGTGAAGGTCTTGGGAATCAGTTTCTCGCGAACATCAGAGAAACCGATACGGTGGTCCAGGTTGTTCGTTGCTTCGAGGATGAAAACATCGTCCACGTTGAAGGTGCAGTCGATCCGCTGCGCGATATCGAGACGATTCAGATCGAGTTGGCTTTGTCCGATCTTGCCACCGTGGAGCGTCGGCGCGAGAAGGCACAAAAGAGTCTCAAGAGTGGAGATAAGGTTGCGCGTCAGGAGTTGGACGTGCTTGAGAAGATCCAACCGGCGCTGGAAGAAGGGCGATCGGCACGAACTGTCGCACTCACAGATGATGAACGCAGCGTCGCGCGTAACTTCTTTCTCTTAACGACCAAGCCGACCATCTATGCCGCGAACGTGGAGGAGTCAGCGCTCGCCGATATCGATCACAACTCGATGGTGAATTCTGTTCGTGAGGTCGCGGCGAAGGAAGCGGCGGAGTGCGTGGTCATCTGTGCGCAGCTCGAAGCCGATCTGGTAGCGCTACCACCGGAAGAGCGTGTCGACTATTTGCACAGTCTCAATGTGAAGACGAGTGGTGTAGATCAACTGATTAAGAGCGCCTACCACCTGCTTGGTTTGATGTCGTTCCTGACAGCAGGTGAGAAGGAAGTTCGCGCCTGGACGATCCCCCAGGGCACTCGCGCACAAACCGCCGCAGGCACCATTCACTCAGACATCGAACGTGGTTTCATTCGCGCCGAGATTGTCAGCTACGACGACCTCATTTCCGCAGGCTCCTACGCAACTGCACGAGAAAAGGGACTCTTACGTCTCGAAGGAAAAGACTACATCATGCAGGAAGGCGACATAGTTAACTTCCGCTTCAATGTTTAGCCACAAAAAAGCACAAAAGGTACAAACAGGATGAATCTCCTTTTGTGCTTCTTGTGCTTTTGTGGCCTAAGATTCTAAGAGACCGTTTGGATCCTTGCCGAGACTCCTTATAAAAGCAGCCAAGACTTTCTCGGTCTGCTTCTGACTGTCTGTCAACTTGTTAATCTGTTCAGTGGTCTCCATCTGAGCCTGAATCAGCATATTGATCTTTTCGTCCTGTTGACGCGATCGCGCACGCCAGCGACGTCCTTCCCCGGCGAAAAGTCCTAGTATCCGTTCCACTCGATCGAGTCGTTGTTCTGGTGTCATTTACTCCATCCTTCAGGTGAGGTGAAAAATCGTGCACATGATCGCATGTGCGTACAGGAGCGGTCAAACTTTTAAGTGGGAGCGGAGGGACTAAGGTGGGAACCGAAGCGGGCAACTGAGTGAAGGAGCATCAACTCCCAGTTGCCCGCGAACAGTTAGCGTAGCAGGGCACGTATTCCAACTAGAACGAGATACGCAACGGCCAAGGTTACTGCCACCTTGATCAATAGCACCGCGAGCCCAATTATTGCGAGCAATGTAATTCCCACTACCTTTAACGCCAGCGGGAGTACCACTGCGAAAACGAATATTGCAAGGAGAATCATTCCGGCGATCCTCCAAATGTCTCTTCCATTCCTCATCGTCTGCTCTCCAATCGCTTTGCGGCCCCTGTATTTCCGGGGATTCTTATCGTCCGCAGCCAACTATACGCAGATTTCTCTAGTCGCGTTCCAATGAAGATTCTGGATACTTTACCCGAAAAAATTGGCCTTTTCGAACCTTTTGTTCCGGTTAAGGCACCGTCAGGTGATTCCCCACTGGTCGCTTGTTTAATTCTTTTCGGCGATAATTATACCTCGTTTTTGCGCCATGGACCGATGGAATTCAAGAAGTCTGTTTAGCGACGACGCCGGCGACGCCACCCCGCCGGAGGGCACACCGCTGGCCGAGCGTATGCGACCGCGCTCCCTGGCGGAATTTGTCGGCCAGACACACCTTGTGGGCGAAGGCCGGATCCTGCGACGTTTGCTCGCGGGCGGCGGCACCCTCCCATCATTGATTCTGTGGGGCGCACCGGGTACCGGAAAAACCACGCTCGCGCGCTTGCTAGCTGACAGTAGTGGATTGAACTTTATTGCCCTCTCGGCAGTCTTCTCTGGCGTGAAGGATCTGCGCGAAGCGATTGACCGCGCCAAAGCTGAAAAGCGCTACGGCAAACGCACCGTTCTTTTTATCGACGAGATCCATCGTTTCAATAAGTCACAGCAGGACGCACTCCTGCACGCTGTCGAAAACGGCACTGTCACACTAATCGGCGCGACCACCGAGAATCCCTCTTTCGAAGTCACTGGTGCACTACTGTCGCGCTCCAGAGTTTTGGTGCTCAATCAACTTTCCGACGACGAGATCAAGACTGTTCTTGCAAATGCGCTCCGTAACGAGGAGCGTGGTCTTGCCAGTTTCAATCCTTCAGTTTCAGACGAGCTACTGGAACGAATCGCACACTCCGCCAGCGGCGATGCGCGAGTGGCACTCACAGCCCTGGACGCAGCCGTTGAATCCACTGCGCCTGATGCCAACGGTGTGAGAACAGTCTCAGAGCAGACAGTGATCGAGGCGCTCGGCCGCGCTCATTACGCTTACGACAAAGGTGGTGAGGAACACTACAACCTGATCTCCGCGCTGATTAAGTCGTTGCGAAACTCAGACGTCGATGCAGCCCTCTACTGGCTCGCGAGACTGATTGAAGGCGGCGCCGATCCGATTTTCATCGCGCGCCGTTTGTGTATTCTCGCCTCGGAAGATGTCGGCCTTGCAGATCCACAAGCTATGGTCCAGGCCGCTGCTGCGGCTGATATCGTGCAACTGATCGGCCTGCCCGAAGGTTTGTTTCCGCTGACACAAGCGACGATTTATCTCGCTCGTGCACCTAAGTCGAACGCAGTGTTGAAAGCATATCAAGCGGCCGCGAGTGACGCCGAACAAACCGCACGCATACCGGTGCCGCTCCATTTGAGAAATGCACCAACGCCGTTGATGAAACATATCGGCTACGGTAAAGACTATCGCTACGTCCACAGCGACGAGGCAGCCAAAGAAGAAATGGAGTGTTTGCCGGAACAGCTACGCGGCAGAAAATACTTTTCAGACGAAGGACTGCCAGAAAAAACGAGGGGTGAGGATATTGAGAGTGACCACTAACAGGAAGTCGGATAAGGAACTCGCATTCCTTCATGACTTATTCATCGCGCCCGATTGGGGCGAACGTTTCGCCCAGTTAATCGACGAGCACGTCGAGCTTCCCAAAGAAGGAAAGGCACTCTACGTTGCTGCCGGAACCGGCGGACACGCAATGGCGATACACGAGCGCGGCGGCGACAAGCTGGAGCTGCTGTGCGTCGACGAGAATCCGGAATGCACGGAGTTGGCGCGCGCAAAAGCAACCGCCACAAACGAACAGATCAGTTTCGACACTGCACCACTCGACAAACTCAACTTGCAAGACAACAGCTTCGACCTGGTTATCGGAAACGCGTCACTGGTTTCGCGGCAAAGAGTAAGAAGAATGTTTTCGGAGCTCGTTCGCGTAGCGGCGCCGGGAGCAAGTGTCGCTCTAACACTGCCGACAGCCTCGAGCTTTGGCGAGTTCTTTTCGATCTACTGGGAGGCGTTACACAACAATGGACTGATCGATCATGAATCGGACGTCGAGCAACTGATCACAGAACTGCCGACCGTTTCTGACATCGAACAGCTGGCCGAGGATGAAGGTCTCAGAGACGTTCAATCCTGGACCAGAATCGAGGAGTTTGATTTCGAGTCGGGCGAACAGTTTCTAAACTCTCCGCTCGTCGCAGAGTTTTTAATGCAGGATTGGTTGTCCCTCGTTCCTGAAGATAAGAGGGCTGGCTTGTTCAGTGAGATCTCTCGATTAATAAACGAAGACAGGCATGAGGCGGAGTTCGCGCTTTCCGTGAAAGCGACTCTGATCGTCGGACAAAAGACTCACAGCCACTGATAAGTTGTCTTGGATCTTTGTACTTGGATCTTTGTACTTTGACCATCAGCAGACGTGACCAACCAAGTTCAAAGTACAAAGTACAAAGATCAACTTACTCCTTCACTTCCTTGCGAGGAGGTTCCCGTTCGCCTTCTTCAATTCCCTCGCGAAACGCCTTCTTACTTTGGCCCAGGGCTTTCGCCAGTTGAGGCAGCCTGGTGGCGCCGAAAAGTAAAAAGATTACGAGCACGATGACTATAAGCTCAGGAGTGCCGAGTCCCGCGATCGCCAAAATTGTTTGATTCATGATTCCTCTTTCTATGTGGGGCCGCGCCGGTTTGATGCCAACTATTCTCGACCGTCTGATTCGTAGAACAAATACTTCCTCCACGTCTCGTCAGCTCTCCCCAGGTACCGCATGATTTGCCGGTTTACATGAAGCGAGAACCCACGAGGCCTGCGCAACAGGTGCATCCCGGATTCCTCGGGAGTCCGGTTTCCCTTTCGATGATTACAACGCTTGCAGCAGGCAACCAGATTATCCCACGCGGACTCCCCTCCGCGCGAGCGTGGCAGCACATGATCGAGCGTTAGCTCCGAGGGCGGATACTGCGTGCCGCAGTACTGGCAGGTCGAGTGGTCGCGCAGAAGAATGTTCTTGCGCGAGAGCGACCGGCGTTCAAAAGGAATGTGGATGTACTCAGTCAAGCGAATAACAGAAGGTGCGTGAATGGTGAGTTTCTGCGAATGGAGGACATGACCATTGTGCTCCTCCACGCGCGCTACTCCCTTGAAGATCATCACGACAGCGCGCCTTTCAGTGCACACATTGATTGGCTCGAAGGAAGTATTAAGAACTAAAACTCTGCCATTCATTAGCGCGATATTACGCGAGCGCGGAAGAGGGTGTCAAAATTATGTTGCCCTTTTCGCCCGGTTCAGGCCCTGGCTAACGTCAGAACAAAGACGTTCCGGGCACCGGCCGCAATCAGCACCTCAGCACAGGCCGACACGGTCGCGCCGGTCGTAAAAACATCGTCAACCAGCAAGACATCCTCACCGGCAACCAGCCTCGGATGGACGACTTTGAAGGCCTCTGCCACGGTGTCCCGGCGTCCTTTTACATCCAGCCCAGCGCGGTATTTCTCCGACTCCGCAACCCGGACGAGGCTGACTTCGTCGAGCGGTAACCGCAGCCCCTTCGAGAGCGCGTTTGCGAGCACTGAGGCCTGATTGAAACCCCTCACTCGTAGCCGTTTCGGATGCAGGGGAACAGGCATAACCCTGGTACTGCCTAAGAACGGCTCGCGCATCGCCGCCGTGATCAGTAAATTCTCGACATGCCGCGGCAGGTGCGCGCGGCGCTTCAACATCAAGACCGACTCGCGCAACGCACCTTTGTACAGCCCCACCGCGCGCGCTGTGGTGAACGCCAGCGGTTCACAACGGCCGCACGGAGGACCCGGCGATCCACACTTCCAACAAATCTCCTCCTCAGCCGCGAAGATCCGTGTTCCCTTCCAACACGACTCACACGCCACCCCAAATCTTCGTTCCTCAACACTACTCGCACAGATCTCACAAGCTTGCGGATACGCCAAAGTCAACAAAGCATCTCGAAACATTCTTTTGCTTTTTGTGCCTTTTGTGGCTAAACAAAGCGGCCTCCCCGAATCGAGGAGGCCGCAAATTATCTGAAGCTGTTAGAGCTGGTTAATCTTCGTCGTCACCCAGCAACCCGCGCTCCTGCAAGTCTTGGCAGCGAACGCAGTGTCGCGCCCATGGCACCGCATCGAGGCGTTTCTCCGGCAGTGCTTCACCACAGTGAACACACTTACCATAACCAGATGTTTCGATTCGCTCGAGCGCTTCATCGATCAGGTTCAACAACTGACGATCGTTGTCAGACATCGACACCAGCAATTCTTTTGTATAAGCATTAGCCGCCATGTCTGCCGGATCCTGCGTAGCTTCGGCATCGCGTTCGCGGCTATAGAGCTCCGCCGCCTGCACCTGTCCGACCAGACCTTCACGACGGTCCAATAATTTATCTCTGAAAACTTTTGTGCGCCTCTTATCCATTATCTATCTCAACCCTCCACCCTACTTGATGTTAGCTGTCTCTCGCGATCATTTCTGATATGGCAAACCATGAATGATCGTGTACGCTCGATACAATTGCTCCAACAACAGGACGCGCGCCATCTCATGTGTCAGCGTCAGCCGCGACAGTGACCAGCGCTTGTCAACGCGTGCCTTGAAGTCGCCGGCAACGCCATTCGGTCCGCCAATGACGAAGGCAACTTCTTTGATCCCGCTTCCCTCCCAACTCTGCACCTGGGCAGCGAGCTGTTGAGAAGTCCACTCAACTCCGTCCGGATCCAAAAGCACCGTAACCGACCCGGATCGGAGTCCGTCTGAGATGCGTTTCGTCTCCTTATCGATGCCCGCCTTGTCTGTACGTCCAAGTTCACGCAGCTCAGTCACTTCGCAGCGGGCGAAATGACCAAGGCGCTCGGCGTAATCGTCAATCAGCGCGCGCAGCCTCGCATCACGCGTCTTCCCTATCCAAACGATCCGCAGCTTCATCACTGAAGTATCCACAGGTTACGCAGATTAAAAGCAATCTGTGTAATCTGTGGATGGCTTTAAAGTTTGTAGCGCGCAATCTTCTCGTAAAGATTCTTGCGACTGATTCCGAGTATGCGCGCGCACTCGGTCTTGTTACCGCCGGTTGCGTCCAGAATCTCGGAGATGTAAGCCGCCTCGACTTGCGCCAGACTGCGCGGTTTCTCCTTGAACTGCTGCGCGTTCACAGCCGCACTCAATCCTGCCGGAAGATCGTGCTCTTCAAGCTTCTTGCCTTCGGCGACAATCACCGCACGCTCGATGATGTTGGCCAGCTCGCGAGCGTTTCCGGGATAGTCGTAAGCCTTTAGCAACGCACGCGCATTTGCCGCGGCACGCTGAACATTTCGTCCGTGCTTGGCGGAGTAGAGCTTTAGAAAGTACTCGACCAATTGAGAAAGATCTTCTTTACGTTCACGTAACGGCGGGACGCGAATGTTTATTACGTTCAGACGATAAAAAAGGTCTTCTCTAAATCGACCAACTTTCACCGCCCCATCAAGGTCTACGTTGGTCAGGGCAATCAACCGGGCGTCGAGCTTGATAGTTTTACGTCCGCCGAGACGTTCGAATTCCCTGCGCTCAATCACTCGCAGCAGTTTTGCCTGCGCGTCAGTCGAAAGATGCGCAATCTCATCGAGAACGACTGTGCCCTTGTCAGCTGCCTCGAGACGGCCCGCCTTCGCTTCAACCGCACCCGTAAACGCGCCGCGTTCGAAACCGAAGAGCTCTGCTTCAAGTAGCTCGCCCGGCAGCGTCGCACAATCGATCTTCACATACGGATGCGCCGAACGCTTTGACTTCAAATGAATAAACGACGCGAGGAGATCCTTTCCCGCCCCCGACTCACCTGTGATCAGAACGTTCGCATCGGTTGAACTCACGCGCTCCGCGAGACTGACAGCCTCGCGCATTCCCTGAGAGCGCGCAAAAATTTCGATCACGATTCTCTTCTCAAAGAACTACCACTGCCGCCGGTAAATTCCGCAGGCAACTCGACTCGCTTCGACTCGCGCCAGAGACGTTCGAGGTCGTAAAACTGCCGCGCTTTCTGCTCAAACACGTGGACGACGAAATCGCCGTAGTCCAAAAGAATCCATTCGGCAGTCTTGTAGCCTTCCATACGAGCCGCCGCATGGCCAGACTTCTTCAAACTCTCGTATACCTCATCCGCAATTGCCTGCACCTGGCGTTCGTTTGCACCACTCACGATCAGAAAGTAATCGGTGAAGCTGGCGATCTCACGCAGATCGAGGACAACCGGTTCGATGGCCTTCTTCTCCCCGGCAGCGTGAAGTGCAGCGAGCACGCGCTCGTCGAGGATTTCGGCCGGCGCAGATTGAGGAGTTGACCGCACGCTAGGTTGCGGATTTAATGACTGTTCCTTAACTGTTGAGTTTTGCTTCATTCAGTTCGTAAATTCCGTACTTCTTAATGTAATCAAGCACTGGCGGGGGTAAAAGATCGCTCAACTCTTCGCTGCGACCTTCACTCGCCAGTCGTCGAATCATGGTTGCCGAAACGTCTTTCATCACCACATCGGTGAAGAAAATCCCTGGGGGGCGGCGGCCTGGCGCCGCTTTGGTAGACGTTCCGCGTAAATCAACGATGCGTTCACCAACCGCACCGACGTGGGTCGTCACAGGTTCAAAACCCGGCCGCGTGACGACGATATGATTCGTCATCGTCAACAAGCGTTCCCACTCACGCCAGGTCGTAATCTCAGACCACGAATCGGCGCCCATTATGAAAAAGAGCTCGGTCTCTTTATCCAGCGTGCGCTGAAAATGCTCGACCGTATCTACCGTGTAGCGACGATCCGGATTGTCGAGCTCAAAACTCGAAATCGTTAGCTGCGGATCGTTCTGCGTCGCCAACGCCAGCATCGCATAGCGATGTATCGGCTCCGTTACAGGACGCCCGATCTTGTGCGGCGCCATCTGAGCCGGAATAAAAATGACTTTCTCAATCTCAAATAACTGCGAAACTCTGCGTGCAACTTCGAGATGGCCTACATGAACAGGGTCAAATGTTCCGCCATACAAACCTATCCGCTTCTGCGCGCACATGTCTTAGAAAGTGAGTTCCACGGCGTCAGTTCTGTTGCTCTCGGCACTCAACTCTTCCAGCTTCGCCGCCATCGCATTCACAAGCTCACGAACACCGTTGCCAGTTGCCGAGGAGATCGCGAAGAACGGTTTCTGATCTTCGATCGCTTTCTGCTTCAGTGATTCCAACCGCTCCGGCTCATCGAGTGCGTCGATCTTTGTCGCCACCACAAACTGTGGCCTCGCTGCTAACTCCTCGTTGTACGAAGCGAGCTCGCGGTTCACCGTTTCGTAATCACTGACCGCATCACGTCCCGAAACCGACGAAACATCCACGAGGTGCAACAACAACTTCGTGCGCTCGATGTGCCGTAGAAAACGATCGCCCAAACCTGCGCCGGTGTGCGCACCTTCGATCAGTCCGGGGATGTCGGCGATCACGAAAGTGCGAAAGTCGCCGAGATCAACTACACCGAGATGCGGTTCAAGCGTCGTGAACGGGTAGTCGGCAATCTTCGGGCGTGCAGCGGAAACCGTCGAGATAAACGTCGACTTTCCTGCGTTCGGGAAACCTACCAGACCGACATCGGCGAGCAGCTTGAGCTCAAGTTGGAGGTCCAACTCTTCGCCAGGACTTCCAGTCTGATGGTAGCGAGGCGCGCGATTCGTTGAAGTCGTGAAATGCGCGTTTCCAAAACCACCTCGCCCGCCACGCGCAGCCAGCCATCGATCGCCGTCATGATTCAGGTCGTGAAGCAAGTCACCTGTCACAGCGTCAAAGATCTGTGTTCCAACCGGAACTCGAATTACGTGGTCCTCGCCGTCGCGTCCGGACCGATTTGAACCTTCCCCATGCAAACCGCGCTGGGCGGTGTGGTGCGGGTTGTAACGAAGGTGCAGCAGCGTGTTGAGCGAATCATCGGCCAACAGGATCACGTCGCCGCCGCGCCCACCATCGCCGCCCGATGGACCACCGCGCGGGACAAACTTTTCACGCCGGAAAGCTGTAACACCGTTACCTCCGTTCCCCCCCTGGACGTGAATCTTGGCGCGATCGATGAACATCCTAAAAATCGAAAACGACGCCTGAGTGCGCAGTGTTGCTGCTCAGGCGTCGCGAACTTTCTCAGAAGCTTTTCTAAGCAGCAGTTTGCTCCAGTGGATAAACGCTGACGAACTTTCCGGACCGGCCCTTGTCCTCAAACTTCACGACGCCATCGATCAACGCGAACAACGTATCATCCTTGCCGCGGCCGACGTTGTTGCCGGGTTTCCACTTTGTGCCGCGCTGGCGCGCGATGATGTTGCCGCCGAGAACTCTCTGACCGCCAAACTTCTTCAGACCGAGCCGCTGCGACTGTGAGTCGCGACCGTTACGAGATGAACCAACGCCTTTTTTGTGTGCCATTGTCTTTATCCAATCGAATCAATCTTCAAGGTGGTGAAACCCTGCCGGTGACCACGCGTGCGTTTGTATTGCTTGCGACGCTTTTTCTTGAAGACAACAATTTTTTGATCTTTGCCGTGGGCGACGACCGTCGCCGAAATCTTGTTCTCGGATCCAGTGCTGAGCAACGCCTCCAGCTCGACTGAGCTTCCCGCGTCCGCCTGGATTGAAGGCACCCG
>DATNFX010000071.1:0-2412 GCA_035606195.1 Pyrinomonadaceae bacterium
GCCCGAATCACGTCCAGAACTTCTGCTTCGCCCCGATACATGCGGATACGAAGACCGGCGAGTTGATCTACACAAACTCCTACTACTACATCGGCCACATCTCGAAGTTCGCTCGCCCCGGTGCGAAGCGTATCGCGAGCTCCCCGAGTCGCAGTCCCCTGCTCTCAACCGGCTTCTTGAATCCTGACGGGAGTGTCGCGGTGGTGGTGATGAACAAGACCGACAAAAAGATGAATTATTTTCTCTGGATGGACGGCCAGGGCGCCGAGATCGAGAGCCTACCGCACTCCATTCAGACGCTTGTGTTCTGATTTCAGTTAAGCTTGACGCCCACACCCTCGTTCGGATCGCGGCGGAAGAAACCCCACAGAATGATCACGAGGGCGATTACGGCTACGCCGGCCACGATGTAGACACCGTAGGTGCCGAGGAATCGTGAGGAAGCGATTTTGAAGATGGTGAGAATTACAACGATCATAACGATGCGCTGCAATGGACCACGTCGCATGATCCACATGGGCCGGGCCGGCACGTGAGCAAGCTCCTCATACGACGCAAATTCCGGCACTGCTTTTGGTGGGCCTTGTGCCGCTTGCGTGGTCTGTTTTACTGCCTTCGAGGAACCGCACTGCCAGCAGTGAGCGTATTGGTCCTCAACTCCGTTGCCACAATTGCTACAGCGCCACATAGTGGCCACAGATATTAATCTTTCTCCGCTGGCAGTCAAGGGTTAGACTGGCGTTGCACCGCGATTAATGTTTGCACGAGATTTCATGATATTGACATCGTTCCACGTCGCGGCGTATCGTTCCCGCGTTCGACCCGGCGCCTTACAGACATCCACCTATCAGTCTAACGGAGGAGAACGATGACTCACAAAATCTATCGGCGTTTGCGACTGGTAGCGATGATGCTGCTCTTGACGATCTGCCTCGCAACCACCGGCCCCATGCAGCACGCTGCTCAAGAGACCTGCGATGAGTGTAACGCCAGGTGCGAGCAGTATGTTGCTGATTGTCAGGCGCAGGGTCTTCCTTTCAGCGTCTGCGCGCATGTAGGCATACAATGCTCTACCGAGTGTCTCAACGGAGTGTGCACCTACCCTTAATCACGCTAGGGAGGCCCAATCCCGCCCTTTCATTGGGCAAGAAGATGTTTTTTAGACAAAGCGCATGGCGAGGTGATATCTGAATTTGAAATCCTCTCTGCGTCCTCGGCGTATCTCAGCGTTCTGCGTTGAAACGGCAACTTAAACGCAGAGGGCGCAGAGATACGCCGAGGACGCAGAGAAAATCGATCAATTAAAGACACCAACCGCTTATGAATAATCTGGAATTAACACAGGCGCCTGTGGCGAAGGCGGCGATGCTCATTCGCAAGCCCGCGAGTGAAGTGTTCGAAGCTTTTATCGATCCAGCGATCACCTCGAGATTCTGGTTCACGAAGAGCACGGGACGGCTGGAACCCGGGAAGCATGTCACCTGGACGTGGGAGATGTACGACGTTTCCGTCGAAGTTGCCGTAAAGACAATTGAGACGAATAAGCGGATCGTGATCGAGTGGGGAAACTACGGCGAGATGACGACGGTCGAGTGGATCTTCACTCCTTACGAAAACGGCAAAACCTACGTCACGATCAAAAACTACGGTTTCAAGGGCGACGGAGATAAGGTCGTGAAGGATGCGCTCGATTCGACCGGCGGCTTCACCTGGGTGCTTGCCGGACTCAAAGCGCTACTCGAACACAACCTCGAGCTCAACGTGATAGTTGATGCGTTTCCGAAGGGGTTAGATCTTGCGTGAGTCGTAGGCCCAGTGGAGTAAAGCCTGCCGTTGCCGCGGACGGCACTCAGCTTCACCTTTCGGACAGTGCTTCTCGATCTGCGCGATGTGACGTCGCATCGCGCGCCAGCGTTTTATTTGTCGCTCGTCATCAGGACAACGGCGCCCCATGTAGTAGCGGCAGTACCACTGAAACCAGCCGCGCGGATCTTCGTGATAGATCCAGCCCTTCTTGCGCCACACCGAAAGCGGCACCGATGCGTTCACACCGAAGTAGTTGAGCTTCGGATTGTGACGCTCATGACAGAGCTTCGCGCGCCGAAACCACGCCGCCGGAAATTCGTCGACGCAGTCAGTCATATATTTCCCACCAAACACGCCGAGCTCGAGCATCTCTTTCGGAGTCAGCTCCGGTTGAAATTCAGGATCGAAATGCTTGCCGACCGGCTCCGTGCAGAAATACACATAGCTCGACTGCATCAGATCCTGAACTTCGACCCGCCGCTTTCGCATCAGATCACGGAGTATATCAGCTGGCTACTGTGACTCTGACTGCCCTTCCTGGATAGGGGTCACATCCACCGCGCTCGGGGAGTTAGTCACTTGCTGAATGTCAGGGTTAGTAGTTCC
>DATNFX010000072.1:0-5842 GCA_035606195.1 Pyrinomonadaceae bacterium
CCGACATCGGCGAGATTTGGAATGCTGCGCCACTCGTACTGGCAGTTTCCACCCGAAGCCTGCGCACCGCACTCGATGATGTGACCCGCGATTGTTCCGGCTGCAAGACGATTCCAGTCGTCGGCGGCCCACCCGAACTCGTGCATTAGCGGCGCAAGAGTTAACCCTGTGTCTGTTGCGCGACCCGTAATCACGATCTGCGATCCCTGATTCAACGCCTCAACGATCGGCGCGGCGCCGAGGTATGCATTCGCACTCTGGATTCTGTCGCGGACCGTCGACAAGGGCTCGTCAGTATCCATATTGCGTAACTCGATGCCACGCGCGAGTAGTTCATCGAGTCGCGCCATGATGTCGTCGCCGGTAACGATTCCGATGCGGACTTTGCCCGCCAATCCAAGCTCCTGCGCAACCTGGATTACGGCGTCCGCGCAGCCACGGACATTGACGCCACCTGCATTCGCCGTGACTTTGATTCCCCGCTCGACACAGGCCGGCAGTATGCGGCGCATTAGAGGCACGAAATCTTTTGCATAACCAGCATTTGGATCGCGTGCTTTCTGTTTCTGCATGATCGACATCGTTACTTCCGCAAGATAGTCGAGCATCAGATAGTCGATCGGTCCGCCTTCAACCTGGCGCACAGGTGCGTCAGGGAGATCTCCCCAAAAGCCTTGTCCGGCTGCAATGCGTATCTTTTGTTTCATCTGGATGGAAGATGCCACAAAAAGGCGCAAAAGTCACAAAAGCTGAACCCTTCGGCTCAACCTTTTATGACTTTCGGTTTTCTGGCCCTGACTTAGCCGATTCGTGGGCCAGGACTCGGGCTTGGACTTGGCGTCGGAGTGGGCGTCGGTTCACCCGGCGTTGGGCTCGGCGCCGGAGTTGGTCTCGGTCTCGGACTTCCACTTGGGGTTGGGCTCGCTCCGGGACTTGGATTCGGCTCGGGACTCGGATTCGGCTCGGGACTCGGGCTCGCCTGAGGACTTGGCGAAGGAGTTTGAGCCGGCATTGCGGTCGGGTTTGCGACCTCCGTTCCTGTTGCCGCTGGTGTCGTTTGCTTAGTCTTCGTCTTCGCTACACTCTTCCCCGGCATGAAACTGCACTTCATCGTTGATCCTGCCACGGGAGTCAGCGTCAACTTGTTACCGCTTTTCTTACCACGCAGCGAAATGACCTTCGACGTAGCGGCTGCGCTCGGATCGGCAGCGTTGACTTGAAGAGCAACGGCGGTATAGCCGCTCGACTTCGACGCTATGATCCGCCCAGTTCTGCCGTCTGATGTCGTGAATTCGTTTCCAGTTATGGTGAGGGTGGTGTCGCCAACAAGACCAGCATCCTCACAGTTGAAAGTACCTGCGTAGGTCCCTGAAAGATCAACCTGCGACGACGTAGTAGCCGGTGTTTGCGGCTTCATCTTCGTTGTTTCGGGTGTTTGTGTTTCCGGTTTCGTTGTTTGGGGTTTTGGTGTTGTGGGATCCTGGGCTCTCAGTACCCAAAAGCTGCTGATTGCCAGGGAAAAACCTAGCAATGTCAACAACAACGTCTTCTTAACCATAGTTCCTTCCTCCCATGCTCGTTCGTTCGCACCTGTAGGCGGGTGCGCAACAGCTACTCATATCCGGGGGTTCTTGGTCGACAACAAGGAGGGAACACTGATCTTGTACCACTCGAAGCACCAAATCTCAACCACCACGGAGCTAACGCCACAAAAACAACACGTATAAGGGCTTAATAAGTGCTTTGTGTCTCGGAGCCTTTGTGGTAAACATCTTTTGCGAACAACCCAAACTAAGTATCGAGGAACCCAATGCGACCTGAAAAATCCATTCGACTGATCTCCGCCTGTGTTTGCGCGCTGTTACTCCCGTTGATTTTCGCTGCCTGCCAGCCGTCGCCTTCCGGCACAAATACTGCCGGCGGCAGCGCCGGAACGAAGCACAAGCTCGCTTTCGTGACCAATAATGCATCCGAGTTCTGGACCATCGCCCGTAAAGGAACGGAAAAAGCTGCGAAAGAGATACCGGACATCCAAGTCGATTTCAGAATTCCTGCCGGCGGTACGGCCGCGGAACAACAGAGCATCATCGACGACCTGCTGGCAAACGGCGTGAAGGGCATCGCCATCAGTCCTGTTGACCCAAAAAACCAGACCGGAATGCTTAACCGAGTTGCGGAGCAGGCATTGGTAGTGACGCAGGATAGTGATGCGCCGGACAGCAACCGCATGTGTTATATCGGCACCGACAACGTCGCCGCGGGCCGTCAGGCTGGTCAGCTTCTCAAAGAAGCGTTGCCACAGGGCGGTAAAGTGATGGTCTTCGTCGGCACACTCGACGCCGCCAATGCACGGCAACGTTTTCAGGGTTTGAAGGAAGCGCTCGAGGGATCGAACATCACGATTATTGACACCCGCACCGACAACACGGATCGCGTGCGCGCAAAGTCAAACGCTTCTGACACTATTGTGAACAATCCTGACATTGCCGGAATGGTCGGGTTGTGGTCCTACAACGGGCCGGCGATTCTTGCCGCCGTCAAAGAAGCAAATAAAGTCGATAAGATAAAGATTGTGTCGTTTGACGAAGAAGATGAGACGCTGAGCGGCGTCAAGGACGGTGCGATTTACGCCACCGTCGTGCAACAACCATTCGAATTTGGTTATCGCTCGATGGAACTGATGTCGAAAGTCCTGAACGGCGACAAATCGCAGATCCCTGCAAGCAAGCAGATCTTCGTTCCCACGCTCGCGATTAAGAAAGCCGAAGTAGAGGAATTCACTAAGAAGCTCAACGCACTCCGTGGCCGTGGCTAGAATCGCGTGGCAGAGAATACAGAGAACTGGTGACACCTAATCCACCAATCCTCGAGATGGAGGGAATCAGCAAACGATTCCCAGGGGTTGTCGCGCTCGACAACGTCAGTCTGAAAGTCGGTACAGGCGAGAACGTTGCGCTGATTGGTGAAAACGGCGCGGGAAAATCGACGTTGATGAAGATTCTCGGGGGCGCCATTTCGCGCGATACCGGCACGATCAAGATCAACGGTCAGCCGGTCGAAATACGTTCACCGAGTGAAGCCAGTGCACTCGGCATCGAGTTTATTCATCAGGAGCTCAGCGTGCTCGACAATCTCGATGTCGGCGCCAACATTTTTCTACGTCGCGAACCAACCTTCGGCGGGTTCCTGAAGCTCATCGATCGCAAACGCATCTATCGTGAGTCTGACGAGATTCTGCGCCGGCTCGGCATGGACGTTTCCAGTCGCACTCCGTTGGCCCAGCTCTCACTGGCGCAGCAGCAGCTCGTCGAGATTGCGCGAGCGCTCAGCGCCGGCGCCCGGATCATCATCATGGACGAGCCGACGTCGAGTCTCACGTTAACTGAAACGCGGCGGCTGCTTGAAATCGTCAAAGATCTCAAGACTCATAACGTAAGTATCATCTACATCTCACATCGCATGCATGAAGTTGAGGAGACTGCCGATCGCGCGGTCGTGCTTCGCGATGGGAAAAACGCGGGCGAGCTGCAAGGCGCTGAGATCACTCACGAACGAATGGTCCGGATGATGGTCGGCCGCGATCTCAAAGACTTCTTCAAGAGCGCTGCGGGTAATGGAGCGGGAACGCGCGAACGCGGTTTTGAAGTACGCCGTTTGCGAACGATTAGGTACCCGAATCACACCATCTCTTTCAACGTTGGCAAGGGTGAAGTGCTTGGATTTGCCGGACTGGTGGGAGCGGGACGTTCGGAAGTTGCACGAGCAATCTTCGGGGTCGAAGAATCGTTTGACACGGAAGTCGTACTCAACGGCCAACCACTGAAAATCACGGGCCCTCACGACGCCATCACACACGGCATCTACCTCGTACCGGAAGACCGGCGGCTAACAGGACTGATCGTCGACTTCAACGTGCGTGAAAATATCTCGCTACCAAATCTCGAGAGTTATTCATCGGCAAAGATCATCAATCGGGCAAAGGAAGCAAACGCGGCCCGTGAAGCTGTCAAGGCAATCAATATCAAAACGCCGACGCCTGAGATGCGGGCTGCAAATCTCAGTGGCGGCAACCAGCAGAAGGTGGTGCTGGCGAAGTGGCTGACGTTCTCTCCGCGAGTTCTGATTTTTGACGAACCGACGCGCGGGATCGACGTCGGCGCCAAAGCCGAGATTTATCAACTCATCCGCAAGCTTGCAAGCGAAGGCGTATCAGTGATCGTCATCAGCAGTGAGATGGAAGAGGTGCTCGGAATCAGCGATCGCATCGCAGTTATGCACGAAGGACGGCTAACCGGAATTCTCGAACGCGCTCAATTCAGTGAAGAAGCCGTCATGCGTCTTGCCACCGGCACCGATGGATAGAGCCACAAAAAGCAGCCACAAAAGGCACATAAAACACAAAAGGCACAAAATAGCATTTGATGAATCTCTCGGGGTCAAACGAATTTCAACTCAATAAACTCCTTTTGTGCTTTTTGTGATTTTTGTGCCTTTTGTGGCTAGAGAGGGCTTATGAAAAAAGAGCTTGGCATTTTTGTCCTGCTAATCGTTCTCTGCATTATCGTCTCGGTCATCAACCCAAATTTTCTGCTCGCGATTAATCTCCAGAATCTCGCGCGGCAGATTGGTGCGTTTGGAATCTTCAGCATCGGACTGGGTTTGGTGATCATCACCGGCGGCATCGAGCTTTCAGTGGGTTCGATGATGGCGCTGCTCGGTGTCCTCTTGTCCATGATGCTGACTGAGTGGCACATCGGCGTTGCCCTGGCAGTGCTCGCCTGTATCGGGATCGCGATGGCGCTGACGTTTGGCCACGGGTTGCTCATCACGCGTCTGAACATGCAGCCCTTCATCGTGACGCTGTGTGGCCTGCTGTTTTACCGCGGCCTCGCTCGGTTCATCACGAACGACGAGACAAAGGGATTCGGAACGGTTGCGGGACTCGACTTCCTTCGCTTTCTCGCGAATGGAAACTTCTTGAAGATACCGATGCCGTTTTTGCTCCTTCTGATCATTGCCGCGATTACGTGGGTGGTGCTGCATCGCTCGGTCTACGGACGTTACCTGTTCGCAACCGGTCGCAACGCAGAAGCAGCACGCTATGCCGGTATCAATACGAAGTGGATCATCACACTTACTTACGTGATCTCGGGAGCGCTGACAGCAATCTCAGGAGTGATCTTCGCCTTTTACACAAACTCCGTATCGCCCGCGAATCACGGCAATGCTTACGAACTCTACGGAATCGCCGCGGCGGTGCTCGGCGGATGCTCGTTGCGCGGCGGTGAGGGCTCGGTAGTCGGCGTACTAATCGGTACTGCCCTGCTTCAGGTTCTACGCAATCTGGTTAACCTGCTCGGTATTCCCAGCTCGCTGGATTTTGCAGTGATGGGAGCTGTGATCTTGATCGGCGTGATGGCGGATCAAATCTTCACCGAGCGCCGGAATCGACGACAAATCGCGCTGATGCGTGAGAGTAGCACGCGTTAATGGAGAAACGAATGAGAAGAACATCGAGAGTTCTTGTTGCCGTATTGTGGCTGTTGGCGGTCGTGTTGGTTGCTCAGGCTCAGGGCACCATCACCAAACAGAGCTTTGGCAAAACCGACGCGGGCGAAAACGTCGATCTCTACACGCTCCGTAACACGCACGGTGTCGAGGCGACGATCACCAATTACGGTGGCATCGTCGTCTCGTTAAAAGTCCCCGATCGTAACGGAAAGTTTGACGACGTGGCGCTCGGCTTCAAGGATCTCGACAGTTATTTAAAGCCGGGCCCGTACTTCGGCGCACTCATCGGCCGTTACGGCAATCGTATTGCCAAGGGACGTTTCACGTTGAA
>DATNFX010000073.1:0-9094 GCA_035606195.1 Pyrinomonadaceae bacterium
CCACGTACACTGACGAGCGTATCGCGCGCATCCGGTGGAGGCAGACTCGCCTGATTGTTCGATTGCTGGTTTGTTTCAACCCTGACGCTCATGAACACCTTCGTGGTCTGCCGCTACGGCCGCGGCGAGATCGTAAAGCACACAACGAACTTCAACGCTGCCTTCGAGCTGGTAAAGCGGAATCTCTTCGGCCGTGCACCGAGGCATGCGATGAGGGCAGCGCGGCGCGAAGTGACAACCCGGCGGTAAATCGGTCGGTCGCGGTACTACACCTTCGATCGTTTCGAGTCGCTCGTTTTTATTCAACCCAGCGACGGTGAGCCTCGGCACGGAACGCAACAAGCCTTCGGTGTACGGGTGTTTGGGTCGTGCAAATAACTCGTCGACCGGCGACTCCTCGACGATTCTCCCCGTGTACATCACCGCAACGCGATCGGCGACTTCGGCAACAACGCCGAGATCATGAGTGATTAAGAGCACTGCGAGTTCACGCTGCTTTCTCAATTCGTCAAGCAGCTCGAGTATTTGTGCCTGGATCGTGACGTCGAGCGCAGTCGTCGGTTCGTCGGCAATCAGCAGTTTCGGATTACAGGCAAGCGCCATCGCGATCATCACGCGTTGTCGCATACCGCCTGAGAGTTGATGTGGATAATCGTCGACGCGACGAGCCGGATCTGGAATCGCCACTTCACGCATCGCTTCGATCGTCGCCTTCCGTGCCTCGCTGCGTGACAGCTGGCGATGCAGACGCAATGCCTCGGCGATCTGTTCGCCGACAGTAAAAACGGGATTGAGCGACGTCATGGGATCCTGAAAGATCATGGCGATGTCGTCGCCGCGCATCTGGCGCATTTCAGAGTCTGAAAGTTTGAGCAGGTCTTTGCCGTCGAAAAGAATTTCGCCGTTAACGATCTTGCCGGGCGGCGCGATCAAACGCATGACGGAAAGCGCCGTCATCGACTTCCCGCAACCCGATTCGCCAACGAGCCCGAGCAACTCACCGCGATCGAGATGAAAGCTGACGCCGTCAACCGCGCGCACGAGTCCTGCGCGGGTCGGGAAATGCGTTTGGAGATTTCGAACTTCGAGCAGGTGAGCCATCAGGGATAAAGATTGAAATTGTATTCGAGCTGCATCCACATGGAAACGTTTCTACCGTCTTTTGTAGCGGGAATGAACCTGATCTTACGCGCAGCCTCGATCGACTTCTCTGTCAGTCCATTGGGTAACCCCTGAACGACTCGAATGTTGGTTACCCTGCCATCGGATGCGAAAACGCACTTTAGAACCACAGTTCCAGTGATCTGCTCCATTTTCGCTTTTCCGGTGTAACTGGGTTCAGGTTTACTGATTAGACGAACCTTACTATCGATTTCCTTTCCGGTGAAAATCTTTTCAGTCGTAGTATCAGCTTGAACAGTTTGAGAAACTTCGATAGCTCCCTCCTGGTTCTTGAAGGAGAAATAGTGAAAGAAGGTCGCAATTCTCGGGTCATCGACCGGCGCGCCATCGGCGCGAATTATATAGAGCCGGCTGTTGCTGGCAAAGTATTGCACCATGCCCGTTCCATCGTTGTAACGAAATGCTTTACCCGCAATTCCATCGAGAGTGAGATCCCGTTCAAAAGTTAGATGTTCTCTAAGGAACACTCCTGCTTCCTGGTCGACAAACGTCTCCAAAGTCACACGCGGTTTGACGTTCTCCATCACATGAACCGCGTAGTTGACCCCTTTCACCGAACAATTGAGCACGCTTCTTTTGCGATCCTTTTGGGGTGAGTTTCGCGTTTCCTTGAAGGTCTGCAATGCTGGAAGTGCGGGTAACACGATTGAGAGACCTTCACCCTTGATCGTATACACGTTCCACGGCGTACTGGGGGGCGTCTGCGCTCGTGCGGCTGGCACGATCAGGAACAGAGCGCAAACAAATAGTGAGATTTTAATCTTCATGGTTGTTAATAGAGGTTGAAGTTATATTCGAGCTGCATCCACATCGAGACAAACTTTCCGTCCTTTACTGCCGGAACAAATTTCATCTTTCGCGCCGCTTCAATCGCCTGTTCAGTGAGCCCATATGGCAGCCCGTAGACGGTGCGAATGTTTCCAACTCTACCATCAGAATAAAAAACTACCTTCAGGACTACTACGCCTGTGACTGCGTTCTGACGCGCTTCTTCCGTGTACGTCGGCTCGGGCTTCATGATGAGCACGGCCTTTCGGTTAACTTCCTTGCCGACGAATAGCTTTCCCCCACTCTCGTCGATTTCAGTTTTCGACTCCGGCGCATAGGGAACTCCGACTCCGTCAGTCACTTCAATTCCCGAGGCTTTCTTTCCCAGGACGACAGACGAAAAATACTGCTGCACGCGTTTGTCATCCGTCGGCGCGCCAAAGACCTGAAAACGGTAAATCGTGTTACCCGTCTTAAAAATCTGCACCGTGCCGGGGACCTTGTCTGGCGCGAAATACTGTTTGCCGCTGAAGCCGTTGCGTTTGAGATCCTTTTCGCTGGTGCGGTCGAATGTGGAATGAGTGAAGATCTCCTGCTCGATAAAATCTTCGAGCAGTTCCTGCCTGGGGTTCTCGGAACAGCTAACGGTATAAACCAGGCCCTCTGCGTAAGCGCCGAGAAGTCGCTGGCGGCGCCGTTTCCCGAACCGATCGACCGTTTCTTTATATGTAGCCATGGCCGGGACAGTTGGGAAGGTTACCGAGAACGCTTCGTCTTTGACCGTGTAACGCTGCCAGGCACTCTGCGCCATGACGCCGGGCGCAACCACCATTAGAGCAAACAGGAGGAGGAATTTTTTCATTTCTTTGCTTTGCCCTAAAGTCCGAAATCATTCTTGGACCGGGTCAGTACAAGGAGCGGTAGCGACCTGGTTGATGATCAGTTTGCGATATTCCTAAACAATTCTTGACCCATGGTTTCACCAGGTCGCTACCGCTCCCTGTACTGACCCGGTCCAAGCGCGACTCCTTATACCGTCGATGTCTCGCGATACTCGCCCCACACGCGCCGCAGCGTGTCGCTAATCTCTCCGACGGTCGCGTAGGCCTCGACGCATTCGAGAATTCGCGGCAGGAGATTATCACTGGTCCCCGCTGATTGTTGAAGTTTCTCCAACGCAGCGCTGACAGCGTTCGCATCCCTTCGCTCGCGCAACGCTCGCACGCGTTCGACCTGCGCCTGCTCGAGCGCCGGATCGATCCGCAGCACATTCACCGTTGGCTCTTCTTCAAGGTCAAACCGATTCACGCCAACTACAATCTGTTCCTGCTTCTCGATCGCTTTCTGATAACGATAGGCCGACTCCTGAATCTCACGCTGCACGTATCCGGTTTCGATTGCACGCAGCATCCCGCCCATCGCTTCAATCTTTCTCAGATACTCGAGCACCTGCTCTTCGATCTCGTTCGTAAGCTGCTCAATCGCGTAAGAACCGGCCAACGGATCCGCCGTTTCAGCGACACCCGATTCATACGCAATCACCTGCTGCGTTCGCAACGCCACTCGCGCGGCTGCCTCCGTCGGGAGGGCTAGCGCTTCGTCCATCGAATTCGTATGCAACGATTGTGTGCCACCAAGAACGGCCGCGAGTGCCTGGATCGTGGTGCGCACGACATTCACTTCGGGCTGTTGCGCCGTCAAGGACGACCCCGCAGTCTGCGTGTGAAATCTCAACATCAGCGAACGCGAATCGCGCGCCTGGAAACGGTCGCGCATGATGCGCGCCCACAATCGTCGTGCGGCACGATACTTCGCAATCTCTTCGAGCAGGTTGTTATGCGCATTGAAGAAAAACGAAATGCGTGGCGCGAATTCATCGACTCCAAGTCCAACCGCGAGTGCCGACTCGACATACGTGATTCCGTCGGCGAGGGTAAAGGCAACTTCCTGCACTGCGGTAGAACCTGCTTCGCGAATGTGATAACCGCTGATCGAGATCGTATTCCAGTTCGGCACTTCGCGAGCGCAGTAAGCGAAGATATCTGTAACCAGACGCAGTGACGGCGCGGGCGGGTAAATGTAAGTGCCACGCGCGATATACTCTTTCAAAATATCGTTTTGCAACGTGCCACGAACTTTATTAAACGCCACACCCTGCTTACGTGCGACGGCTAGATACAACGACAGCAGTATCGCCGCTGTTGCGTTGATGGTCATCGACGTCGAGACTTCGTCGAGCGGGATGTCAGCGAACAGCCGCTCCATGTCTTCGAGTGAGTCCACCGCAACGCCGACCTTTCCCACCTCGCCCAAAGCCATCGCGTTGTCAGAATCGAGCCCGATCTGTGTTGGCAGATCAAAAGCGACAGAAAGACCTGTCGTGCCTTGAGCGAGCAGGTATTTATAACGGGCGTTTGACTCTTCCGCGGTGGCATAGCCGGCGTACTGGCGCATCGTCCAAAGACGCCCGCGATACATGTCTTTATAAATGCCGCGAGTGTAGGGAAACTGGCCGGGCGCGCCGAGATCTTTTTCGTAATCAATCTCGCGCGTGTTGTAGGGATTGTAGTCTACCGGAGGCTCAGTTTTAGTCGTCATAGCCGACGCCTAGCATACTTCATTTGTGCTTTTTGTGTCCTTTCATGGCAGAGTATCCGCATGGATAGCGTTCGGGTTAATAAGCGTGGCGCAGATCGCGTCCGGCAGGGGCATCTCTGGGTTTACCGGAGTGATGTCGTGGATGTGCAGGCGAAGGGCGGCGCCGTCGTAGTAGTCAGAGACGAGCGCGGCAATTTTGTCGGGCAGGCGCTGTTTAGTGATTCATCGCAGATCGCGCTGCGATTTCTGACGCAAAGTGATGAGGACATCGATCGCGACTGGTGGCGACGACGAATCACGGAAGCGGCAAACCGAAGAAACATCGCACCCGATACCAATGCCTATCGTCTGATTTACTCAGAAGGCGATCTGCTGTCGTCGCTCATCGTCGACCGCTACGCAGACGTGCTGGTGGTGCAAACGTTGTCGCAAGGCACTGACGCAGTAAAGTCGTTGCTGATCGAGATACTCGTGGAGGAATTCAAGCCACGTGCGGTGATCGAACGTAATGATGCGCGAGTGAGAACTTTGGAGGGACTGCCGCTGATTGCCGGCACGGCTTACGGCGACGCGCCTGCCGAACTGGAGATACTGCAACACGGTCTGCGTTTTCACGTCGAGCCTCTCGGCGGACAGAAGACTGGATCGTTTCTGGACCAGCGTGAGAATCGACTTGCAGCGCGTGCGGCGGCGGCAACCACGAACAAACGCCGCGCTCTCGATTGCTTCACGTTCAACGGCGCGTTTGCTCTGCATCTCGCTTCTGTTTGTGACAATGTGATTGGCGTCGATATCTCAGGTGATGCCGTTGCCGCTGCACAACGAAATGCAGCGCTGAACGAAATGACCAGCGTTGAGTTTCGCGAAGCGAACGTGTTCGATGTGTTGCGCGAAGTGGAGCCCGGTTTTGACGTGATCGTGCTTGACCCGCCTGCGTTTGCGAAGAACCGGGCGAGTCTGAAAGCTGCGATTCGTGGCTACAAAGAGATCAACCTGCGGGCGCTGAAGTTACTGAATCCCGGCGGCGTGCTGATCACGTGTACGTGCTCTTATCACGTTTCCGAGGAGTTGTTTCTCGAGATCCTGGCCCAGGCGGCGCTCGATTCACATCGGCGTGTGCAGATTGTCGAGAAACGAATGCAGGCAGCAGACCATCCGGTGTTGGTGGGAATGCCGGAGACTTATTACTTGAAGTGCGTGATCGCGAGGGTCATTTAATCCACAGATTACGCAGATTAAGTTCATCTGCGTAATCTGTGGAATCTGTGGATATTAGTTCATCCCTGGGTCGTTCTCGATGACGATCTTGGTCGTATAGTCCTTGCCTCCGACAGTCAGCTTGAGGTTATAGGTGCCGGCTTCGAGCGGCAGGCCCTGGTTGAGGAAGCCGCCGAAACCACCACCGCCACCGCCGCCTCCACCGCCACCACCTCCACCACCTCCGCCGAAACCACCGGCGGGACGTGGAGGCGGATCGCCGCGCATGTTCCACTGAATCCGGTTCAATCCAACATCATTCGTGGCCGTGAGATTTCGAACGACCTTACCGGTGTAGTCCGAGATCGTGAGTTTCACTTCACCCGACGGCGCCGACTTCAGGAAGTAACTGATGGCAGTTCCTGGAGCGGGATTAGTACCACGGAAGAGCTTCGATCCACCCCAGTAACGACCAAGTCGCGGATCGTTCTGCCAGATCGTGCCGGGTCTCACTTCAAACAGCGTCGCATCCGTGTCCATCACCTTTGGCGTCAGCAACTGCAACGCGCTGATGTCGTCAAAGATGTAAATGCCGCGACCGTGAGTGCCAACGATCAGATCGTTATCGCGTGGATGGATCAGAATGTCGTCAACGCGAATGATCGGCATGCCCGACATCATCGGCTTCCACTCACCGCCGCCATTGAGCGAAACAAAAAGCCCATACTCAGTGCCGACGAAGAGCAGATCCTTGTTCCTCGCGTCTTCGCGAACAACATTGACCGTGCCCCACTTCGGAAGATTGTTGACGAGCGAAGTCCACGTTGCGCCGTAATCCTTCGTGACGAACAAGTACGGCTTCAGATCATCGGAACGATGCCCGTCGACTGCGAGATAGCACGTGCCCGCATCGAAATGCGAAGGCTCGACGCGCGAGATGTGGTACGTGTCGCCGATACCCGGAACATTCTTCGCGACGTTGGTCCAGGTGGCGCCACCGTCTTTACTGATCTGAACGTTTCCATCATCAGTTCCCACCCAGAGTATGCCGGGCAGTTTTGGCGACTCCGCGACAGTGACGACGTAGCCGTAGCCGGTATAACCGTCGTGCTTCGACGCCATCGGATCCTTGCCGGGTATTCCCATGATCGGAAGCGTGTTGCGATCGATCTGTTTGGTGAGATCGATCGTTGCGGTCCAGGTGTCGCCACGATCCAATGACTTAAAGAGTTTGTTGCCGCCCGCGTAAACGAGACGTGGATTGTGCGGCGACAGATTAATCGGCGTGTTCCAGTAGAAACGAAAGACTTCGGTCGCGGGCGGTGTCGGCACAACATTCGACTGCAGATTCGCGCCAAAGCCACCACCGAAACCTTGTGCTGCTGCAAATGCAGCAAGCTGGGCCTGCGTGTCCGGAGTAGGCGAAGCGCCTGGCGATGGACTCGCGGTTGGTTGACCGCCACCTTGCCGGCCGCCACCACCACCCCCACCACCGCGTCTCTGCGGCACACCACGCGGTCGAATGCTCACGCTCCGGCCGGTCCGCAGATCCAAACGCTGCATCGCGCCGCCCTGCGACTCGGCGTAGACGGTGTTGTAGTCAGTGGGATCGACCTGCGTGTAGAAGCCGTCGCCACCACCGACGCGATACCAGTCAGCATTAGTGATTCCGTTCTGGAAGCTTCGCGTCTGGCTGGGACCGCCCCACGAACCGTTGTCCTGCAATCCGCCGTAGACGTAATACGGCTTCCGCATGTCAACGCCAATGGCATAAAACTGCGCCGCCGGAATCGTATTCACGTACTCCCACGTCGCGCCCTGATCGTAACTGACGTCCAAGCCACCGTCGTTGCCGATCATGATGTTGTCGGGATTCTGAGGATTGATCCAGATGGCGTGATTGTCGCTGTGTGCGATGCCTTGTTGCAGCGATTTGAACGTCTTGCCGCCGTCAGTCGATTTGCTGAAATTCAAGCCGCCGACGTAAACGTTTTCCGGGTTCTTCGGATCGACGCGAATCTGGCTGTAGTACATCGGGCGGTTGTTTTCGTTACTGACGATCCGCCACGTCTTACCTTTATCGTCCGAACGCCACACACCGGCTTTCTTCGGATCCAAAGGAGTTGGTGTTGGAGACGCAGCCGGAGTGGCGCTCGCCGATGGCGAGGGACTCGGGCTCGGCGCGGCTCCACCAGGCGTCGGCTCTTCACCGCCTGTGCCGACACTCGCGCCGACTTCCATCTGCGCGTAAATGATATTCGGGTTTGAGCGCGAGACGTCGAGACCGATACGGCCAAGAAGTCCCTCGGGGAGTCCGCCGCCTTCGAGTTTCTTCCAGGTCTTGCCGGCGTCGATGGTCTTCCAGATTCCGCTTCCTGGTCCACCACCGTTGAAACCGAAGCTGGTGCGGCGTCGCTGGTAGGAAGCAGCGTAGAGAACCTTACTGTCGGAAGCGTCCATCGCGAGGTCGGTAAAGCCGGTGTCTTCGTCGATGAACTTCACATTGTTCCACGTCTTACCGCCGTCCGTAGTTTTGTAGACGCCACGTTCTTTGTTTGGGCCAAACAGATGGCCCAGGACGGCGACGTAGACGATGTTTGGATCCTTCGGATCGATCACGATGCGCGCGATCGTCTGTGAATCCTCGAGACCCATCTTCGTGAAAGTCTTGCCGGCATCTGTCGACTTATAGATACCGTCGCCAAAGCTGGAGCTCTGGCGATTGTTGGCCTCACCCGTGCCGACCCAGACGATGTTTGGATCGGAAGGCGCAATGGCAACGTCGCCGATTGAGTGGGTTCCGTAAGTGTCGAAGATTGGTTGAAAGGTCGTGCCGTTGTTGGTCGACTTCCAAACGCCGTTGGTAGCGAACGCAACGTAGATGATGTAGGGATTCTGCTCGACGGCTGTGATGTCGTCGATGCGGCCGCCCATGCTTGCGGGTCCGATACTTCGAGCGACGAAACGTTTCAGCACCGGATCTGTGGACCAGTTGATCGGCGTTGGAGTTGGACTCGGACTCGGAGTTGGCCTTTGGCCTTGCGCTCCCGCGGGCGCGGGAGTTTGAGTTGGAGTTGGGTTTTGTGAATGGACCGTTATGGTGGCAAAGGCCACAGCACTGATGATGACAATCAGCAAGCCGAGATCGTACACGGAGCGCGACCGGTCTTTCATGCGAAAGTGTCCTTTCAACGTTAAATGTAGAACGATTGCCGTTTAGAAAAGGCTAGATGAACGTGCGGAATATAAACCAAAACGGCCACGAGATCCAATAAGTCGTATTCAGAGCCGCAAAAATGCACAGAAAAGAGTGGCCACAAAAAGGCACAAAAAGCACATAAGGCACAAA
>DATNFX010000074.1:0-4547 GCA_035606195.1 Pyrinomonadaceae bacterium
AATGTGCCGAATTTTGCGATGGCGACGCGCGATCGATTCTTTTTGGCGGTCGAAGCGAACGATCCGAAATTTGATCACGCTGGAGTCGTGGAGTTGCTGAAGAGTTTGAATGCGCTTGAAGTTAACGATGTCGAAGTCTGAAAAGACAAGTGCAGGAGCAGTGTTCAGGAGCAGGTATTTGGTTACCTGCTCCTGCATGCTGTTCCTGTTCCTGGCCACTGGTTGTCGTCGCGACATGCAGGACCAGCCGAAGATGAAGCCCTACCGCGGCACGTCTTTCTTCGGCGATGGAACCTCGATGCGGCAACCGATCGACGGAACGATTCCGCGCGGTCAACTGAAGACTGATGTCGAGTACTACACCGGCAAGAAGACAAAAGCTCCGGGCGCGACTGCCACACCCGCAACCCAGCCAGCGGCGGCAGGCGCACAGGCAAATACATTTCCTGACGACGTCGATACTTTTCCGTTTGCAGTAACAAAAGAAGTCGTTGACCGCGGTCATGAGCGCTACAACATTTTCTGTTCCGCCTGTCACGGGCTGACTGGTAACGGCGACGGCATGATCGTCCGTCGCGGTTTCCGTCGGGCGGCGTCTTTTAACGACGATCGCCTGCGAAAAGCGCCGGTCGGACATTTCTTCGACGCGATCACAAACGGCTGGGGCGCGATGCCGTCATACGCGTCACAAATTCCCGTGCAGGATCGTTGGGCCATCATTACTTACATTCGCGCATTGCAGCTCAGCCAACAGAATACGGCCGCTGCTGCTGCGAGCCCTGCACCAACAAGTTCGCCAACACCCGCAGCCGGAGGACATCGATGATTCAATCATTCAATCCTCCGAATATGGCTGACTTCCAGAAGCGATGTCTTATTGTAGGCTTAGTGTTTTTCGCCGCGCTCGTCGTCAGCGCTTTTCTCAACAGTCGCGAGTTCTTTCAGTCGTATCTGATCGGTTGGACGTTCTGGACCGGAATCACGATAGGTTCGCTCGCGCTGCTGATGCTGCAACATCTGACCGGTGGCGGTTGGGGTTTGGTAATCCGTCGCTCACTCGAAGCCGCGACGCGAGTGCTGCCTTTGATGGCGATCTTGTTCGTCCCCATCATTCTCGGCGCGCACTCGATCTATCACCACTGGACCAACCCCACGGAAGACGTGGTTAAGTTCAAGACGCCGTATTTGAACTTGAAGTTCTTTACGATCCGCGCAGTCGTCTACTTTGCGATCTGGGGAACGCTCGCGTTTCTGCTGAACAAGTGGTCGCTCGAACAGGATCGCACGGCGGATAATCGTTACACGAAAAACATGCGTGTGCTGGCGGGGCCGGGAATGGTGGCGCTAATCTTCAGTGTCACGTTTGCCTCGATCGATTGGTACATGTCACTCGAGCCCGAATGGTTTTCAACCATCTACGGATTCATTTACGTGGCCGCCTGGAGCCTGAGCGCGCTCGCGTTTGTGATCGCCGTCATGGCTGCGCTTTCGCGCGAAGAACCGATGAAGCGAATCGTGGCGCCACTGCATTTTCACGATCTCGGGAAACTGCTGCTGGCCCTCGTCATGCTGTGGGCTTACTTCGCTTTTTCGCAGTTTCTGATTATCTGGTCGGGCAATCTTCCGGAAGAGATTAGCTGGTACATCGCACGCATACATGGCGGCTGGGGCGCCACTATCATCACAATCGGAATACTCCATTTTGCCGCGCCATTCTTGTTCCTGCTGTCGCGGAGTATCAAACGCAACCCACGCAAGCTGGTGGTGATTGCGGCAGTGATCCTCGTCATGCGCGCCGTCGATCTTTTGTGGATGCTGGTGCCTGCGTTTCCGGATCACAAATGGATCTGGCTCGACGTGATCTCGATACTTGGTTTTGGTGGTTTATGGTTGTGCTTCTTTACCTGGCAATTAGGCAAACGATCGTTGATTCCGATTAACGATCCGCAGTTTGAGTCAACACTCGAACAGATGCACGCTGGTGGGCATTAGGATTTATTTCGATGGCTAACAAACACAAAGGGAACGGGCACAAGACAGAAACGCCGGACGTCTCGCACATTCGCAACGTCGAAGTCACGCACGAGACGAGTGACATCAGCGTGCGTGGCGTGCTCACTTTCGTCGTCGTGCTGACGCTCGCGACTGCCGCAGTATCGGCGGGCATGTGGGGATTGTTTAGATACTTCGAAGCGCAGGAAGCCAAAGAACCCACACGTGGTCCAATGGCTCTTACTGACAAAAAAGATCGTTTGCCGCCCGAGCCGCGACTCCAGTCGGCGCCCGGTTTTGAGATCACGTTTGAAGACGGGCAGAAGAAGAATCTCGAGCGGGCCATACCACAAGCCGAGTATCGAGAGCTTCGTGCGCAGTGGGATGAGAACCTGAAGACGGGACTAAAGGATCAGTCCGGCCACGTCGTCGGCATGCCGATCGAGCAGGCGATGGAGAAAGTGGTTTCCGAAGGATTGCCATCAAGGGTTAAAGGGCCGGGCGGCAAGCTGTCTGACTACGCGGTCAGTACGCCAACCGCATGGAGTTCCGGCCGAGTAGTAGAGAAGAGGTTGCAATGAGATCCACAGATTTCACAGATTACACCGAGAAAAGAAGAAGCAGGAAAACTGTTTTTATTTATCTGTGTAATCTGTGGATGGTTCTTTTGTTTTCGATTTCAGTGTTTGGTCAATCTCCTCCGGGACCGAGTTCGCCGTTGTATGGCGCGCGTCCGGAAACGGGAAAATCATCGACGGGATTGCCGACTGCGTTGCGTGATGTTCGAATCGAACAGAAGCTGGACCAACAGTTGCCGCTCGATCTCGTCTTTCGCGATGAGAACGGGCAGGCAGTCAAGCTCGGTCAGTATTTCGGACGAAAGCCGGTGGTGCTGGCGTTTGTCTACTACGACTGTCCGATGCTCTGTACGCAGGTGCTCAACGCGATGGTGACCTCGTTTCGTGTTTTACCGTTTGAGCTTGGAAAAGACTACGACGTTGTGACCGTCAGTTTCGATCCGCGCGAGACGGCTACACTCGCCACTGCAAAGAAGCAGGTCTACATGAAGTACCTGCCCGTGCGGATGCGTGCGGGCGCAGAAAGTGGCTGGCACTTTTTGACCGGAGACCAGGCGAGCATCACGCAATTAACCGACGCAGTAGGATTTCACTATCGCTACGACGAAGCCACGAAACAGTTTGCTCACGCCAGCGGCATCATGCTGACAACACCGCAGGGAAAACTCTCACGTTACTTCTACGGAGTGGATTATCCCGCGCGTGACTTGCGTCTCGGGCTAATCGAATCCTCGGCGAACAAGATTGGGAGCCCGGTCGAGCAACTGCTGCTCTATTGCTATCACTACGATCCAGCTACCGGGCGCTATGGTTTTGCAATAATGAAAGTCATGCGAATCGCCGGCGTGGCCACGCTGCTCGCAATCGCAGCGATGATCCTGCTTCTCAAAGGACGGAAACCTGGACTGGCGGAAGTAAAGACTGGAGGCGCCGCTTAGTCATGCAGTCGTGGATTCCATTGGTGCCTGACAGCGCTTCGACCTTGTCGTGGAAGGTTGACGCGCTCTACTTCTATCTCTCGGGTGTCACCCTCTTCTTTTCGCTGCTCATCTCGGCAGTGCTGATCTTTTTTGTCATTCGCTATCGACGCCGAACGCCGTATGAAATTCCGCGGCCTATTGCCGGTTCGCATAAGCTCGAGACGCTCTGGACCATCATCCCCTTTGTCATCGCGATGACGATGTTTGGCTGGGGCGCACAGGTTTATTTCCAGCAATACAAACCGCCGGCAAATGCGATCGAAGTTTACGTGGTCGGAAAGCAGTGGATGTGGAAGCTGCAGCACGCCACCGGACAGCGCGAGATCAACCAGTTGCACATCCCCGTAGGCCGAAAGATCAAATTGATCATGACGTCTGAAGATGTGATTCACGACTTCTTCGTACCTGCTTTTCGCACCAAAATGGACGTCGTGCCCGGCAAGTACACGACCATGTGGTTCGAAGCGACGACGCCGGGAACCTATCACTTGTTCTGTGCCGAGTATTGCGGCATGAACCACTCGGGAATGACCGGCTCGATCATCGTCATGGAACCGCGAGAGTTTGATAACTGGCTGAGCGGCAATGCAGGAAGCGGAACACCTGCGTCTCAGGGACAACAGTTGTTTCAATCACTCGGGTGTGCCTCCTGTCATGGACAGAATGGCGAGGGCGGACGCGGCCCGACGCTGGCCGGAATCTACGGCCAGAAGACGCAATTGCAAACTGGAGAGTCGGTTCCCGTAGACGACAGTTACGTGCGTGAATCGATCCTCAATCCACAGGCGAAACTAGTCGCCGGATTTGGCGCCATCATGCCGACGTTCCAGGGCCAGGTTAGCGAAGATCAGTTGCTGCAACTGCTCGCATACATTAAGTCGTTAGCTGGCGGACAAACACAGGCGCCTGCTACAGCCGGAACACCTGCAGCAACGAACGCGCGACCAGCAGGTTCGCCAACACAGAATTTGAAGTAACTTGTTATGAGACCGATAGA
>DATNFX010000075.1:0-14043 GCA_035606195.1 Pyrinomonadaceae bacterium
AATATGTTCAATGCAGCGTCTCCCTTCGGTGGTTATAAGCAATCGGGGTACGGGCGAGAGATGGGACGCCACGCGCTGGATCTGTACACCCAGGTGAAGAGCGTTTGGGTTGATCTGTCCGGCAGGCCGATTGGCTGGTTCGGAAAGTGAAATGATTGCCGATTTCCGATTGCCGATTGCCAATTGTCGTACTGTGATAACTCAAATCGGCAGTCG
Organism: Pyrinomonadaceae bacterium; assembly: GCA_035606195.1. Lineage (GTDB taxonomy): Bacteria > Acidobacteriota > Blastocatellia > Pyrinomonadales > Pyrinomonadaceae > PSRF01. The sequence continues at coordinate 217 of DATNFX010000075.1, forward strand.
GCAATTGGCAATCGGCAATGTTATTATTTGGACCTCTCCCGAGATGAATGCCCTACATTAAAGGAGACGCCATGGTGGTATCGAAAAAGATCGCCGCGTTGGTTGTTTTGATCGGCGCGACACTGCTATTCACAGCCTGCCCCAGCCAAACAAATATCGCCAAAATCACTGCCAATCCCGATCGGTATCGCGGTAAGGAGGTCGGAATCGCAGGCCGTGTGACCGACAGTTACGGAGCGCTGGGTGTCGGTGCTTATGAGCTCGACGACGGTACTGGAAGAATCTGGGTGGCAACGCGACGCGGCGTGCCGTCACGCGGTGCGCACGTTGGGGCCAAGGGGTATATCCACAATGGATTCAGCTTCGCCGGCCGCAGCTTTGGAACTGTGATAGAAGAGAGCGACCGGCGCTCGAGATGATTTGTGGCTAAAGATACCGAACGCCAGATCGTTCAGCACCTTGAGCAGGAATTCTCCGGCCTGATCGAAAGTCTGAAAGATCTGGTGAGATCGGTTCCAGCGGAGTACCTCGTTCGCAGTGCCGCAGCCGTCGAACAGACCTGCGGCGGGCTTACCTCTAATCTTTGGGACGATCCATTCGAGTGGACGCTGCCTGAAACTCTTTCCAATCCCCATCGTATCGTCGAGTACTTGTCGGAAGTTGACGTCGCGCGGCAGCGTGCGTTCAGTTCGATACAAGACGATAGTGCGTTGACGAAGTACGTCTCAGATCCATCCGGCGAGCGATTGCTTATCAGCGTGCTGCTCGAGACGTTGGTCCGAGCGGCCGAGTTTCGTGGAAGAGCCCTTACCGATACCACAAAAACGCACAAGTGATATTTTGTGTCTTTTGTGCTTCTTTGTGGCTGACTCCTCGGTTTATTATCTAGCTCGACGTAACAGTCCCTTGGCGAGGAACAATCCCCATGTTTTGTCCACAGTGCGGTCAGCAACAAGTTACTGGAATCATCCGCTTCTGCTCTCGTTGCGGTTTTCCCCTCGATGGCGTCATCCAGTTGTTGAGCAATGGCGGCGCGTTGCCGGCCTATCGCTCTGCTGACGAGCCGGTCCAGATTTCCGCGCGTCGTAAGGGCGTAAAACAGGGAGTGTCGTTGTTCCTGTTAGGCGCTTTGCTTGTTCCCATACTAGGAACGTTTGCCAGTTTCTCGGCTTCTGCTTTCCCGCAAATACTCGCAATACTAGCGGCAATCATCTGTTTCGCCGGTGGGGCACTGAGAACGTTCTACGCGGCCGTGTTCGAAGAGGGTGCACCGAAGCCGATCCGGTCTTATGGACCATACGGTCCGATGCACATACCGCAGCAGCAATTTATTCCGCCTGTGCAAAGCCCGGCGTTACCGCCGCCACCCGCACGTCAGCCACCGAGTTGGCGCACGCGGCCGACTACGGCAGAGTTGGCAAATCCGCCGAGCGTCACCGAGAACACGACTCGCTTGCTCGATAAAGAAGATCGCACCGATCGCTAGTTCTACAATCAGGTACATCTCTGCAGTGCCGGTTTCGTTAACCGAACGACTGAAGAATTTGATTCGACGTGAAGGCGCCATCAGTTTTCACGATTGGATGAAGGCGGCGCTGTACGATCCGGATGGCGGTTATTATCAGCGATCCGATCGAATGCGCTGGGGCAGGGAAGGCGATTACCGTACGAGTCCGGAGCGAAGCGAACTCTTTGCCGCGACATTCGCACATTATTTTGCCCAGCTCTCTTCAGAGCTCGATGACTTGACGATAGTTGAGTGCGGGGCGGGAAATGGAAGCTTTGCGTCGGGCGTCCTGTCCACACTCGGCGAACGATGCCGTCGTTATATCGTTTACGACGTCAGTGAGGATGCACTCAATCGTTCACGGGAGCGATTGGTTGAGTTTGGTGACCGGGTTGAGTTTTATTCGGATTGGGATTTGATTTCAGTTAATCGCGGGATCGTTTTCGCAAACGAGTTGCTCGATGCGTTTCCGGTCCATCGCGTTTTGAAGACGGAAGAAGGGTTGTCGGAGTTCTACGTCACTGTTGATACGAGTGGTGAGTTTGGCTGGACCACCGGTCCAATCTCCACGACACGGTTAACTGAATTCTGTAACGGGCTTGAGCTTGTCAATGGCCAGGTCATCGAGATCAATCTCGCGATCGATGACTGGTTGGCACGCGTTGCGACAAGACTCGAACACGGTTTTGTCATTACGGTGGATTACGGAGCGGAAGCCGTCGAGCTTTATGATCCGTTGCAACGCCCGGAAGGAACGTTGCGAGGGGTCTCTCGACACGGTTTCGTCGACGATCTGCTGGCGTATCCCGGTGAGTATGACTTAACCACTACCGTCAACTGGACGCAGGTCAAAGCGACGGGCGAGAGACTGGGATTCCGCTGTTTAGAGTTTGCTTCACAGGACAAGTTTCTTCTGAAAGCAGGTTTGCTGGATCAGTTGGAGTATCGAATCGGTAAAGCCGGAAGCGAGGGTGAGAAGACTGCTTTGACGATTGGTGCCCGCGAAATGATTCTCCCCGGCGGCATGGCATCCAGTTTTCAAGTTCTGGTGCAGAAACGCTTTGCCTCAAAAGGCTGAAGTCGTTTCTTGGATCGGGTCAGTACAGGGAGCGGTAGCGACCTGGTCGATGATTAGCATGCGATATTCTAATGATTCGTGACTTCTATCGTTTGACCAGGTCGCTACCGCTCCCTGTACTGACCCGATCCAATCGCGAAATTCGACTCTTGAGGCAAAGCGGTGCAGAAACGGAGTTAAGAGATGTCGCGAAATTTCGAGTTGATTGATGTGTCACACAGCGTCGAGAACGGAATGATCACGTACAAAGGTCTGCCCGCTCCAGTGATCAGCGACTATCTCAGTCGCGAAGATTCCAAAACTCGTTACGCGCCGGGAACGGAGTTTCATATCGGCAAGATCGACATGGTGGCTAACACGGGTACATATCTCGACAGTCCTTTCCATCGCTACGCGCGTGGAAAAGATCTCGCCCATCTCGATCTGTATTCGCTCGCAAACCTGGATGGCGTCGTGGTGCGCTGTAAAGAGCGTCCAGATCCCGCGATCACAGAAGAGAGCTTCACGGGGATCGACGTGAGAGACAAGGCAGTGCTGATCCATACAGGTTGGGACGTTTACTGGCGCACGGAAGAATATTCGAACGGCAATCACCCTTTTCTTACTGAAGGCGCGGCGAAGTACCTTGCAACGCACGGCGCCACACTCGTCGGGATCGACTCCTTCAACATCGACACGACGCGCGATGGCAACCGGCCCGCGCACTCGGTGCTTCTGGGCCACGACATCCCGATCGTCGAACATCTCTGCGGTCTTGGGGATTTGCCTGATAGTGGATTCAAGTTCTTCGCCGTTCCGGTGAAGGTTCGACTGTTTGGGACGTTCCCGGTTCGAGCCTTTGGGATTGTGGCCGCGGATTACGCGGATTGATTACGGATTCTGTTTGGAGGCTCCCGATGCAACGATGGTTTTATGCGATTATTTTGTTTGCGTTCAGCGCGTCAGTTGGTTTTGCTCAGCCGCGAGCGTACTTCACTGAGCCATCGCTTTCTCCCGATCGGAAAGAGATCGCGTTCGTGTCCGGGGGCGACATTTGGACCGTGCCGGCCACCGGCGGCGTTGCCGCATTGCTTGTGTCGCACCCGGCAAACGAAGCGCGTCCGCTCTATTCACCTGATGGCCGGTATCTCGCGTTCATCTCATCGCGCACCGGCGGCGGCGATATCTACCTGCTTACACTCATAACCGGCGATCTCAAGCGGCTGACGTTCGACGACGGGCTCGATCAGCTTGATGGTTGGTCACGTGATGGACGCTGGATTTACTTCTCTTCAACCAGCCGCGATATCGGCGGGCTCAACGATCTTTACCGCGTCAGTGTGAATGGCGGCACGCCGATGACAGTGAGCGCCGATCGTTACACAAACGAGTTTTTCTGCGCTCCATCGCCTGATGGAAAGACACTGGCCTTTGCGGCGCGCGGAATCGCTTCAGGCCAATGGTGGCGGAAGGGTCACAGTCACATCGACGAATCTGAAATCTGGTTGCTGAGATCGTTTGAGGATGGCGCCGGAACCTACGAGCGAGTAACTGTGCCGGGCGGCGCGAAAGAAATGTGGCCGATGTGGAATGCGGATGGCCGGAACCTTTTCTACGTTTCCGATCGCATAGATTCCGGTAACAAGAACGGTGCTCAAAACATTTGGACCATAACGCCGGCGCGGTCTGATGCTCGCCGGCTGTCAACTTTCACTGAGGGCCGTGTGTTATGGCCCAGCATTTCTTACGACGGTCGCGAGATCGTGTTTGAGCACAACTTTGCGATCTGGAAACTCGACACTGAGAACGGCAAAGCTTCTGAAGTTGCGATTACGCGTCGCGGAGCTTCTGCCGGACCAGGTATCGAGCGCCAGCGAATCACCGATCAGATCGCCGAACTGCAATTATCGCCCGACGGCAAGAAGGTCGCTTTCATCGTGCGGGGCGAAGTTTTTGCCGCTTCCGCGACGGACGGCGGTGATGCGGCGCGCGTATCAAACAGTGCGGCCGAGGAGTATCAGGTTGCCTGGGCGCCCGACAGTCGCCGGCTGGTTTATGTTTCAGATCGTGATGGTGTCCCACACCTGTTCTTATACGATTTCAGCACGAACTCAGAAACGCAGCTCACTCGAGATGCTGCTGATGATTCGACTCCTCGCTTCTCACCGGACGGTAAGTCGCTGGCGTTCATCAGAGGCGCGAAAGAACTTCTGGTCATGGATGTCGCCACAAAGACCGAACGAGTAGTGAAGACTGCGACTTTCGAACGACCGCCAATCATTTCAGATCGTCCGTTTGCCTGGTCTCCGGATGGAAAATGGCTCGCGTATGTTCCGGTTGGGGAGAACCAGTTTAAGAATGTAAATGTAGTTTCGGTTGACGGCGCTTCGAGTGGGTCAGCGAGTTACCTTGCCAATGTTTTCAGTAACTCGGTTTCGTGGAGTCCGGATGGAACCTACGTCTTGTTTGACTCAGGCCAGCGAACGGAGGGTACGCAACTCGCACGTATCGATCTGGTGCCGCGCACGCCTCGTTTTCGTGAAGATCAGTTTCGAGAATTGTTTCGTGAAGAGACGCCGAGAAATCGTCCCGAGCAGCGTCCGGCTGAAACACCTGCGCCGTCGCCGGCACCCTCCGCTTCGCCGTCAGAACGTCCACCCGCGAAACCGGTTCAGGTTGTTTTCGACGACATTCGCCGTCGCTTGAGCTTTGTGCCGGTCGGGTTAGACGTGAGTTATCAAACAATCAGTCCCGATGGAAAATGGGTTGCACTCATCGCGAACGCTGCTAATCAGGCCAATCTTTATCTCTACTCACTCGACGAATTGTCGCGCGAGCCTGCAGTTGCGAAGCAGCTAACCTCGACGTCAGGGAACAAGAGTTGGGCGCAGTTCACACCCGATAACAAAGAGATCTTTTATATCGAGAACGGGCGCATCGGCATCGTCAATCTTGAAGGGCGAACTCGATCGCTTGCCGTTACGGCAGAGATGGACGTCGACTTCTCTCGCGAAAAGATGGAAGTGTTTCGTCAGGGTTGGTCCTACTTGCGCGACAACTTCTACGATCCCGGATTTCACGGCGCCAATTGGGATGCAGTGCGTGCAGAGTACGAACCACTAATCGCGGGCTCGCGTACACCTGACGAGATGCGCCGCTTGTTACAGTTGATGGTGGGTGAATTGAATGCGTCGCATCTTGGTGCCGGAGCACCCCCGGGTGGAAACCCGCCCACAACCGGTCGCATCGGTCTGCGCTTTGATCGACGCGAGTATGAAACCACTGGTCGTTTGCGCGTGACGGAAGTGATTGCGCTCAGTCCGGTCGCTATCGTTGGCGGAGTTAAGCCTGGCGATTATCTGCTAGCCGTTGACGGGCGAACGCTGGATCAATCAACAAATCTGGACGAAGCACTGAACTACAAAATCGCCCGGCGAGTCAGTTTGACGATTTCTTCCACGGCGGATGGCGCGGTCAAACGTGAAGTCGTAGTTCGTCCTGTAAATGCGGCGACCGAACGCGGTTTACTTTACAGGCAGTGGGTTGAGAAGAATCGCGAGTATGTATCGAAGGCGAGTAACGGTCGACTCGGATACGCCCACATGTTCGACATGTCTACCGCGTCGCTCAACCAGTTGCACATCGATCTCGATGCCGAGAACTTTGGGAAAGACGGAGTCGTGATCGATATACGCAACAACAGCGGCGGCTTTGTGAATGTCTACGCGATCGATGTGCTCGCGCGTCGCGGTTATCTCACGATGACTCTGCGCGGACTTGACGGCACGCCGGCTCGGACAGTGCTGGGCCAACGCGCTCTCAACCGGCCGACGATTCTGGTTACCAATCAACATTCGTTGTCTGACGCCGAGGATTTCGCTGAAGGTTACCGCACTCTGCGACTGGGCCAGGTTGTCGGTGAGCCCACTGCCGGCTGGATTATCTACACCTGGAATCAACAGCTGATCGATGGCACGAACTTTCGTCTGCCGCGCATGAAGATCACAGCGAACGACGGCGCCGATATGGAGCGCAATCCTCGGCCTGTCGATATTGAAGTGACGCGACCAATCGGCGAGACGCTGACCGGACGCGACTCACAACTCGACGTAGCCGTCCGCGAATTGCTCAAGCAACTCGGCACGACGCGCGCTACGTCTCCGCGCTGATTGAAACGTCTTTTGGCACGACGACCGTGCCGGCGAGTGAATCTCCCATTCGCTGTCGCGAGGTTGAGGTAGCGACTAGCAGGCCTGCGGGAAGCCCGCCGAAGAGGATCGGGTTTGCTTCAAAGATTCGCGTCAACGTGCGGATAAAGATCTGTTTCGCATTGCATTTCTGACCATCGATATTGCGGATCACCAGTCCCTGAAACATCTTGCCGGGTGTCCGCGCGAAAGCGACTTCAAACACGAAGAAATATAAAAGATATGTGAGCGAGAGAATTGTTCCGCTGACAACCCCACTCTCAAACCCGAGTTTTCCAACCAGGAGGAGTGCGAGCAGACAGGCGATTAGATTGTCGATAATGAAAGCGAATATCCTCGCCTTCGTCGCATCGCCGACCAGTTGAGGCATGAGAGGTCTCCAATTAGAGGTTCAACTGTAGGGGCGGCCTTCCGTGGTCGCCCTCGGTTGGAAACGTGTTCGCTGAATCCGAGGTCGTCGCTTCGTGAATCCCTTGCTCAAACCAAGGGCAGCCACGGAGGGCCGCCCCTACAGCACGTTCGATGGGGTTAAAACAGCTCGAACTTGATCGTCAGGTACTTCTTCGGGTTCTGGCGGAAGTCGTAGATCATTTTGACGCCTTCCGACGAGAGCTGGTTGACGTTGGTGTACAGTGTGTCGTCATTGAGCAGTTTGCCGACGGTACCTTCGCCACGTTGAGCTGCCGCGACCATGTTGTCAATTCGTTCGGCGGTCGTGTTGAAGCGCGCGATAGCGGCGCGAGCGTCGTTGTAGATCTGCTCGTCGCGAATCAGTTTACCAAGCGTGCCACGGCCGGCGTTGATGTCTGCGATCATGAGGTTGATCGAATCCACCGACTTGTCGAGACGGTCGGCAGTGCGGTTGATGCGGTTGTAGAATTCGTCGTCAGTCAGCAGCTTTCCGGCAGTACCGCGGCCGGCTCGTAGATCGTCGGAAATTGATTTCAGCGAGACCGCGATCTCATTCGCATTGTTATAGAGCGCGGGATCGTTGATGAATCTTCCTGCTGAGCCATTGCCCGATCGAATCGCCGTCATCACGTCTTCAGTCTCACGAATCGTGGCGTTGAGGTTGTTGTAAAGGGCCTCGTCGCTGAAGAGACGTCCAACCGTGCCTTTGCCTTCCTTCACATCTTTCACGATACCGTTGATCTCGTCTGAAAGTTTGCTCAGACGCTGGGCCAGGTCCGTGCCCGACGTGGCGAAGTCGTTAACGGTGTTTGATGACGACGAAGTCAAGAGGGTGCCGTCCTGAACTGGCTGACCCACGGCCGTTCCGGGCGTGATGTTGATCAGCATCTCGTTGCCGAGCAGACTGGGCGATCCCTGCTGGGCCTGTGAGTCTGAACGAATACGCTCGTTTGCAGGGCGACCATCAATGTTGGCATCCACCGTCATCTGCGCTTCAACTCGCGGCGCACCCGGTACCGGTGACGGTTCAAGCAGAACAATGCGCTCGACCTTGCCCACACGAACGCCCGCGAGACGCACTTCTGAACCCTCGCGCAAACCATTGGCATCAACAAAGCGAGCTTTCAGGTGTAGTTTGCGGCTGAAAGGGTTGATGTCGCCCGAAGCGTTGAGTATGAGAAATATCAGCACTACGATACCAAGCAGGACGAAGATACCTACTCGTATCTGGCTGAAGCTGATACCCGTACTTGATCGAGGCATGGCGTAATCCTCACTCTTTCTTTAATGTCCACGCAGAAACTTCATGATGTAAGGATCCTCGGCGCGGCGCAAGGATTCGTCTGTTCCGCTGAAGATGACTTTGCCCTGCCGCATCATCATCACCTTACTATTGATTAGACAGAGCCGCTCACCTTCACGCTCGAAAACAACTTTGCCGTCTTCGTCAACCACTGCATACTCGGAACAGATGTATTGCAGGTTATTCATCTCGTGAGTTACGAAGATTGACGACACGTCTTCGAGGTCGCGAAGTTTCATGGCGAGCTCGCAGATCGTTCGCGCTGTCGGCGGATCGAGACCCGCAGTAGGCTCGTCAAAAAGAACAATCTTCGGATCGCCGATCAATGCTCGTGCGATACCGACGCGACGACGCATACCGCCCGACAGTTCGATCGGCATTTTATCGATCGCATCTTCGAGATTGACGAATCGCAACATGCGACGAACCTCTGGTTCGACCTCGTCTTCAGGCACGCCCTGTTCGTGCAGGCGATACGCGACGTTGTCGTAAACCGAAAGGGAATCGAAGAGTGCGCCTTCCTGAAAAACCATCCCGATCTTTTTGCGCACCGACATCATCCGATCTTCGGAATAGTTGGTGACGTCTTCGCCGTCGACTAACACCGTTCCCGAATCTGGTTTGAGTAGACCGAGAACGAGCTTGATGATCGTCGACTTACCTCCACCCGAACCGCCGAGTATGATCTTGGTCTCGCCCTTCATGACCTTAAAACTAAGATCATCCAGAATGACGCGATCGTCAAAGGCGAGCACGACGTTGCGAAACTCGATTGCGGGAATAGCACGGTGCAGATCGTCTACTTCATGAAAAGTCGATTCAGCAGCTTGCTCGCTGATCCCGGAAGAAACGTGTATATCGGTTGACATGCTAAAACACCGAACGTGGTTTATTGGGTTCCTAGAATAACCTGAAGCGCTTTCGCGAGAAAATAGTCGGCAATAATGACGATGATCGAGGCCATCACAACTGCGCGCGTGGTCGAGCGGCCGACGCCGACAGTTCCACCTTCAGTGTTGAGGCCTTGCTGGCACGCAATGGTCCCTATAATTACGGAAAAGACCAGTGGCTTAACTATACCTCCGATCAGGTCGTCCGTGGTGACACCGTCGCGCACTGCCGAAATAAAGACGCTCGACGAAACGGAGTAGAGCGCAACGGCAGTAACCCATCCGCCGAAGATTCCCATCACGTCCGCGAGCACGGTTAACAAAGGCAGACTGACGAGCAAAGCGAAGAGACGAGGCCAGACGAGCTTTCGCACTGGGTCAGTGCCGAGGGCGCGCATGGCGTCGATCTGTTGCGACACGACCATCGAGCCGAGCTCAGCGGAAATGGCCGAGCCGACTCTTCCCGTGACCATGAGGGCGCACAGCACGGGCCCCAGTTCGCGAACGAGCGAAACGGCGACGAGATATCCAGTCTGTGATTGTGCGCCATAGCTTTTCAGCGTTGGAAATGTTTGAACAGTTAAGACGCCGCCCGTAAAAAAGCCTGTCAGGATAATGATAGTTAAAGAGCCGACACCGATGGCGTCCATCTGCGCGATGGTTTCGGGGATGTAGCGAGGTCGCTTGAAAATTCCGCGAAACGCACGAGCGGCGAGAATCGTGGTCTCTTGCAGCTCGAGCAGGGCACGCGTGGCGAAGTTCATTGAGAGCTTATAGGACGTCGGGCTTTTGGTTGCGCCAGAGCGTTAAGTAGTTTTAGGACCGCACGTTTAGAAGAGCGGCCTATCATGCGCAAAATGTACGCAGGGCGTCAAGTAATCTCTATCCACAGATTACACAGATTGAGTAAGGGACATCCGTGTAATCTGCGTAATCTGTGGATGAAGATTGTTAGGGGCGAGGACGGAGTGTGTTGGCGTTCGGGCGCCGGTTTGGGCGCAGGTTCTGACCGGCTGGGCGATCGTCACCGGGGCGCTGGGCGCCGGCGAAGTCTTTCAGCTGTAGCCGGAGCGTGCGCCAGATCGCGAGCTGTTCCGGCCGCAGTTCGCGACGGATTTTAAGTTCCATCCGGATTCTCATCCGTGTCTGCGCGGCCTGCGCGGCCGCAAGGTCGTTGATTCGTTGTTCGATCACGTTTTCGTTCACAGGCTCTGCATCCAGTGCCTGTTCGAGGGCGAAATTTGCCTCTCGCAGCTTTCGATTTGTTGTCTGGCGGTCATCTTTGTTTTCAGCAAAGATTTGGCGAATCCTTTGACGCTGTTCGGGCGTGAGGCGAAGTTGCTGGATCGGATCACCACCCGGTGCCTCGGGCTCCTGTGCATAACTGGAGCTCGCGCCAGTGAAGAGTAAAACTATCGCTAAAAAGAGCATCAATGTTCTCAATCTCATTTTCCTTATTCCTGATTAATTCGATCTCCGAGCAACTGAAGCGGTTCGTCTTCGGTCATTGAAAGTAAGCGCAGGTCGGCTGCCAGTTGTTCACGTTCGGCGCGTGAAAGTGGGCGCCTGCTCTTTGCAAACTGATCTGACGAAGAACGCTGAACGTTTTTGGGTTTTTGGTTTTTGACTAGCTGCGGTTTCTCCACCGGCACTTCAGCAGATGGCTTTGTGCTCTCTTTTTGTTTTGCGAGAGCCTCGTTAAGCATACGGTTGATGTCCTCTTGTGTGTAAATCGCATTCGGGTTGCGGTAAGTCGTTTGCACTGACCGCTTCGGAGTTCTGAAGATAAATATTCCAAACAGCAGGCAGAACAGACATATTGCAATGACAGTCGCACTCTGCAACCACAAAGGAGACAGATCGAAATACTGTCGCAGCGCAGCCAGTGCTGACTTCCTTTTTGTCGTTGTCGCCACCGGCGTGGACACGAAGCCCGCTAACGCTTCGTCGCGCCACGTAATGATCGATTCACGCACGAGACCGAACGACGCAGCTTCTTCACGACAAACGCTGCACTCACGAAGATGGAGCTCGAAGTCGTTTGCTTCACGCTCGTCAGCCTCGTTATAGATGAACGCCATCAAATCCGCTGCGCGTTCACAACCGGGAGAGTGGTCTCTTTCTTTCATCTCAATTCCTGCTTTCAAACTTCTGCAGACGCATCTGCAACTGCTTCAGCGCCGTGTACAACCTGCTCTTGACCGTGCTCAACGGCAGGTCGAGTGCTTCGGAAATCTCGCGAAACGTAAGCTCTTCAAACTCCTTCATCACCACCACCTGCCGCAACTCGATCGGCAGACTGTTTATCGCTCGCCGGACTGCTACCGTTTCCTGCCTGCCCTCGACGACGCGCGCGGGCGAGTAGCTCAAGGGCGTGGCAAAGCTTCCGGCATTAGTTTCCTCAGCGTCATCAAGTGCCGACTCACTTCTCACTTTCGAGCGTCTCTGCCGCGAAATGCACTGGTTCACCGCTATCCGGTGCAGCCAGGAAGAAACCTTAGCCTCGCCGCGGAAGCCGCGCAGATTCCGAAAAGCGGCGAGAAAGGTCTCTTGAGTGGCGTCGCGGGCGTCTTCCTCACGGCCGAGCATGCCGTAAGTAAGCGCAAAGATACGTCGCTCCCAGCGCCGTACAATCTCGCCGAAAGCCTCCGCATCGCCCGTTAAAGCACGCTCAACGATGATCTCGTCCGTACTCAAAGTTTCCATTCATGAGCCTTAAGGCTCAGGGGTTTAGACGTTGCTTGAGGTCTAGAAGTCGATTTTTCATTGCCAATTGCCAATTGCCGATTGCCAATTTCGCTAAGTTGAGATCGATCTACCTAAATTGGCAATTGGCAATCGACAATTGGCAATGTTAAAACCCGTTGACACTTTCGAGGGGGCTCGACAATAATAGCCAGACGCCGAGCTATGTGCTCGGTGAATAGTGTCGCCTGCCGAACCCGACGACCTGCCCAGCGATTGTACCGCCAGATTTCAAGAATGCTCGAAAAACTCGGACGAATCCGTCTCCTCTACATTGTTTTGGGAGTCCTGCTGCTCGTGGGCCTCTTGCCGCTGACCTTTACCGGATTCGTCCTATCCAACCGCAGCGCCGACGAACTCCGGTCGGTCGAAGGGCGCTACCAGGCTCAGCTCGTGCAGGACAAGGCCCGCCAGATCGAACTGTACGGCCAGCGTTATCGAGACGTTGTCACCGGCCTGGCCCGCGCCTTTGAAATCTCGGGCGGCATCAGGGAGTTGAACAACTCGGGCTACGATCAACGACTTCAGGCAACACTCCAGGAGGACCCAAATCTTATCGCACTCGCCCTCTGGCCGGTGGATGGCAAGCTTCATCGCGCGTTCCAGCCGGACGTAATCAAACTCGAGGAAGTGGATGCACGAGTGAGCGAGGTGCTCGCGCACATGAGTGGCCGCGGTCTGGTGGTCAGCCGGCCGCAAATCATTCGTTCGGGGCAGGAGATGGCACTCACGATCGCCGAGCCCGTCCTGGGTGGTACTAATAATCAGGACGTCGTCGCTGCTGTCGTTGCCATTGTTTCGTTTCAGGAAGTTTTCGACGCCGTACAACAGCCGACTTCAAAGAGTGAGCGCGAACTCTTGAACGCCGGTCTGCCGGTTGTTTTTGTGGTTGACCAGAACGGGCGTGCAGTGGCTCACCCGGAAGCGAGTGTCGCTTTCTCGGAAAAGTCTATGACGGACCTGAAAGTGGTTCAGGACTGGCAGGAGTCAGGTGACCAGGTTCAGTCAGCTCTTGCGCCATTCACGGCAACTCGCGATGGGCGAAGCGTCGAAATGCTCGGCTCGTACGCGACCGCTGAACTCGACAAGAGCTCACGCCTGGGAGTGATCGCCATTCAGGACGAAGCTGCTGCGCTCGCATCGGTTTCTGACATGCGCTGGCAAACGCTCTGGATCAGTTTGATCGCAGCCCTGTTGACGACCTTAGTCGGAGTATTTTTCGCAAACAAACTCACCCATCCCGTAAGCGAACTCGCCGGCGGCGCACACCGCATTGCGTCGGGCGATTTCTCGAAACGAATCGAAGTAACGAGCCGCACAGAACTGGGCGATCTCGGCAATTCCTTTAACCTCATGACCGACCAGGTCGAACGATTCATCGTCGACTTGCAGAAGTCTTCCCAGGAAAACCGCGAACTGTTTCTCGGGACGGTCAAGGGGCTTGCTGCCGCCATCGACGGCAAGGACCCGTACACTCGTGGTCACTCGGAGCGCGTGTCGCGTTTCTCGATGGCGATTGCGCAGCGCCTGGGCCTGTCTGATGATGAAGTCGAAAAGATCAGGATCAGCGCCCTATTGCACGACGTCGGCAAGATCGCGATCGACGACAACATTCTCAAGAAGCCCGCGGCGCTTACGGATGAAGAGTACGAGATCATGAAAGGCCATCCGCAGAAGGGCTACAAGATCATGTCGCAGATTCCGGC
>DATNFX010000076.1:0-10774 GCA_035606195.1 Pyrinomonadaceae bacterium
GGCGCATGCGACTCGGTGCGATAGCTGCCTTGCTCGCGATTCCGTTCTGGATCGTATTGTTGTTTTCCTACAGCGTCCCGCTGTTGTTAGTGGCGCAGGCGATTCTTCTTGCTCTCTCGTTGATTTGGATTGCTCCTTCGATGGCTGACACGCATGAGATGACGGGTCCACATCTTCGCGGACTCGGCGCCGGCGTGTTTCTCTGCGTCGTGATGATAGCTGCTTACGGCATCGGCTCACCGCTGATTGGCAAGCTCAACGATGTCTTCGGTGCGGCGACAAATCCGGGGGTGATGAGATACGGATTTTTGGTTAGTCCATTTTCTTGCATAGTCGCCGCATTTTTCCTCTGGCGTGGCAGCAAAGTGCTCGAAAAAATTAACGAATGAGCGTAATCTGTCCCGCGAAATCTCATGGCTGCATCCCCCGAACCACATCGATACGACATTCCTTTTATCGCGGCGGACCACTTGCCGAATCCTACTGAACCGTCACGTCGACAACGTGTAGACTCGATCGATCTGTTGCGCGGCATCGTGATGGTGATCATGATGCTGGACCACACGCGCGACTTCGTTCACAACGCGGCGCTCGCTTTTGATCCGACTGATTTATCACGCACCAACGTGGCCTTGTTCCTCACGCGCTGGGTCACGCATTTCTGTGCGCCGGTTTTTGTATTCCTCGCGGGCACGGGTGCTTACCTTCAATGGGCGCGGGGCAAGAGCAAGAAGCAGCTGTCGTGGTTTCTGGTGACGCGTGGGTTGTGGCTGATTGTGCTCGAAGTCACGGTCATCAAGTTTGGGATCACCTTCAATCCCGACTATCGCTTCGTCGGATTCTTCCAGGTGATTTGGGTAATCGGCGTCTCGATGATCATTCTCGCCGGGCTGATCCACTTGCCAAAGAGTGTCATTGCTGTTTTTGGCTTGTTGATGATCGCGCTGCACAATCTTTTTGATGGCATTCGTGTGGTTGGCTTTCGTGGACCAACCCAACCGATGCCGGACTTTGGAACAAGGCTGTGGATACTATTGCACCAGCCGTTTGATGGTTTTCCGATTCTCGGGTGGCCGAGTCCGGTGGTGTTTGTGATTTATCCGCTGATTCCGTGGATTGGTGTGATGGCGCTGGGGTACGTCTTTGGCGCGCTCTACCGTGGCCATCCTCAACCACGCAAACGATTGCTGGTGATCATCGGCAGCTCGGCCATACTGTTGTTCGTAATCATTCGCGCCATCAATATCTATGGCGATCCTTCCGAGTGGGCATCACAAAAGAACATCCTTTACACCGTGCTCTCGTTTGTGAACACGACCAAGTATCCACCGTCGTTGCTTTTTCTATTGATGACGCTTGGACCAGCGATTCTCGCGCTTGCTTTCTTCGAATCGGACGCGCCGAGGAGTTGGATCAGAAACTTCTTCGTGACGTTCGGCCGCGTGCCGCTGTTTTTCTACCTCTTGCAATGGTACACGGCCCACCTGATCTCTCTGCTGCTGCACTTCGCGTTCGGCAAGCCGACCAGCTTCCTGTTTCAGGCGCCGCTAAACTTCGGACCACCGCCGCAGGGAATCGGTTTCAACCTCGGTGTGGTCTATCTCTCGTGGATCGCGGGCGTCATGCTGCTTTATCCGTTGTGTAAATGGTTCGCAGGGGTGAAGGCGCGTCGAAAAGACTGGTGGCTGTCGTATCTGTAACGCCGAAGGCGCTGGCTAACCCTAGCCCAGGGTTCGAGCATCGCGAGAACCCTGGGACCAGTCAATAATAAAGAACGAACCCTGAAAGGGGTTCGGCGCGAGAGGAACCCTTTCAGGGTTTAATGCGCTTTTGAAGCGATCCCAGGGTTGTCGCTACGCTCCAACCCTGGGCTGGGGTTAGCCAACGCCTTTGGCGTTATGCCTAGTAATCCACCGATTCTTTTAACTCGCGGAACAGGCGCGCGAGATCGGGGGCCTGGTAGTTGGCATTCAATCCACTCGGATTAGGTAACACCCAAAGCACGGTTCGCCCGATCTGATCGTCCTGACGGCCCACGTTTGCTTTCGGCTTGTTGAATGCCGTGCGATAAGCTCCGACTCCAAGTACAGCCAACACTTTCGGACGATACCGAAGCACCTTCGCGCGCAGTCGCTCACCACCCGCAACGATTTCTTCTTTCGTCAACTGATCCGCCGACGCTGTCGTACGCTGAACAACATTCGTGATTCCGTATCCACTCTTCAACAACTCACGCTCATCAAACGGTGACAACAGCCGCTCCGTAAATCCACCGGCATAGAGCGCGGGCCAGAAGCGATTTCCCGGACGCGCAAAGTGATGACCGACCGCCGCCGTGTATAGACCCGGATTGATACCACAGAATAGAACGCGCAAGTCAGGCGCGATCACATCACGAACTGTCTTTTCAGTTGCGGCGAGGAGTTGCTCTTTTGTCGGTTTCCAGGGTTTCGGCACGAAGAGAATTAGTAGACGTCGAAGTGGGTCTGGCGTGAGGTACTCTGTTTCGAAACGCGATCGATAACTGTGACCTGCAACAGGTAACGTCCCGGTATCAACTCGGCCAACGGAAGCTCTGCGGCGTAGGGAAGTCGTCCCAGATCGAGAACACCGTCAGTGCTCACTTTGCGCAACGCGGTCGTGATCACGGGCTGATCGTCACGGACCACCTGCACCTGCACAACAATGTCGGGTTTCTGGTCCGTTGGAGACAACGACGTGTTGTAAGTGAAGATCAAAAAGCGCATCGTTGAATCACGACTGAAGCGATGGCTTGCACTCAGTGCGACCGGATTAGAGCCTGGAGAATTCGAAACATTAGTCATCATCGCCTGCGTGCGTTCACCCAAAAGAAGGCTGCTCATCGCGAGTTTTTTGTCAGTCAGATCGGGTATTTCAACCCACGCGTGCGCGGCCCCCATCCTGCCACTTTTGTCGTCGCGTGCTGCGACCCGCACTTGATAGATGCCGGGCGGTAACTGTGCCGGATACGTGAACGTAATGTCGTTGCGATAAGTTTGGGCCTGCTCCAGACTCGGCGCAGTCGTCACGATGCGTTCCATGAAATTGGCTCTGGCGACGCCCTTCTCATCAAAGTAAACACCCGTCAAGTCGATAGCAGCCTGGATCTTTGCATCGGGCCGTTCATAGAAAACGAGAAACTCACCGGGAATCTGAATGGCGGTGGAGATCGTCGGCCCTTTGACTGGGAGATCGTAGTAATCAGCACTGAGCAGAATCGGCAGCTCTCTGGTTGGGTATATCGCAGCAATCGTTTCGCGAAGGAGTGTGGGAGTTGGTTTGTTTGGCGCTGGTTGCGTCGTTGCTTTTGCAGTAGCCGGCGCAGGAGTGGGGTCGAGATCGAAATACCCTTTACGAACTCGCACCGTAAGATCGGGTCGCCCGATCAACTTGACCTCGAGGTTTCTAAACCTTCCTTGTTTTTGGGATTCCGGCTCAGGTTTCCAGGCCAGCAGATAGTAAGTGGAAGTTTCCTTCAACGCCGGCAGGAGCCCTTTTCGCAAATCGTTTGTGTTGAATGTCGCTTTGCCGCCGGTGTCGGCTGCGAGTGCGTTCAAGCCATCCTGAGACGCACCGAGCTCCTGGTGATCCGAAAGGCTGAGTTGACCAAACGGATCGAAAGGTCGTTCCGACGACGCATCCTGAAGTGAAGCAACAAGGCCGCGAGTGTCCATCGAATAGATCACAACCCCGCTTTTTGCCGCTGCGTTTGTGATCTGGCGCATCTTGTCCATGGCGTCGCCGTGGCGGTTATCGACGAAGAAACCTCCCGAGAGAAAGAACACAATCTTTCGTCCGGGAAGACTCCGCGCTGATTTGATCAAATTCTCCAGGCTGCCGAGTGTGTTCTGATTTATGCGGGCTGACTGTGCCTGTATCTGCGAGGCGCGACCCCGTACGAGAGCGGCAGCCGTGTCCTGCCTCATCCCCGGGTTGACTCTCATTGTTTCTGCGACGAAGAAATCAAACACCTGGCGATCGAGACGATCGATCAGGAGGGCCTGGTAGTCGCTCATCGGCGGGTTATCGGCATCACGCACTGAATAAGTTCGCGGGTAGAGCCGTTCCAAAGCTCTTCGCAGTATCATGCGATCGGTCGTCAGTTGTTGCAGGAATCCGATCTGGCCGGTGGCCGAAGCAATCGCAGCCTGATCGTTTTGGCCCATCTCTTTTTCGACGAACTGCGTGATGACTTTCTTCGCCGAATTCAGACCGGGAAGGTCCATGTGAAAGTCGTCAATGAAGAAAAAGACTATGCGCCCGCGGTCCAGTGGGGCCGGACGTTTGATGTTGATGGTGTTGGAACCGCGAGCGGCCGCTAGCTGGCTCTCTTCGTCGCTGCCGGCAGTGATTTGTTCGAACGCCTGAATCGGACGCGGTTTGCCGTCGATGCGCAGCTCGAAGTTGTCAGCAGTCAGGCCGTTGACAAATTTTCCCTGCTTGTCAAAAACCATCACGTCGGTCTGGACGAGCTCCGTGTAAACACGTACAACGTCGTCTTGAGGTTTAGGACTCGGCGACGGAGTCGACTGAGCGGTCTGAGCCTGTGCCGCCGACCACGTGATCAGGAGAGAGAGCAACAGTAGCCAGGGGTGTCGAGAACGCATAAGGATACCGGTTACAACTGCAGGGGTGACGTAGTGTAAATATGTATCAGATATGGTTCTGGTGGCAATAAAAAACCTTCATCTGTTAGGCTTAGCCACAAAAATGCACGAACCAGCATTTGCCACAAAAAGGCACAAAAGGCACAAAAAGAAGAACGAGCGAGATGGCGGTTAATGAGATAACGGTTAAGCTGGACGGCGTCAGCAAGAGTTTTGGGGAGTTCACGGCGGTTCGGGAACTCAGCCTCGCGGTGCGTGCGGGGCGGGTGTTCGGATTGCTTGGACCAAACGGCGCCGGAAAGACCACGACGATTCGGATGATCGTCAACATAACCGCGCCCGATTCGGGAAGCATCACGCTCTTCGGCCAAAAGATCGACGCGAAGCTCCAGGATCGCATCGGTTATCTTCCCGAGGAACGCGGACTCTACCGGCGCATGCGTGTCGCTGACCAACTGCGATTTTTTGCCGAACTCAAGAATGTTCGCGGCAAACTGATCGAGTCCAAGGTCGACGAGTGGCTTGCGCGTGTAAAACTCTCGGAGTGGAAGAACAAGCGTTCCATGGAACTCTCAAAAGGAATGCAGCAGAAGATTCAGTTCATCACTTCCGTCATTCACGATCCGGACTTGCTCATCCTCGACGAACCATTCTCCGGTCTCGATCCAATCAACGTTGAATTGTTGAAAGAGGTCGTGCTCGATCTCAAGCGCGCCGGAAAAACGATCATCTTTTCGACACACCAGATGGAAGTCGCTGAAAAGATCTGCGACGACATTTGTTTGCTCAATCGCTCACAAAAAGTATTCGAAGGAAGTTTACGCGAGATCAAGAGCAGCTTCGGACGCAATTCGGTCGCGGTGCGCTGTGAAGGTGGCGACGGCGTGTTGGACGATCCTGCCCTCGTGAGCAAAGTGGTCCGACATGCTGACGAAGCCCAGGCATTGCTCGCAGCCGGAGCAAACGCTCAAACACTTCTGAAACGTCTGATCGACTCGGGCGCAGTAATCGGAAAGTTTGAGATGGTTGAGCCAAGCCTCAACGACATTTTCATTACGAAGGTGACTGAAGCCGCATGACAAAGTTTCTGGCAGTCGTCAAACGCGAATACATCCAGCGTGTGCGCGCGAAGATGTTTATCGTCTCGACCATCTTGTTGCCGGCCGTCATGTCGCTCTTCGCTATCGTGCCCGCGATCATTTTCAGCATCGAGACGCCTCCGTTGCGCGTAGCAGTTGTGGACCAGACGGGGAAGATGTACCAGCAACTGCGACGAGCGCTTTACAGTGATTCTTCGGATCAGGACACATCGTCCGATACTGCCGGCGTGCCTCGCGGTGTTCCGCGACGAGGGTTTAGCGCTTTCGCGTTGGAGGAAGTGAATCCGGCGAATCAATCTCTGGATCAGATTCGGACTGAGTTGGACCAACGGTTGAGCGCCCGCACGCTCGACGGTTATGTCATCCTGCCGCCGGACTTCCTGATCACCGGAAAGGCCGAATTCTTCAACCGCAATCCCGGCGACATTGTTTCGAGCAGAACTCTGCAGGGCGCCTTGAACCGGGCCACTCGTGAACAGCGGCTCGTCGAAGCGAGAGTCGACGATAAAACGAGACAGGCTCTTTTCAAGCAGGTACAACTCGAAGGCATGAGAGTCAGTGCCGGCGGTCGTGAACGCGATACGGGTGGAAGCTTCGCGCTCGTGTTCGGTATAGGCTTCGTGATGTACCTCGCGATCCTGATGTATGGCCAGATCATTCTCGGTGCGGTGATCGAGGAGAAGGAAACGCGTATTGCCGAAATCCTGTTTTCGTCAGTCAAGCCGTTTACACTCATGATGGGGAAACTCGTGGGAGTGTCTTTCGTGGCGTTAACGCAGCTGGCGATCTGGGGCCTCGCGTTCAGCGCGTTTGCTGTGTACGGCATCGGCGTGCTCGCCTCCCGAGGTATCAGCGCGCGCATTCCCGGAGTACCGCTCTCACACTACATTTACTTTGCGCTTTTCTTCCTGCTCGGTTATTTCATGTACGCGACGATCTATGCCCTCGTCGGATCGATGGTGACGACCGCGCAGGAGGGCGGCCAACTCGCGATGCCGATCATTCTGATCCTCGTGATTAGTTTCTATTTGTTTCTGCCGGTGAGTCGCAGTCCTGATTCGCCGTTCTCATTTTGGGTTTCGATAATTCCGTTTTCTGCGCCGGTTGCGATGCTGGTACGGATCGTGACGCAGACGCCGCCATTCTGGCAGATCGCGCTCTCGCTCGTGGTTGGGTTTGGCACTGTGCTTCTGATCATGTGGGCTGCGTCGCGTATTTATCGGGTGGGCATGTTGATGTATGGTAAGCGCGCTTCTATTCCGGAAGCGATCCGTTGGGCCAGACAGGCATGATCGAAGTCGAGAAAAAGTTCAGGTTGACGAAGCGGCAGCGCGATGCCGTGTTGAAGCGTTTGCCTGATGCCGGTGCGAAGCTCGAAGGAGAAGAGTTCGAAGAGAACACGCTTTACAGCGGCGAAGCATTGAGTGACGGTTCGTGCGTCTTGCGGCTGCGTCGCGTTGGGAGTAAAACGACGTTGACTTACAAGAAACGACTGCCATCGTCTTCTCCGATCAAGCAGCAACGCGAAGAGGAAACCGGCGTCGCAGATCCGGAGGCGATGGAAGCGATTCTCGAAGCGCTCGGTTTTTCACCCGCGCTCGTTTATGAGAAGCGACGTCAGACGTGGCGGCTCGGAAACACAGAGATCGTGATCGACGTGTTGCCGTTCGGGTTGTTTATGGAAATTGAAGGAAGAGCCAGCGACATCAAGGCAGTTGAGCGAAAGCTCGGCCTAAAAGGCCTCCGCACCGAGCACGCTACGTATCCTCAACTCACTGCGAAGCATGGGAAAGTCTACGACGGCTTAGTTGAAGCGAGGTTTTGATCCGCGTTATCCGCGGCTAAATAATACCTGCCATTATAAAACCCCTGAACAATTAAGCCCTGCTCCAATGCACGTGTGAATGCATCTCGCGTCGCTATGCGCCAGAGTTTGTGATGCTCCGTGAGTTCGCGGGGAATCTCGATCACGACCTGGGAAGACGTGATGGGCTCCGGATCAAAAATCGGTTCGAGGTTTTCACCGACACGGACGAGATGTGGCAGTCGTTCGATATCGGAAGGTTGCGACTTGAGCGTTTCATCATCCAGTAACCACGTCACCCACAGCCGATCGGTTCCATAGCGATGCAGAAAACTCGAAGTCACTCCGTAATAATCAACGTAATAACGGTCGGCAATCACGCCAAGCTTACTGAAGTTGAAATGCGCATTTCGCGACTGTAACGGATCGAAGGTCCACGTTATGCGTTTCACACCCAGCGCGATTGCCGCATCCCGCTGCGCCCGCTTCAACAAGTAACCGAGATTGTTTGAACGGTACGCCGGACTGATCCCGAGCATGTCTGAATGAATGATCGTTTCACCATCGAGGATTCCCGGGAACCCGAACACGAAACCCACCATGCGGCCTTCCGCAAACGCTCCGATCAGCGTCGCCCCGACTTCCTTCTGCGGTTTTAGTGCGAGAGCCGGATAGATCTCGAGATCTTCAACGCCCCAGATCTCGCGTTGTAGTTGTTCGACCTCGTGCATTTCCTCGAGGGTCTCGATATCCCGGATTTCGATGGTGGTCATCAGGTCAAAAGGCCGGCAATCAATTCCTTGAGCCAATTTGCGTCGATTGGTTTGGTGACGTACGCGTCAAAGCCGGAAGCTTTGGCATCGTTGCGGAAGTCGTCCTCCTGATGCGCGGTGACGGCGATGATGGGTACGTTTTTTAGTTGTTCATCCTGGCGGATTAACTTCGTCGCGGTGAAACCGTCCATCAGCGGAAGGGTGAGGTCCATTAGGATCACGTCCGGATGCTCGCGGATGGCAGTATCGACGGCGACCTGGCCATTCTCGGCTTCGAACACGATAAAGCCCTGATCTTCGAGCTCAAGCCGCATAAATAGACGCGTGTCCTCAAAATCTTCCACCAAAAGTACCTTGAGATCCCTTGAGTCACGCACTCCCATCGTTCCGCGACTCTATGTCCCCGCTAAAGTGCTGTCAAGGTGCATCCACAGATTACGCAGATTTGGGGAAACAAATTCCTGATATCTGTCGTTAAAGAGCCCGAGTATTCATTTTTACCCCATTAAGAGGCCGGAAATATGAAACGCATAGTGATTCTTGTGCTTTTGGTGGCGATTGCTGCGGTAGCGGGTGCGGTCCGTTCGTCGGTCGGTTCAGTTTCCGAGCTTCGCGAGCTCGTTTCGCACCAGAATACTGGCAGCGTGCGCCAGGAAATACGCGAAACGTACCAGCTTTCGCCGGGCGCGCGGGTTGAGCTCGCCGGATTGAACGGCAGCGTGAAGATTGAGACTTCGGATAGCAAGACGGCTGAGGTTTATATCGAACGAACTGCCTCGTCGCAGGAAGCAATGGATCGTCGCAAGGTGACGGTCGAGGCAGATGCGAACAGTTTGACTATCCGCGGTGAGAAGAACGATAACGGATTCTTTTCGCGGTTCTTCGGTTCGTCGGCTGGAGAGCGCACCACTTTGAAACTGCCGCGACAGGTAACACTTTCTGCGAAGGGCGTGAATGGCGCGTTCGTGACGACCGACATCGATGGCGCGGTGGAAGTGAGTGGCATCAACGGCCGCGTGCAGATTGCAAGCGCAGCCGGCAAAGCGACGTTCAAAGGCATCAACGGAAATATGACTGTTGGCCTGAAGAAGCTCGATCAGGACGGCGTCACGTTGAGCGGCATTAATGGAAATATCGAGTTGCAGCTCGGGTCGGATGTTAACGCCGATTTTGATGCCCGCGGAATCAATGGCCGAGTCATGACCGATTTACCCAACGTCTCGATCGATAAGAACCGGGGCAGCAGCTACTCAGCACGCATCGGCAACGGCGGCACCGGAATCACGGCCAAGGGAATTAACGGCAACATCCGCTTCACCCGCGGCGCAGAAGTGATACCCCCAGCAGCTCAAACCAACGGAAACTAAATCCATCCAAAGATTCCACAGATTACACAGAAGAATCTGTGTAATCTGTGGATACTGTTTTAGAACGGCTTGCGTGTCGTGAGCGTTGGGGCGTTCCAGGCGCGCAGTTTCTCATTCCAGGCCGGCAACGTCTCGCGCAGGAATTTGTTCACCTCTTCAATACGCGTCCGGTACACGGGCTGAATCTCGTCGAAGTACTGTCGCTGCCCCGGGGTTGGCCCAAAATTCGTATCGAGCGAAAAGAACAGGTTGCCGATGTCGTCCGCAACCTGACTCCTGCCGCCAAGCCCAAGCCCCTCGTTGCGCGACGAGAGTCGATCCTCCAACGTATCCAACTCTTTAATGTAGCCTTCGAGCGCTTTCATCAAATCCTTGTCGGGCTCCTTCTGCAAACCCTTCATCGTTGTTTGTGTATGTTTGAGCTGCTCTTCGACGCTGTCGAGAAATCGCAGTGAAAGATTGATGTTCGACTGCATATCGCGCAACTTGATCTGCATGTCGAGCGCCTCTTGCAGCGCGGCGACCGGAACATTGATCGTCGGATCGAGCTTAACTTCCACCGGCTGCTCGTAAACCTTGTCATTAACCGTCAGCTTTACCGTGTAGGTTCCCGGCAACACCTGCGGACCACGCGACCCAAACCCAAAGGCGAGCTGTTCCTCAGTCGGCGGACGGCGCACTTCCGGACCACCAAGTCTGAGATTCCACGCCGTCCGATTCAAACCCTTCTCACGTGACGGTCGCTCGATGTCTTGCACAAGCTTGCCGTCGCGATCGAAGACCTGAAGCTTGAGCGTCGCTTTCTCGTCGAGCTTGTCTTTGAGGTAGTAAGTTATCAACGCGCCCGTCGCCGGATTTGGTCCGGCAAACTGCTTGTCACCAGTTCCGTACCGAGTGAAACGACTTGTGAATCGCAGCGCCGGCCGCACGGAAAACAGATATGCATTGCTACTGAGAATCTGCGGCGTCATCTGCTGAATCGGAGTTACATCGTCGAAGATCCAGATGCTGCGACCGTGTGTGGCGAGAATCAGATCGTTCTCACGCGGATGGACCAGGATATCGTGCACCGAGACGTTCGGAAGATTCTTCAGATTCAACG
>DATNFX010000077.1:0-8248 GCA_035606195.1 Pyrinomonadaceae bacterium
CGGGTGTAGCGGCGTGGCGAATTTTTCGTTTCACAAGCGAACGGCGCAATCGTCTCTTTCAATCGGCTAGCGCGTGGTCAAACGCCGCCACCAATTCCGCAACTTATTCCTGGGATGAAGCAGTTGAAAAAGTTAAAGCTCCACGTGGCGAGGATTTGGGCGGAGTTCTCGATGTTCCGCCGGAGCTCAAACATTACGAAGAACGATACTGGTTCCTGGCCACTCAGGTAGCCGAGATCGAGAAGTACAACGTTCATACAGTTCAGGATTATCTCGATCTTGCCGCAATGATCGATCGCGGCGAACTCATTCCAGTTGCCGCCGTTACAGAAAACTACATCCTGCTCGGCGTCGGCCAGCGTGCAGACGAAGAGCCTTTCACAAAATTCGATGAGGAAGAAGAGACGAGTATCACTGATCCTGTCGAATACCAGGCGCTGCAAAAGCTCGCGAAGAACTTCAACGGGCGTTCCTTCGATCTCGAGAATCCTTACGATCGTCACGTGTTGAAAATCAACATGCTCAGCACAATCAGGCCGCAGGCGTTGAAGATCATCGACGAAGTTTCAGCCGCCTACCACCAGCGGTTCAATCTTCCACTTCCGGTGAGTTCGCTCGTCAGACCTGAGCAGTACCAGCATTCATTGCGGCGTGTAAATCGAAACGCGGTGACGATCGATACGCCACCACATTCAACAGGTCTCGCGTTTGACATCGATTATCGTTACATGAGCGTCGCGGAACAGAACTTCCTCATGAGTGAGCTCGCGCGGATCAAGAATGAAGGCCGTATCGAGGTAATACGCGAGCGCAACGCGAACTACCACGTGTTTGCGTTTGTTAACGGAACGCGACCGAGCGACGAGCTTGTGTCTGCATCGCTTGAAAAAGCCGGTGCACCGCCGCCTGAGGCTAATCACACTGAAGCGAAGGCGAAGCCCGAGAAGCCACAAAAGAGGGTAGGGAAGAAGACACAGAGGCCTCGTGCGAAAGCTCGTGGCAACAGTCGCAAACGGCGCCGTTAGTTGTACTCGGCCGTTCTGATGCAAAAGACGGAATTCGACGCCGGGCGGCCACGGAGGGCCGCCCCTACAGTACGTTCGACAGCGCCCGATCAGGTAAGCGGACATTTCGGAACGTACTGTAGGGGCGGCCCTCCGTGGCCGCCCGGCGTCGAACGCGGTCCTTTGATGCGAGCTAGAGGAGATTGTTAGATTCTTGCAACGAACCTCACGTGGACGTTGAGGCATCTCTTAAAACGGTCCAATATGAAGAATTCCTTAATTATCACGGTGCTTCTTCTTGTCGCTGGAGTTGTGGCTTTTGCTGCGCACAGTACTCAATCGCGTTCGAAGCCGGTGGTTCGCACCAGTAAACCGACCGCCCCGAAACCATCATCGTTCGAATCAGCAGCAACGACAAACGCCAGTCTCAGGAACGATCTCGCGTGGATATTTGGTGGGAAACAGCAGCGTGGTTGGTATCTATACGACATTCTGATCGGCGAGACCCTGAACGTTAGTAACGATTCTTCAACGACAGCCTTCGCAGAGTCGCTTGCCAAATGGCAGAAAAAGCGAGGCCTGACTGCTGATGGCGTGCTTAACGAGAATGCGCTGATGGCGATGATATCCTCGTGGCAAAGCAACCGGCTCAAAAATAGAACTTATGCCACTCCCGATCAGTTACTAACAGCACCGCCAGCTGATTTCTACGATCCCTCGCGAGCGGATGAACTGCGGCAGGTGGAAAGAAATACCTTCGCTGCGTACAAGAAGATGATCGCCGCGGCGATTGCTGATCCCACACTGAAACTCGCCCACACAGCTCCGGATGAACTCGCGCCCCGGGAGAAGTACTTGAAGATCGTCTCTTCGTTTCGTTCGCGCGATTATCAGGACAATCTGCGGCGTAAATCTCCGAATGCCGGCAGCGCTGGTCTAGCCGTCAACAGCCCCCATTTCACCGGTCGAGCTCTCGACCTCTACGTCGGCGGGGACCCGGTTGATACCAAAGATTCAAATCGCGCCATCCAGGTCAACACGCCTGTCTATCGTTGGCTCGTGCGCAACGCCGACCGTTTCGGCTTTCGTCCCTACTTTTACGAACCCTGGCACTGGGAATACGTCCGGTAATCCACAGATTAATCTGTGTAATCTGCGGATGGATCTGTATAATTAGGCACTCATGAAGTGCTCGATGAATAGCTTTAAGTGCAGCTGGCTGGCTGATCGTGCCGAGTTGAAGGCTATAGTGTTCGCGGTTGCAACTTGTTTCGTCTTTATTGGTTTCATCGTCGCTGTTCATCGGTCGGCAACTCGAAACGTATGGACAACAAGCAGGGTCCACATATCCCCGCGGCCACCACCGCCGCTCCCGGCTCCTCGAATAACAGAACGGCCAGCGGACATGAATCAAATGTTTCGCATTGTTCCCTCGAACTTCAGGGCAATTGATTTCGAGAATCGCTCTTACGGAGATTACCGTTCGTCAAATGGTGCGAAACGCGAGTTGGTGCTGTCCAATGGCGCATTCCGGGAATTTGGTGATTCATCACAGTGGTTCAATCTTAACGATGTGTTTTATACAGATCTGACAGGCGACGGGGTGCCTGAGGCTATCGTCATGATGACGCATGTTGAATGCTCTCCTACGTGCGATGCCGGGAAGAATCTTCTGTATGTCTACTCACAAAATGACGGCTTGAAGGAGGTTCTGAAATACGAATCAGGTAGCGGCATGGCAGGCTGTAGCATAAAGTCGCTCACAGTGAAGAACGGACGCATGGCGTTGGAATTGTTTGGACGGTGCCCGAACCCGGAGCCTTCCAGTATTTTAGATATACGCGAGACGTATGACCTGACGCGCGTGGAGTTCTCCTTCAATGGAACGAAGTTGGTAGAAAAAGGGAAAACGTTCCTGAGAGTGCCGAATCTTCACGAAGTGAATTATGGTGTGGACGTTCGTATCACCGATAACCGCACTCCTCAATCGCACGAGCTGTGAGTCCCTCACTGCGCGTAACGTAAATACACCGTGCGCGTCTCTGAATAAAAGTCTATTGCCTGCGGTCCCTGTTCGCGCATCCCGTAGCTGGATTCTTTTGTCCCGCCGAATGGAAGTTGATATTCCACGCCCGCAGTCGGCAAGTTCACTGTGATTAGTCCAGCTTCGATCTTTTCAATAAACTGATGAACGCGTGTCAGATCTCTCGAGACGATCGACGCGGAGAGACCAAAGCGTACGCCATTCGCGATCTCCATCGCATTCTCAAAATCTTCAGCGATCATCAACCCCAGTACGGGACCAAAGACTTCCTCCTGTGCAATCCGCATGTTTGGAGTTACGCCCGCAAAGATGGTCGGTTCGATAAAGTAGCCTTTGTCGAAGTCACCACCGGAGAGACGATTTCCGCCACACAGCAACTCTGCGCCCTCATCTTTTGCGACACCGATGTACTCAAGGTCTGTTTCGAGCTGGTGCGAATCAACCGCGGGTCCGATCTGAATACCGGGCAGCAATCCATTGCCAACCTTTAATGCCTTCGTCTTCTCCAGAAGGAGTTGGACCAGCTGCTCGTAGATCGGGCGTTCGATGATTGCCCTGCTGCATGCAGTACACTTCTGTCCGGTGGAAAAAAAGGCTCCATTGATCAGAATATCGGCCGCGTAATTCAGATCCGAATCTTTTAGGACGATCGTCGGGTTTTTGCCGCCCATTTCGAGTTGTATGCGCAGCTTCCTGTCCGACACTTTGCGATACAGCGCATCGCCTACCGACGTTGAGCCCGTGAATGAAATGCCATTGATCGATGGATTACTCGTTAACGTGTCACCCACTGAACCACCACTGCCGGTGATGTAGTTGATGACGCCTTTCGGAATACCTGCTTCGTGCAGTGCTTCGACGAGCCGAAAAGAACTGAGCGGTGCGAGTGAGGCGGGTTTCAGCACGACTGTATTACCAGCTATCAAGGCTGGAGCGAGCTTCCACGCGGGAATTGCCGACGGGAAATTCCATGGCGTGATCAAGGCAACGGTGCCGAGTGGCTTACGAATCGTGTAGCAGAGAACTTGTGGGCGTTCAGACGGAACGTTGAAACTAAATTGACGCGCGCCTTCACCGCCGAAGTAACGAAAGATATTGATTGCTCGCGTGACTTCGCCGATCGCCTCGGGCAGCGTCTTTCCTTCTTCGCGAGTCATCTCTTCACCGAGCTGCGGCAACTTCTCAGTCAGCAAATCAGCGGCTTTGAATAAATGCTCGCCGCGCTTCGTAGCCGGCGTCGCACCCCATTGCTCCTGCGCAGCTGCGGCAGCCCGACACGCTTCCGCCACATCCGCTTCGTTTGACGATTGAAACGTCCCCACCACCTCATCGATATTCGCCGGATTAATATTCGGGAACGTCTTACCCGATCGACTCTCCACAAACTCTCCATTAATGTAATTTCCAAACGCCTCCACTTTTCTCTCCCTCTCGTTTATGTGCCTTTTGTGGCTACTTTCCATCCAACGCGTTTTGAAATCGTGGCGCGATCTCGTCCAGCCACTTATTCATCTCGGCTTGCGAATAATACTTACCCTTAAGCATGACGCCGGCACGCTTTTGCGTGTTCGCTATGTCTTCAAGTGGATTGGCATCAAGCAAAACCAAATCGGCGCGTTTCTTTTTTTCGATCGTTCCGGTGCTGGCGAGCGTTCCAAAGAACAGCGCAGGATTGCGCGTTGCGGCCTCGAGCGCCGCATAATTCGAAAGTCCCGCGTCGCGCAAATCCACCATCTCCAGATGCAAGGTATAACCGTATAACAGCAGCCATTCAGGCGTGTCGGAACCCGCCATCACTCGCCCACCAGCATCGTAGATCGCCTTCACGATTTTGTTTCTGATCGCGATGTATCTCTCGCGCTTTTCGATCGGCGCCGCCGTCGCGAGGTATCTCTTGCTCACCGCCATCCATTGATCGATGATCTTTTGCGGATAAAAACGGATGTCGGGCTGAGCTTTGAACGACTCTTCAGACCTGCCTTTGCCGAACGTGAACTTGAAGAGATGCAAGGTTGGCGTGGAAAATGGATATGCTGCTACCGTTGCGCGTGCGATTTCCGGAATCTTGTTCTCGTCGATGTAGTCGATACTTTCCCAGTTCTTTGGATTGTAAAGATAGATGTCAGATACGGAGCCTTTGACCGGCGCCGTTTCAGGCAAGAGCGCCTCGAGATACGAATCGAGGTGTTCGATCTGCTGTCGTGCTTTCAATGCTCGTGCAAGGCCAACGGATCGACTGTCCGCATGGCCCACGACGCGAATATTCTGTTTGGCGGCTTCGTCGACGATTGCTTCGTAGACTTCAGGTTTGAGAAACGTCGTCACCTTGATGTAGTCGTAACCGTCCTTTTTCGATTTGATGACGGCGGCTCGTGCTTCGGCTTCAGTTGTTACGACGTGAGCGTTGCTCGACTTTCGGCCGGTGAATTGCGGGCTGGCTGCGTAAATCGTGGGCGCGAGTATTTCCTGGTTAACGCTTTTACTGCGCAGCGTCAATTGCAAGGGCGTGCCGGTCATCAAACGAATCGTGGTTACGCCGTGCGCAACCATGATCTTGAATTCGTCCTCCGCGAGCGTCGCGGGAAACTCATCGTCAGTGAAAAGATGTACGTGCATGTCGGCCAGTCCCGGAATGAGATACTTCCCGGCGCCGTCGATCTTTTGCGCATCTTTCGGGACTTTGATTCGTTTAGCGTCGCCGATTTCCGCGATCGTGCCGTTGCGAACGATGACGGTTTGATGGGGCAGGATTCGTTCCTTATCCATCGGGATCACGTTGACGTCGACGAATGCAACGACAGGCGCTGCTTGAATCAGTAGCGGTAAAGACAGTACCAGGCAGAGAAGGGCGATCGTTCGTGTCATGGCGTGGCATCGTAAACCAAAACGCGCTTTGTTGACAGGATTGATGACTCGTTGTTCATCCTGTAAATCTTGGTAATCCTGTGAAACAATAGGCCAGTCTATGGACGACTTGGAGAAAACACTAATACCGGAAGACACGGCGAACAAAACGCAAAAGCTTCCCCGCCTTGAGACCAACCTTTTCAAATCCGATGCGGAGAAGAAGAAGCAGGACGAATTCAGGCGCGGACAGAACAAGATTCTGCAACGTCTTGCCGCAAATGCGCCGCTTAGCGAGATTCTCGAAAGCCTCGTGCTTCTGATCGAAGCGCAATCGCCCGGCATGCTCTGTTCGGTGTTGCTGCTCAGTGACGATGGGGATCACGTGCGCCATGGCGCGGCTCCGAGTCTTCCGAAAGAATACGTAACAGCGATCGATGGCAGTGCCATCGGCCCCAAGCAGGGTTCGTGTGGCACTGCAATGTATCGTGGCGAACCGATAGTTGTGACGGATATTGCCGTCGATCTATTGTGGGAAGACTATCGTGAACTGGCTTTGAAGAGCGGGCTTCGCGCGTGCTGGTCTACGCCGATTCTTTCGGGTCGTGGCAAAGTTCTCGGATCGTTTGCGATGTATTATCAGGAGCCACGCACGCCAACAGGCGACGAGGCCGATCTTACCGAAGTTGCCACACGGATAGCCGGTCTCGCAGTTGAGCATCATGCTGCCAAAGAGATTCTGGCGCGAACTCAGGCCCAACTTGCTCAGGCCTCGTTTGCCGCCGACAAAGGCAAGGCCGCGCTTTCGAGTACCGACGAAATCAACGAGCAACTCGAGGCAATCGTCAGTGCGGCGAAGAGTTGTCTTGAAATGCTTGACGAGGACAGACCGGAGATTGCGAACTTCCGCGGTCCACTCACAAACATCGTCACGCATAGCCGGCAAGCGCTTGCTGTTATTTCCCGGATTCGTTCGTCGCAAAATTAACGATCCATTCTTGGACAGGCTGCGCACCCACCCGCTACCGCGAGGTGGTTCTGACCCTATCCAAGTGAAACTACAGGAGAAACCGTGAAATGAAGCTTCCTGCAAAGCTTTGCATGGGCTCGGCCCTGTTACTCGCCATAAGCATTGGCGCGCACGCTCAGCAAAAGGCCTGTCTGACTGCCTCGAAATTCGGCCCAGACGATCAGATCGGAAATCTGAACTACGTCACGCCTGCGAAGACATTAGCCGCAACGAAACTCGTAACCAAAGGCAAAACGTATCGCCTCGCGATCGAGACCAATAAAGACACACCCGCGTATCCGCCACGCACATTCGCCGTCACGATTGTTCAGCCCGGCCAGACAGCGGGGGGGTCACTTGGACCAACGAAGACAACGTACAACGACGACATGATCACCGGCTGGGCCGGCGTCGGCACACAACTCGACGGCTTGGGCCACATCGGTATCGATAATCTGTATTACAACTGTAACAAGGCCGCCGACTTCGCCATGACCGATGGCCTCAAGAAACTCGGCGTCGAACATGTACCGGCGGTAGCAACGCGCGGCGTCCTGCTCGATATGGCCGGCTACTTCAACACCGACATCGTCAAAGAGGGAACGGCATTCAACCGTGCTGATATCGAAGGCGCGATGAAACGACAGGGAATTAAGTCGATTGAAAAGGGAGATGTGGTGTTGTTCTACACTGGCTGGTTAAAACTGCTCGGCAAGGACAACAAGCGTTACGGCGCGGTCGCACCGGGCCTCGGTCGTGATGGCGCGAGGTATCTTGCCTCTCTCGAAGTCGCGATTATCGGCGCCGACACCTGGAGTTTCGAGGCTGTCCCGTTTGAAAAAGACGCGGGTGTGTTTGAGGTCCACCAAATTCTGATCCCGCTCAACGGCATTCACATACTCGAAAATATCAACACTGAAGAAATGGTCAGAGACCAGGCCTGGGAATTCCTGTTCACGCTGGGCGCAGCGCGAATCACCGGCGGCGTACAGTCGATTGTCAATCCGATCGCTATCAAATGACGGAGCGTCTCCATGAAACTACTTAAGATCTTGCTTTTGCTGACCACTGTTTCAGTTTGCACTTATGCACAGGTTCGAAGGCTTTTCACGACGTGGCGTGGAAGAATCTCGGCGACGCAGGATTTCCCGATCGAATTCTGTGGCACAAAGCGGTTGCGGCGAAGTATCCGTCGTACGACATCTTACGTGTTGGGCTGTATGGCGGTTCTGCCGGTGGACAAAATGCGCTCGGCGGGCTGTTGTTTCATCCTGATTTCTACAAAGCCGCAGTGTCATATGCGGGCTGTCATGACAATCGGATGGACAAGATCTGGTGGAATGAACA
>DATNFX010000078.1:0-9519 GCA_035606195.1 Pyrinomonadaceae bacterium
CCTCTCGATTGTCTTTAAATAGAAGCCGCTCAGAGGCGTCAACCCGAAAGCCGTCGAATAAATAGAAGCGTTGGGTCATAAAAGTGGATCCGCGTTTTTATCCGCGTAAATCCGCGTTCCTTCAAAACTCTTTCAAAACAATCTCACACTGAATTCACGACTCTCTAAATACGAGAGCAGCCTCTGCCCCGTATCTTCCCTGCACACTCACACAGCACCCGACGAAACCAGATTATTTAGGAGGATTTGCAGTGAATACAAGTGAAAAGCACGCCGTGGTGCTTGGAGGAAGTCTCGCGGGGCTGTTGGCGGCACGCGTTTTGGCCGACCATTTCGACCGCGTAACCCTGATCGAACGTGACGCTTATGCCGAAAACTGCGAAACGCGCCGCGGCATCCCGCAAGCCAATCATGTGCATGGTTTGCTCGCGCGGGGACGACAGATTCTCGAAGAACTCTTCCCCGGTGTGCAGGACGAAATGATCGCGGCCGGTGCGCCCGTGGTCGATATGGCGAATGAAATTGCGTGGTTCACCCGCGCCGGTTGGGGAGTCAGATTCCCATCCGAGTTCCAGGTGCTGGCGTTCACGCGGCCGCTGCTCGATCTGCACGTGCGGCGTCGACTCAGCCAGAATCCGCGAGTCAAGATCCTGGACAACACTGAGGTGCTGCGCCTGATTCAGGGCACTTCGAAAGATCACGTCGCGGGTGTGCTCGTTTGCCCGCGCAGTTCAGAGACGGATCGCAGAGTTGCAAAAGAACTGCATGCAGATCTGGTCGTCGACACAACGGGTCGCGCATCACGTGCCCCGCGCTGGCTCAGCGATCTTGGTTACGCCGCGCCGGAAGAAACCATAATCGATGCGCACCTCGGTTACGCCAGCAGGTTGTATCGCATTCCGGAAACGTTTCACGGCGACTGGAAATGCGCGTACGTGCAGTCCGCGCCGCCGGAGAGAAAGCGTGGGGCAATTCTTTTCTCCGTCGAAGGCAACCGGTGGCTGGTGACGTTGACGGGCGGCGGTGGCGATCATCCACCCAGTGATGAAGCGGGTTTTCTGGAGTTCGCGCGCAGCCTCCCCGTTTCGACGATCTACGATGCGTTACGCGTGGCCGAGCCGATCTCACCGATCAAGACTCACCGCGCCACGCAGAATCGAGTACGCCGGTTCGAACGCGCAAAGTTGCCGCACAACTTTCTGATCCTGGGCGATGCGGTTTGCGCCTTCAATCCCGTTTACGGCCAGGGCATGACGATCGCGTCACTCGGCGCCGTGACGTTACACAAGAATCTGATCAGGCAACGCCGGCTACACACGAACGGAAGTTTTGTTGGTCTATCACGTCGTTTTCAAAAACAACTCGCAAAGGTAAACGAGGCGCCGTGGATGCTCGCGACTGGAGAAGACTATCGCTATCGCGAGACGGAAGGCGGAGCGCCGACTGCGATGAACCGGTTTATGCATCGATACATGGACCAGGTAATTCATCTCTCGACGCATTCAGTGACTGTGCGTCGTGTGCTGATGCGAGCCTTCAACATCCTCGTGCCGCCAACCGCACTCTTTCACCCGCGAGTTCTATTCCGCGTCATGGTCCAGGGATTGTACGGATCCGTGAAAATCGATTTCCACAGATCCGTACAATCTGTGGCCCACTCCAAGACAGCGAATTGGACACAACATGAAAACACGAACCGAGATCACTGTAGAGAAAGAGAGATTAGTAATCGTCAATCGTCGGCGCAGAGACGCGTGGTGTTCAACGTGCGGACGCCACGTTGAGATGTTGAACGTTGACGACGCCGCGATTTTTGCCCAGGTCAACTCCCGCACGATTTTTCATTGGGCCGAGTCCGGAGTGGTGCACTCGAGTGAGACGCCGGAAGGATTGCTGCTCATCTGCCCCCATTCACCCACATTCTCTTGAAAGGAGAACCGCCATGAAGACCGCCCAGAAAATCAAAACGATTCCCATGCTCTTGCTGCTTTGGGCTCTGCCCATGTCAATGCTGCCACGCGTGACTGCGAAAGCGCGCGCGACAGCACCCGCAAGCACAAGCACCGCATCTCCCAACGAAGCCCAGTTAAAGATGAATACAGCAGAGAGCTACGGCAAGCTTCCGCTGAGCTTTGAACGTAACCAGGGACAATCAGATGAAGCAGTGAAGTTTCTCTCGCGCGGCAAAGGCTACACACTCTTTCTCACACCGACCGAAGCAGTGCTTTCCTTGCGCCACACTGACAAGAAAGCTTCCGTATTGCGCATGAATCTCGTCGGAGCTGATGCGAATGCTCAACTCGACGGCCGGCAGGAGTTGCGAGGCAAAGTGAACTACCTGATCGGCAACGATCGCGCCAAATGGCGCACTGGCATTCCGACGTTTCGCAAAGTTCAGTACGACGACGTTTGGCCGGGAGTGGACATGATCTGGTATGGCACGCAGACGGAGTTGGAGTACGACTTTGTCGTGAAACCTGGCAGCGAAGTTTCCCAGTTGAGAGTTGCTTTTGAAGGCGCAGAGAAGATGCGTCTCGACGATCAGGGCAACCTGATGATCACGAGCAACGGCGAAGAATTGAAGCATTCGGCGCCGGTAGTCTATCAAGGTGGCGTTTCAGTCACAGGCAAATACGTTATCAAAGGAACAAACGAGCTCGCTTTTGAAGTCGGCGAGTACGACCATACGAAGCCGTTGGTAATCGATCCGGTTCTTATCTATTCGAGTTATATCGGTGGCAGTGCAAACGACGAAGGTTTCACGGTTGCCGCCAACGCGAGCGGTGAAGCGTATGTCGCCGGTGAGACCTCTTCCGATGCAGCCACCTTTCCACTCAGAAATGCTTTTCAGAGTAGTCAACCTGCAACGGTAGCGTTCATCACCAGAATGAATGCCGCCGGAACGGACATTCTCTATTCCACGTTCCTCGGCGATGCCACAGGTTTTTGTACGCTCGATGTTTGCGGCACAGAAGTCAGAGGAATCGCGGTTGGTAGCGACGGCAAAATCTCGATCACTGGCGCGACGGTTAATGATAATAACGAAAGCGATTTTCCGGTCACTGACAACGCACTGCAAAAGAACGGATTCTGCATTGGCGTTTGCGGTCTGGAGCCAGATCGTCGTGTTGATGCATTTGTCACAATGTTAAGCGCTGACGGTTCACAGCTCGTGTATTCGACATTCTTCGGAGGTTCGGCAAGTGCTTCCGCTTTTGGTGGCAGAGCTTTCGACGCAGGCAATGCGATTGCACTCGATAGCACGAATCGCATTTACATCACCGGTCAAACGGCTTCCAACAATCTTCCCACGAAACACGCATTTCAGTGGTCACGACACTCAGAGTACCAGGGCATGGATGCATTTGTTGCAGTGTTCAATCCAAATGCCACCAGCGGTAATGCCTCATTGCTGTACTCGAGTTATTACGGCGGAGATGGTGATGAAGTCGGAAGAGGCATCGCGGTTGACAACGATCGCAATGCCTACATCGTCGGTAGCACCGCTTCGACGGATCTGGAGACGAAGAGCGCAGCCAGTTCTCCACTGCAGTCTACTTTCCAGGGAGGCGGTTTCGACGGCTTCGTGGCCAAGGTCGATACCGAATCCGACGGCGACGCTTCACTAACCTACAGCACCTACTTCGGCGGCAACGTCAATGATCGTGTGGAGTCGGTTGCAGTCGATTCACTTCAACGTGCGTACATCACCGGCGCCAGTAACTCTTCACCGAGCTCCTTTCCGCTGAGAAATGCGTTCGACTCTACTCAGCAGAACGGCGAAGCCTTTGTCGCGAAACTCAACGCGGACGGCACCGCTTTGTTCTATTGCAGCTTCCTTGGCGGAAATAACGGCAACACATCGGCCGACGGTGAAGAAGGTCTCGGTCTCACGATCGATTTTGGCGGGAATGTTTACGTGACGGGTCGCACGACTTCAGGCGCGACCTTCCCGCAGCTCCTTCCGCTCACGTCGGATCTTTCGGGAACAGCTTTTCTCACTAAGATCGAAGCGACGATCTCGAATAACACGGTTCCGAAGATTCTGTATTCAACTACTTTTGGTGGACCCACTGCGAAAGGCAAGAGCGTAGCGCTCGATGCACGTGGCAATGTCTATCTCGCGGGCTCAACAGCCGACGGACTGACAACCACCGTTGGCGCTTTCGACACCACGTTCAATGGCGGCGCACACGATGCATTCGTTGCGAAGTTCAGCCCGACATTCAACGATACGACCGGCATCTTCCGTCCATCGACCCTTCAGTTCCAGTTACGTGACTCAAACACTACTGGTCCAGCCGATCATATCATCACGTTTGGACAGGCTGGTGATCAGCCGGTCGTTGGTGATTGGAACGGTTCGGGCATTGATAGTGTTGGCGTGTTTCGTCCTTCCACCGGCCAGTTCTTTTTGCAAATCACGCGCAAGATCATCGTGATTAACTTCGGACAAGCGGGCGACATCCCCGTTGTTGGTGACTGGGACGGCAACGGCGTCGACACACCGGGCGTTTTCAATCCAGCGAACGGTCAGTGGCAATTGACGAATGGCATCAATGGCCTCAACGTGTCGAACAGTTTTCCGCAAGCAAACTTCACGTTCACGTTCGGACAGAATGGTGACTTGCCGATTGCGGGTGACTGGGACGGAAATGGCATCGACGGTGTTGGGTTCTTCCGCACTACGAATTCCACCTTCAATCTCAGCAACGGGTTTCAGGGCACGATCGACATCAAGCCGTTTATCTTTGGGGGTCTTGGGGTGAAGCCGATCGCTGGCGACTGGAATGGAGATGGCATCGCGACGATAGGAATTTTCAACCCGAACACCGGAACGATGTCATTGAATAATACGAACTCGTCTGGCAACGGAATAGGGGATATCGTGTTCAGCTTCGGACTGAACGGCGATTTTCCGCTGGCCGGCGATTGGGACGGCAAGCCATCATTGCCCTGATCCGCGTAGATCGTTTTGTCGATCCGTCTAATCCTTTATCCAAACGGTCTTGATGTTGACGAACTCGCGGATTCCAAACTCCGCGAGTTCGCGACCGTATCCGGAATTCTTCACGCCTCCAAACGGCAAACGCGGATCGGATGCGACCATCCCGTTTATAAAAACCGCGCCCGCCTCGAGGCCGTCGATGAACTTCGCTTGTTCCGTCGCGTCGTTGGTCCAGGCTGCAGAGCCGAGTCCAAACGGAGTTGCGTTCGCGATCCTGATCGCTTCGTCGATCCCCGACACGCGGAAGAGCATCGCCACTGGCCCGAAGATCTCTTCGCACGACACCGGCGCATTAAGATCGACATCGACAAGCACTGTCGGTTCGAAGTAGTTTCCACGGCCTTCGATTTTCTTTCCGCCAGTCAACACGCGCGCGCCACTCGCAACAGCTTTCTTCACCTGCTCGTCCAGATCGTTGACGATCTGCGGCGTCGCCAGTGGTCCAATCTCAACCGTTTCGTCCATCGGATCGCCGATCTTTAGCGCGCGCATTTCCTCAACAAATCGCTTTTCGAATTCATCGTAGATATCATCCGCGACGATAAAGCGCTTGGCTGCAATACAGGATTGACCATTGTTGATAGTGCGCGCTTTCACGGCAGTCGTGACTGCTTCGTCAAGATTCGCAGAGGGCATGACGATGAAAGGGTCGCTGCCGCCGAGTTCCAGCACAGTTTTCTTAATTTGTTTTCCTGCAGTCGCCGCAACGCTGCGACCTGCCGGTTCGCTACCAGTCAAAGTCGCCGCGACCACGCGTGGGTCGTTCAGTATTCCTTCAACTGCGTCCGACCCGATCAGCAACGTTTGAAATGCGCCCTTCGGAAAGCCCGCACTTGCGAAGATCTCTTCGATAGCGAGCGCGCACTGCGGGACATTCGACGCGTGCTTCAGCAATCCGACGTTTCCCGCCATCAATGCCGGAGCCGCAAATCGAAACACTTGCCAGAAGGGAAAGTTCCACGGCATCACAGCGAGCACTGGTCCGAGCGGCTGAAAGTGCACGTAACTCTTTTGCGCGTTGGTCTCGACGATCTGGTCGGAAAGATGATGCTCGGCGTTCTCCGCATAATAACGACACACCCACGCGCACTTCTCAGCTTCACCAATTGCTGCTTTTAGCGGCTTTCCCATTTCGAGAGTCATGATTTTCCCGAAATCATGTTTCCTCGTTTCGAGAATTTCCGCCGCGCGCATCATTAGCGGCTTGCGGTCGGCAAATGTTGTGCGCAAATAAGTGCGGAATGTGTCTGCGGCGAGCTGAAGCTTTTCTTCGATCTGCTCGGCCGTTAAAGCGGTGAAGGTTTTCAGTGTTTCACCCGTTGCTGGATTAATTGAAGCTATAGCCATGATGACGAGATTATAATTACCAGGCTCTTTCACAGCTAACACAGTCTTTTGTGCCTTTTGTGATTTTTGTGCTTTTTTGTGGCACCATAATAATCACGCATGGCCACGGAAAAACCACAACTCGATAAATTCGGCGTTGCTGCCGGGCTGCAGGAGATCGCCCAGATGATGGATCTCAAAGGCGGCAAGAATCGCTTCAAAGCTAAAGCCTACAACGCCGGCGCACGCGCGATTCAAGCTGTTGCAGATCTCGATCGACTTGTCCGCGAAGACCGCCTCACCACGTTGCCACGCATCGGCGACGCACTCGCATCGCAGATCAAACAGCTCTATCTCACCGGCGAGTCGTCCGTGTTGAATGAGCTGCGAAAAGAGTTTCCAGCAGGAATCGTCGAGCTTTCATCTGTGCCGGGTTTGAGCGTCCAGAAGATCCGGTTTCTCCAGGATGAGTTGGGAATCACTTCGATCGCAGAGCTGAAGGCCGCGGCCGAAGCAGGCAAGTTGCGCGAGCTGAAAGGCTTTGGACCAAAAACTGAAGAGCGCCTACTGAAACAACTCGCCACTCCGGTTCAGAAGCCCAAGCGTCGTTTGCATCTGCATCACGCCTGGAACACTGCGGATCAGGTAGTTGAATATCTCAAAGCGATCGATGGCGTCGTTGAAGTGAGTGTGGCTGGATCACTGCGTCGTTGGGTAGAGACGATCGACGTTATTGACATCGTCGCCGGCGCCGACGATCCGCAGGGGGTAATCGAGAAGTTTTTGCAGTTTCCTCTCATCCTCTCGAGTCATGTTGAAGACGAGAACACGTGTGTGGCCCAGTTTGGCGATGGCGCGCAGGTTTGGCTGACCGCTGTGCCGCCGAAGGATTTTGGCATCACGTTGTTCGTCAAAACCGGTTCGCAGTCACACATTGAAAAAGTGCAGGCGTACGCAGAACGAAAGAAGATCAGTTTCGCACGACTCCCGCGCAGCGAAGAACAGCTCTACAAGCGTCTCGGCATGGCTTACATTCCGCCCGAGTTGCGCGAAGACGCCGGCGAGATTGAAGCCGCACTCGCGAAAAGACTCCCGGAAGATCTCGTTACTGAAGCCGACATCAAAGGCATAGTTCATGCCCATACGACTTATTCCGACGGCATTCACACCCTTGATGCGATGGTGCGCGGCGCCGAAGCGATGGGCATGAAGTACATCACGATTACCGATCACTCGCCCACGGCCATCTACGCGAACGGGCTCAACGTCGACAGGTTGAAACGACAGTGGGACGAGATCGATGAGCTTCAGGAACAAGTCTCGATTAAGATCCTGCGTGGCACCGAGTCAGACATCATTGCCAGCGGCAATCTCGACTATCCCGACGATGTGCTCGAGAAGTTTGATGTGATCGTCGCGAGCATTCACGCGCGCTACAAGATGGATGCGGCGAAGATGACGCAGCGAATCACTTCTGCGATGCGGCAGCCGGTATTCAAGATCTGGGGACACGCACTCGGACGATTGCTGGAACGGCGTCCGCCGGCAGAGTGTGACGTTGAGCGAATTCTTGATGTGATTGCGGAGTCGAAGGCGGCGATTGAAATCAACGGCGATCCCTATCGCCTCGACCTCGAGCCACGCTGGGTACGCGAAGCGCGGAAGCGAAAGATCAAGTTTGTAGTATCAACCGATGCGCATTCAGTCAAAGCGATGAACAATGTGAAGTACGGCGTGGCCATGGCGCGCCGCGGCTGGGTCACACGCAAAGAAGTCCTCAACACCCTCAGTCCGACTGCATTCGCGAAAGCTGTTAAGCCAGTTTAGTCCGCAGATTACGCAGATTTCACAGAAATAAATCAGTGTAATCTGTGGATGGGTTTACGTTTTTGCACGTCGCAGGTAGGCGGGAGATTCGGATTCTTCGTTTCGTAATTTTTGATCTCCTGATCGAACTTCTCTTTGGCCCTATCGCGAAGGTCATCGCCGAATAGCTTCGCGTTTCCGGTTTCTTTACTCACCTGCGCGCGCAACTTGCGAGCGGCCGCAGTTATCTTTTCACCAAGATCCCGATCCAGATCGATGATGTAAATCTCAGTCGTGTTACGTGAAGGGACTAGTGTGCGAAAGGGAATTCCCGCGCGTTCCAGTTCAGCCGAAAGGTTGACGAGATTCCTCGCACCGGTCCGCGGGCGCAACACGTAAAGATCCACTGGACCTTTCGGTTGCGGATGAAAGTAGATGACATACTTTTGCGCGGCATCGCGTCCCATTCGCGACAGGACGTAGCGCAGCGACTCCTCGTCGCCTCGGACGCGCAGCAACACGGAATGTTCGGCGCCATCACTCCACGCTCCAAGTGCGCGAAAAGCAGTGATTCGCGAACGCACGACACAACCGAGATTGACAGCCTGGTTCACCAGCTTCGTTTCCTCAGGAGAGTTCATGCCTGCAATCGCCTGTTCGAGCCCCAGGTCGGTTTTTGTGTTTGGACTCACAATGCCGACGTTGAGTGGTTTCTGAGCCTGTTGTGCAGTGACTGCCGTGGTCCAGCCCAGCAGCAGCGCGAGCACGAGCGATAATTGATTCGTCTTCCTCATTAGTTTAAGCACGGGGCGGCCATGGTAGTTTTCCTTTTCCGCTGAATTCATCATTTATTTCAGCAAGGCGTTGTTCGAGGAAATGTTTGGCTATTGCGGGATTCTTCGTTTTGCCTCGTAACTTCGCACGCTCTGCCCACGTGGGCCAGGTCTCGATCACTGTTGCGTGTGCTCCTGACTCCGTATGCATTTGACTTGCATGAAGAAGCAAGCGCGATTCGAGCTCACGCGCCGTGTCCGCGGGCTTTGGTCCAAACTTCTTGCCGAGTCTGTTAGTTTGCAGCGAGCCTTGATCGTCGAGAGCTTTGAGCAATTGTTTTGCGACAGACGAAAGCTTCTTCAGTTGCCAGTCTTCGCGCGCTACACCTATGGAGTAAATGTGTGCCCAAAGCTCGCGATGTACGAAGGTCACTTTGTTTGAGACGAGTTTCATTACAAGCACGTCTATGTGATCTTCGAGTAGCTCGGAGACTGCAAATATCCGTTGAGCTGCTTTGTGGGACCACCACGATCCCGAAACCTTCTCGCGGGCGACAAGTGTCGCGATACTGGGAAGATTGACGTCGGACAATAGCAATAGACCCA
>DATNFX010000079.1:0-5830 GCA_035606195.1 Pyrinomonadaceae bacterium
GCGCGCTCGATCCGTTTCGCACCGGGTGGTCGATATGGATTCGTGCTCAACACGAAACAAAGCACGGTGAACATTTTCGATGCCGCATCCAATCGCGTCCTGCATGAAGTAAAGACCGGCAAGTCTCCCGATCAAATCATGTTCAGCGACACTTTTGCTTTCGTGAGATCGCTGGAGACCGAGAACGTGGAAATGCTGCGACTCGCGACAATCGGCAAAGAAGTCGATGTAACCGAGTTTCCCGGCGGACAGATTGCTCCCGGTAAAGGCTCGACACCGGTGCGTGCTGATTCGATCGTGCTGGCGCCGGAAGGCAATGCCGTCATCGTCGCGAATCCGGTCGATAAAACCCTCTATTACTACAGCGAGGGAATGGCCGCGCCGATGGGCAACTTCCAGAATTACCGGCGCGAGCCGATGGCAACCCTCGTAGTCGACCGCAGTTTGCGAGAGATCAAACCCGGTGTTTATTCGACGACGATCAAGTTGCCGGCAAGTGGTCGCTACGATGTTGCGTTTCTGAACGACTCTCCAAAAGTTTCTCATTGCTTCGAAATCAGTGCGGACGCGAATCCGGCGTTGAAAGAGAAGCAGCCGATCGCACTTCGCATCGAGCACCAGGTAAAGGAGACGAGTTTAGCGGTTGGAAAAGACTTCGTTTTCCGCTTCAAGTTGATTGACACCGCAACCGGCAATCCGAAATCCGATTTGAAAGACGTTCGTGTGCTAACGTTCCTGAGTCCGGGTGTTTGGCAGCGTCGCGACATTGCGAAA
This sequence comes from Pyrinomonadaceae bacterium, assembly GCA_035606195.1. Lineage (GTDB taxonomy): Bacteria > Acidobacteriota > Blastocatellia > Pyrinomonadales > Pyrinomonadaceae > PSRF01. Next base: position 775 of record DATNFX010000079.1, read on the forward strand.
TCAGTTGGAGACGGAGTCTACGAACTAAAGATCAACGTGCCGGAGACAGGTGTCTATATGTTGTTCGTTGAATCGTCTTCAATGGGGGTGCGTTACATCGATCTGCCGTACCTGACGCTGCAGGCAACCGAGTAGAGGTGAATGAAAATGAATAGACTTCTTAAACTGTTTGGACTCGCGTTGATGCTGCTCATCGCAATCGAGGGAAGTGCACAAACGAGGGCGCGATCCTATGTTTGCCCGATGCATCCGGAAGTTACGTCGAGCAAACCCGGCAAGTGTCCCAAATGCAAAATGGATTTGCGAAAAGTGAGTCCACAGATTACGCAGATTACGCAGAGTAAGAATCAATCTGTGAAATCTGTGGATGGCTCGACCATGGTGATCCCGGATGTCGAGGTCCTGGACCAGGACGGTAACGCCCTTCATTTCTACACCGACCTGATCAAAGACAAGACTGTAGCGATCAACTTCATCTTTACAAACTGTACAACCATTTGTCCGCCGCTGGCCGCAACCTTTGCTCGATTGCAAAAAGAGATGGGCGACAAGGTGGGCCATGACGTACACCTCATCTCCATTAGCGTCGACCCATTGACTGATACACCTGAGCGACTAAAAGCGTGGGGCGCGAAGTTCAAGGCCGCGCCAGGCTGGACGTTTGTTACGGGGGAGAAGCAGGAGATTGATAAGTTGCTCAACGCCCTCGGCGCCGCGGTATCAAAAAGAGAAGACCACACGCCGGCACTGATCATCGGCAACGACAGTAAAGGTGTCTGGACGCGCACTTATGGTCTTGCAAAGATTAGCCAGATCACGGGGGTCATTCAGAACGTCATGGCAGGAAAAGTCGAAGAGTCGTCCGCCACTGAGGAGGGAAAGCCATGAAGTTGAACTTAATCGCGGCAGCGCTGGTCATTATGTGCGTAGCAACGATCGGACTTGCGCAAGAGGCACAAAGACCGAAACCACCCGAGCCCGCTTCGTTGACGAAAGTGAGTGATGGTCCCGCCGCCCGCTCAGCGGCAGAGAAATATTTCTCCGATGTCGAACTGATCGATCAGGACGGCCAGAAGCTGCGCTTCTATAGTGACGTGCTCAAAAACAAGGTCGTAATAATCAACACGTTCTTCACTACCTGCACCAACATTTGTCCGCCGATGAATCGTAATTTCGAAAAGATTCAGGACGCGCTGGGCGAGCGTTTAGGCAAGGACGCATTCCTGATTTCGATCACCGTAGACCCGCAAACTGATACGCCGACGCGATTGAAGGAATACAGCCGCCGGTTTCATGCGCGCTCCGGATGGCTTTTTCTGACGGGCTCAAAAGAGAACGTCGACTGGGCGCTGTACAAGCTGGGCCAGTATGTGGAGACCAAAGACGACCACACGAACATTTTCATTATCGGCAACGAGCCAAAAGGACTTTGGAAAAAAGCCTTTGGCCTGGCAAAAGCGGACGAACTAATCAAGATCGTCGAAGACGTGATTGCCGATCGGTAGCTGTAGGCTTTGCCTCGAGAGTTAGCACCTTACTTGGACCGGGTCAGTACAGGGAGCGGTAGCGACCTGGTCAAGCGATGAGAGTCAAGAATCGATAGGAGATGTTGCATGCTGATCACTGACCAGGTCGCTACCGCTCCCTGTACTGACCCGGTCCAAGAATGATCTCGGACTTTTGAGACAAAGCAGGCTCACATGATCATCAGACTCACACTTGTAGCTCTCATCGCAATCGCCGGTTGCCTGATATGGACTGGGCCATCCTCAGTTCACTCGCAGAGCCCGGTGGCACCTCAACGCCGGGAACTCACGTTGCAGGAAAAACGCGGCAAGGCTTTCTATCTCAGAGGTGAGAGCGCGTCGGGCCAGGACATCACAGCGCTGATGGGAGAAGTCGACGTGCCTGCGTCAACTCTTCCGTGCGCAGGTTGTCATGGGAATCGCGGCGAGGGAAGAACGGAGGGTGGTGTCACCGCCGGCAACATGAGTTGGTCACACCTGACCAAACCTTATGGCCACACAGACGAAGGCGGCCGCAAGCACCCGGCGTTCTCCGAGGCTTTGTTTGTTCGTGCGACGACCTCCGGATTAGATCCGGCCGGCAACAAGTTGGCCGTCGCCATGCCTGTCTACCGCATGCCTCAGGAGGACATGGCAAACCTAATCGCATATCTAAAACGGATCGAGACTGATACTGACCCTGGTGTGTCTGATACGAGCATCGTGGTGGGTACGGTTCTACCTGAGAAAGCTGCTTTGAGTGGTCTGGCCCAATCAATGGGCGACGTACTGCAAGCCTATTTCGCTGAAATCAACGCTCATGGCGGCATCTACAATCGTAAGATCGAACTGCGTCTTATGTATGGCGATTCAAAAACGACTGTTACTAACGTCAGGCATTTAATCGACGACGATCAGGTATTCGCGATCGTGAGCGGTCTCACCGCCGGCGCGGAAGACGGCGTGGCTTCGTTAACGCAGGAGAAAGAAGTTCCATTCGTCGGTCCTTCCACTTTACTTCCGCAGCGAGGACTGCCGGTCAACCGCTATATCTTCTACCTGCTGCCCGGTTTGAATGAACAAGCGCGCGCGCTGGCAACATTCGCCAGTAAGAAGAAAGACACGGCTAATGTGGCAATAGTCTCGCCTGACATTGAGTTCAATCGAAATATCGCCACGGCGGTAGCCGAACAGGCAAAGAAACTTCACTTCAAGTCGACAACTACAACTTACTACCCGCGCGACGGATTCAGTGCAACCAAATACGTGAGCGAGCTGAACCAGAAGGGAATCGACACGGTTTTCTTTCTCGGCTCAGGTCAGGAAGCAGGAGCCATCTTGAATGAGGCGGCGGCCACCGGTTGGACACCAACCATATACATGCTTGGGACGCTTGTCGGAAGAAATGTCGGAGACGCCGTGACAGTGAAGATGAAAGACAAAGTTTTCCTCGCCTTCCCCACCGTTCCTTCTGACGTTTCTGAAGCCGGCGCGGCCGATTACACCGCTTTTCTGCAACGGAACAAGCTCGCCTCGACACATGCAGCGGCGCAAGCCTCAGCAATTGCTGCCGCGAGAATATTGGTCCATGCACTCGAGCTTTGCGGCAAAGACCTCAGCCGCGAACGGCTTGTCACCACTCTCGAGGGACTCTACGAGTACGACACGGGCCTGATACCTAAAATCACGTTCGGTCCTAATCGCCGCATCGGCGCTCTAGGCGCGTACGTCGTCACCATCGATCCTGAGAAAAAACTTTTTCCTGCCAGTGTGGAGTGGATTGCGGTTGACTGAACCCTGTAACATTACCTCAGCGCGGTCCACAGATTACACAGATTGCTCGTTAGATCGGTGTAATCTGTGTAATCTGTGGATAGAGAATCCCAGAACAAGAAATGGCCCGAAGATTAGGGCCTTGTATATGAGGACGCGGTTGGGGGTGTCGTTGAGCCAGGTTAGATAAAGTACGAAGTTCGCGAGGCTGAGATAGAAGATGGGAACGGAGGGAATGAAGCATAGGAAAGGTATCAACCAGGTGAAATACCATGAGAAATGTGGAGCTTGAAAGACCATGAAAATCGACGCGATGAGCAACGCATTGCGCAAATAGCGAGTGTCGTCACTTCGCCTCTCCCACATCATCCACAGCCCAAGGCCTCCAAGCACAGCAGCCACAAAAACGAAATACGCCCAAGTCGGCACATTCGCGTTCAGGCCCTGCCGCGCAAGCGCCAGAAGAAAATACTGCCTCCCGGTTAACAGCCCTTGTTCACTGGAATAATCCGGTAAAGACCCGAGCACTCTCATTGGGCCAACACTCAGATACGGCAAATACGCGATCACTAGCGTTGCCACAAATGCGAGGGGCATCTTCCAACTTCTACGAATGTAGAGCGCCGGGAATAACACGATCGGAAACAGTTTCACGCACGTTGCGAACGCGAGTAGCACGCCGGTTAAAGTCTCCGCTTCTTTCCGACGCGCCAGCAGCGCGAGCGCAATAAAGGCAATCGCGAGCGCGTCCGCGTGCCCGCTTCCGGCAAACTCCCAGACCACGAGTGGATGCCACGCATAGATCAAAACTCTTTGCCGTGCGAACCCAAACGAGCTGAGCAACTGAACCATGGCCCAGATCGCAATCGCCTCAAATCCGACCATCGCCGCTTTCATCCACGTCACTGATTCGCTAACGCGAGTCACCAAAAGAAAAGTAGCCTGGGCGACGGGCGGATAGATCGTGCGCACAGATTCGCGCCGGTTGATGTAGGGATAAATCTTGTCGTCCCGGAGTTGGGCCAGCGGCTCCTCGGCGGGAATGTATCGATAGGGATTTACGCCTGCGGCCTGAACACGCCCATCCCAGATGTAACGATAGATGTCGTCGGATAGATAAGTCGGGAAGAAAATTATGCTCAAACGGAACAGAGCCGCGAAGACGAGGCCAAGCACCAGTATCGACCGCGAATCACTGCTCCGCAAACTGAGCCACGCGACAACGAGGTAAATAACTGACTGAATGCCGGCGAGCTTGAGAAACATGGGCATGTCAGCTACGCCTTTGGAGTGAACGGCAATGCGAAACAACAAGAGCATTGCCACACCGAGTACGCCCACCGCACTCAAGGTCGATTTAACGGTCATCGAGACATTTAGCCACAGATCACACAGATAGAAAATCCCGATTTTATTCGTATAATCCGCGGTGAAATAAATCAGTTATGTCTAACTGCTTTGCACTAAAAATGCAGTTTTAGCCTGCGAAGCAGGCGCGAGCATATAGCCTGGGGCGCAAGCCCCAGGATCAGAATTAAGCGAATTACGAGCCCATGAAATGGGCGACAGTTCGCCGCCATCAAAATCATTAGACTTTTGTCTCGCTTCGGGCCATCGCCCGCATTCGCGGGCTCGAAAAATCTGTGGTGCATTGATCCTGGGGCTTGCGCCCCAGGCTTTATGCTCGCGCCTGCTTCGCAGGCTAAAACTGCACTTTAGTGCAAAGCCATGTCTAACTTCTGGGACAAACAGATCGAACGAGCAGATCTCCTCGCAAC
>DATNFX010000080.1:0-3421 GCA_035606195.1 Pyrinomonadaceae bacterium
GGAAGCGGTTAAGGAAAGCGTAGTCATCCGCCTTGCATTTCGCGGTCTTGATGGCCACACGCCGGCCGAGATGAATGTCTTCGGCAAGGTAGACCACACCCATGCCACCTTCGCCGAGCTTACTAATGACGCGATAGTGAGAGATGGTCATTCCGACCATTAAAGCGAGACCCCTTAGAGGGAAGGAATTGAAAAACCGGCGGAGCCGACGAACGTTTGGGTCCGATCGAAGCTGAGCGAGGAGATTGTCTCTCTAGAGTTGATTTATTTCAAGATATCAACGGATTCTGGGATTCATCGGGCGTTCCTCCGAATACGATGAGACCGTATGACCGACGCCAAGTCTTGTTCAGAGCAGAGCAATTTGAAACTGATCATTTGAGAAAATTTCAGGTTATGCCGGAAATCTGTAGGAAAATTTCACGTTATGCCGGACAAGAATTTCATTTAATGCCGGAATCGTCCGCGTAAGTTGTTGATTCCGTTGATGGGCCAATTTCACTTTATGAACAAACCCACACCCAAACCCAGCAGGAGCATGTAGAGTGACGCCGTGAAGATACTTGTTTCCGTCGTCATTCTGGAGATCAGGAACAAAGAGAGCGTCACCATTGTGGTGCCGATAATCGGAAAGAGTTTGTAGCGGCCAGTGCGACTGACTATCTGTCCCGCGAGAATCGAAGTCGCAAGCGTTCCCCCCATCAGCGGGATCATGCGCAGACCGGAAGCCGTCGGACTTAAGCCCTTAACGATCTGCAGAAACAACGGCAGATAGGTGACCGACCCCAGCAAAGCGAAGCCGATAATCAAGCCCACAACTGAAGTCACCCACACGTCTCTGATGCGAAAGAGATGTAACGGAAGAATGGGCTCCGCAGCGCGTCCCTCAATGACGATAAAAGCGGCGAGGGCCACGATTCCCAAAACTATCAACCCGATCATGAACGGGGACGACCACGGATATGTAATCCCACCGAGGTCAGTAACCAGCACGATTGCCGAGAGTGAAGCAGCTAAAAGTCCGGCGCCGACGTAATCAACCGCATGTCGCAGAAAAGAACCCTGCGCGGGAAGAGTCACTGCCAAAACTCCCAGCGCGATGATTCCCAACGGAAGATTGATGTAGAAGATCCAGCGCCAGGTCAGGTTCGTCGTAAAGTATCCACCGAGCAGTGGACCGGCGACCGAAGCAACTCCAAAAGCAGCGCCAAAGATCCCCTGGTATCGTCCGCGATCTCTCGGCGGAATGATGTCGCCCACGACTGCCTGCGTCGTGACCATCAGTCCGCCACCACCGAGACCCTGAATCGCACGAAACAAGATCAAGTGAGTCATGGACTGACTCAAACCGCACAACGCAGAACCGATCAGGAAAATGATGATTGCAAACTGAAGTACGCGCTTTCGACCGTAGAGATCGCCGAGCTTGCCGTAGATTGGAGTGACGATGGTTTGGGCCAGAAGATACGCTGTGACGACCCACGAAAGATGTTCCAGTCCGCCGAGCTCGCCGACGATAGTCGGAAGCGCTGTCGCAACGATCGTCGAGTCGAGCGCAGCGAGCAGCATGACGAGCAGCAGGCCGCCGAAGACAACCAGGATCTTCTCGTGTGAGATGCGTGACGATAGTTCAGCAGTCGCGATTGCTTGCATGAACTTCGATCCTCACGCGTGATCTCTTACTTCTGTAACTCCTGCTTGCCGCGCGCAATTTGCACAGCAATAAAAAGTGCCGTTCGCCTCGATGCCGTGTCCGATGATCTTGCAGGCGCAATGATTGCAGACCGGCGCGAGTTTATGGATTGCACACTCGAAACTATCAAAGGTGTGACGCGCTCCTGCCGTCACAACTTCAAACGCGAGGTGATAATCGTTGCCGCATACTTCACACTTAGCCATCCCTGCTTGTCCCTCCGCAGATTACACAGATTTCACAGAGGGAAATGATCCCGTGTAAATCTGTGTAATCTGTGGTTAAGCTATTACTTTTGAGTGGTTTTACTGCGGACCGAGTTGATAAACGCTCGTGTCAGGATGATAAATGCGCCAGTCGAACCAGTAATCTTCGAGGACAAAGACTCTCTTCAATTGCCGGCCCGCGAGTGGTCCGCTCGTGGCTTTGCCTTCAAAGTTCCAGGTGCTGCCGGTTTCGGCATCAATTAGTTGAAACTCGGGATTCTTGTCGTCTTTCTTCTGAAAAAACTCTAATCGCCTGCCATCGACGGTCCGTTCAAAAGCGAGGACAGACCGGTTGTCTTCTCGCAACGCAACCACAATCGGCACTGTCCCGACCATATCGATAATCGGGCTTTGCTTTTGTAACGCCGGTAACGGATAGGCGGCAGCCTTCCCATTCAATTCGATACCCATCACGAGCGTTCGAGGCGTGAGGCGCTTGTCGACGTCAGTGCCTTCAACCACACGCAGCTTTTCATAGCGTGTTTCCCAGTCGACAGGTTCGTACTGCTTTTGGGCGGCGATCTTTTCGTCGGGCTTCAGCACGCGGCCGTTGGGTTGTTCGTTCTTCCAGATGGCGAAAGAGACTTCGTCGTGAAATACACTCTTGAGCTGATGGCCCTCGAGCGGTCCATGAATAGCTTTGCCGCTAACCTGTTGCCACCATGTCCCTGTTTCTTCATCACGCATGATGAAGTTTTGATTGTTTATGCCTGCGAGATGGAAGTGAAGAACGCGACCGTCAACTGTTGATTCCCACACCAGACCGGTGTGACAGAGCGTTCAATAAGTGACCACGATCGGCGTACCGCCAACCGTGTCCTCCACCACGTGGTGATAACCCATCAGTCGAATCGGGTAGGCGACGGCTTCGCCGTTGATCGCAACAACCATGAGGCGATCGTCGTCGTTCACGAAGCTCGCGCCGGCCGTTTTTACGTATGCTGGATTTGGCAGCGGATTGAACATCCACTCAAAGTGGTTCTGACGCGCGAGCCAGGTTGCACCGAGAACCGGCAACAGGAGAACTACGAGCGCGATTCGGCTCCACCAGCGACCGCCCATCCACAGTTTCACGACGAGTGTGAGAATAAAGATTGAGGCTAATATCGTGAGCCAGGGCGACCAGCGGCGCATGAGATAGGAGATCTCCATCGTGCGCGCCGTTTGCGCTTTGAAAGGCATGATCAGAAAGACTGGCGTCAGCACAATCACCAGCACGGTCGCCACGAGCAAGAAGAAAATCAACCAGACGAGTTTGCGGTTCTGCATTCAGATGTCTCCACTTCGCTGCTTGGCTTTGCGGATCATGGCCACGGCCCATAAGAGACCGACAGCCAGAAATGGCACGAGGTAGATCAGTAGATCCCAACGACCATAGCCCGGCGGAGTAGCTTCCACCGTGGCCACAGTTTCGGCATTTCCCGATAGAACGCTCTGTAACTGCACGCGCACGCGCCAGAGT
>DATNFX010000081.1:0-4270 GCA_035606195.1 Pyrinomonadaceae bacterium
AAGCTGACGGGGTACGACGTGCGTTCGCTGATCAAGTATCAATCTTAATCTTGTCGATAGGATTGACAGGATTTACACGATACCCAATCTCAATTACGATTCCCTCACTTGTGCTCCCGTAGCTCAGCTGCATAGAGCGTCCGCCTCCTAAGCGGAAGGTCGCGCGTTGGAATCGCGCCGGGGGCACCAATTTCTTAGGAAATTAGGAACCTCCTTCTCTAATAATTCGTGGACATAGACGAGACGGCGGTCTGCACGGTGAAGTTGGAGCAAGCGATGTGGCGTAAAGAAATAGGTTGGACAATCTGCGGATTGATTCTGGCGTGCTCGGCTTGCAGCCGGTCGAATAACTTGCTGCTCGGACGTGTTGAGGCGACAGTCGGCGGTCATACCGTGATCGTCACCGATTGTTACCGCACGAGTGTCACGCCGCCGGAGAAAGTCGGAGGTCCAAGTGAACAGTTCTACCGTTTCAAGCCATGCCGCGATGCCGATGTGCTGATCCGTAACGAGGAGTTGATCGTTAACGGCAGCTCTTATGGGTTGCTCAAACAGGCGGATGCGGTGACGGTTGATCATGGCAAGGTTTTGATTAATGAGATGGTGGTGCCCGCAGTCGCGCCTCGTTGAACGATCGTTGGCTATCGATACCAAATCGACATGACTTCTTTAAACGATCACAGCAAATAAGTTTTAGCGTCACTCGTCGAGACCCTTTCCCTTCCCAAAACAATCCCCTTACTTGCCCCCAGGTTAGTTGTGGAATCGTGTCACTGTTAGGAAGATCGAGAAATCTAGAACATCTACACGGGGATGGTAACGACCACACAATCGTCGCACCTGGTAAGAACTGGCCCGTCAAGGAATCCATTCATGCGATGGTTGCTGCAGGGGTACGTCAAGGAGTTAGAAGGACCATTTGAGCGTGAGAAAGAGCATCATCGTCACCATCCATGGTTCAAGGTCATGTGCCTCACCGGCGTCGATTATTTTTCAACGCTGGGCTACCAACCAGGCATCGCCTTCCTTGCCGCCGGTGCGCTCGCTCCGGTCGCTACAATCATCCTGGTCTTACTGACGCTGTTGGGCGCCCTGCCGATTTATCGTCGAGTCGCTGACGAAAGTCCACACGGTGAAGGATCCATTTCGATACTGGCAGGGCTCTTGTCGTGGTGGAAGGGCAAGCTCTTCATTCTTATTCTGCTGGGATTTGTCGCTACGGATTTCATAATTACGATTACTCTCTCGGCTGCGGACGCGACCGCACATCTTGTCGAGAATCCCTTCCTGCACGGACTACTCAGAGGCGGAGATTCGAGACCGCTGAACGTCGGTATCACCCTTGCCCTCATTGCGTTGCTCTCCGGTGTCTTCCTAAAAGGATTCAAAGAGGCGATCGGCGTTGCTGTTGTACTCGTCGTCATCTACCTGGCGTTGAACTTCGTCGTAGTCTGCGTGGGTCTCTTTCACGTGATTCAGTCTCCCTCGGTCATTTCAAATTGGCAACAGGGGCTACTGGGCCACCCAAAGGTCGGTGGCAACTGGACAATGATCGTACTGCTCGCGCTGATAGTTTTCCCTAAGCTCGCATTGGGGCTCTCGGGTTTTGAGACCGGCGTCGCGGTGATGCCTCTGGTGAAGGGCGAAGCCGGCGATACGGATGCAAAGCCGCTGGGACGTATTCGCAACACCAAAAAGATGTTGGTCGTCGCTGCTTTGATTATGAGTGTGATGTTGATTGCGAGCAGCTTTGTTACGACATTGCTTATCCCACCCGAGAAATTTGCGGCCGCTCATGGCGACGTAGCCGCGGGTGAAGCTTCCGGCCGTGCACTCGCATACCTTTCACACCAGTTCTTCGGCGATATCTTTGGAACCGCTTACGACATCAGCACGATACTGATTCTATGGTTCGCCGGGGCATCGGCGATGGCCGGATTACTAAACATCGTTCCACGTTATTTGCCGCGTTACGGGATGGCGCCGGATTGGACGCGCGCTATGCGTCCTCTCGTAATCGTTTTCACGATCATCGCTTTTGCGATCACGGTGATCTTCAAAGCGGATGTGAATGCCCAGGGTGGCGCTTATGCAACGGGCGTTTTAGTTTTAATGAGTTCAGCGGCTATTGCGGTAGCAATCTCGGCGTGGCGTCGAATTCAAAGAGTTTGGGCCGCGACTTTTGCGTTAATCGCACTTGTCTTCGCTTACACGACCGTGGTCAATATCATTGAGCGTCCCGACGGTATAAAGATCGCCGGTTTTTTCATAGCTCTAATAATTGTCATCTCGTTTCTTTCGCGAATTGCTCGGACGACCGAACTACGAGTCGAGCAGATTGATATCGATGAGAATGCGCAGCGATTCATCGACGAAGCTTCGCGGCACGGCACGGTTAGGATCATCACTAATGCTCCTGCAGAAAATGATTCGGACGAGTACCGGAAGGAAATAATCGAGAACCGTCAGGCTCACAACCTTTCATTACAGGATCCGATTCTATTTCTCGAAGTGGAAGTGTGTGATGCCTCAGATTTCGCTCAGGCCATGAAGGTAGAGGGCGTCGAGGTGGGCGGTTATCGCGTGCTGCGAGCCGAAGCGTCTGTGGTTCCCAATGCGATTGCGGCCTTTCTGCTTTATCTTCGCGATCAAACCGGCAAGATTCCGCACGCGTACTTTCATTGGGGCTCAAAAAATCCCGTCGCTTATCTTTTCGATTATGTGGTTTTTGGTCAGGGTGACACGGCGCCAGTCACCCGAGAAGTACTCAGACAGGCCGAACCAAACGAGGACAAGCGGCCTTCAATACACGTTGGCGGTTACTGACGCCAGCCACACATTTGAATCACACGCCGGCATCTTGGACACAGTCAGTACCGTCTGCGGTAGCGGATGGGTCAACCATCAGGATCGAGCGCCACTACGACGTACCCATCCGCTACCGCGGACTGTACTGACTGTGTCCAAGCCTGACGTCCGACTTTTTGGGGGCAAAGCTCACGCAACAAGAAACGCGTGGCATTATCCTCGCAATCATCTAATACCAAAGTCTGATAGAAACGGCCGCCACCGAAGTGTAACCTCACGCCTAACCAACGAGCACTAATTTAATTTACCAGGTGTCCAACACCGGAAAGAGACGGTCAACATGAGCACTATCACAACCAAAGATGGAACGCAGATTTACTACAAGGATTGGGGCACGGGACCCGCGATTACGTTCTCGCATGGGTGGCCGTTGAATGCCGATATGTGGGACGGGCAAATGCTCTTCCTCGAACAGAACGGCTTCCGCGTGATCGCGCACGATCGGCGTGGTCACGGCCGATCGAGCCAGACATCGTCCGGCAATGACATGAACGGGTATGCCGACGATCTTGCGGCAGTAATCGAAGCCCTCGATCTCAAGCAAGTCACGCTCGTGGGCCACTCTACCGGAGGCGGAGAAGTCGCACGATATATCGGCCGCCACGGAACCAGCCGAGTCGCCAAAGCCGTCCTGATTGCCGCCGTACCACCGCTGATGCTGAAGACCGCCGACAATCCCGAAGGTTTGCCCATAGAGATATTCGACGACCTGCGTGCGAAACTTTTCAAAGATCGCTCGCAAACGTACAAGGAGTTCGCAGCTCCGTTCTATGGCGCCAACCGCCCTGGCGCTAATGTCTCGCAAGGCGTGCTCGACCAGTTTTGGGCGTGGAGCATGCAGTCGGGTCTCAAGAACGCTTATGAAAGTATCAAAGCCTTTTCCGAAACGGACTTCACCGAAGACCTCAAGAAGTTCGATGTGCCTACTCTGGTACTTCACGGCGAGGACGACCAGATCGTTCCGGTGCACAATTCTGCCCGGAAGTCGGCACAACTAATCAAAGGTGCAAAGGACATCTACTACCCCGGCGCGCCGCACGGCATCACCGCCACACATCAGGATCAGATCAACGCCGAGCTGCTCGCATTCATCAAGGAGGAGCAGTTCCGCGTCGCCAACAGTTGAGCCAGGCTTAGCCTGCGAAAGCAGGCGGAAGCATAAAACCTGGGGCGCAAGCCCCAGGACCAGAATCAGTAGATTTGCGAGCCATGAAATGGGCGGCAGTTCGTTGAGGGTAAATCATGGACATTTTTCACGTTCATTCTGTCGCCCGCATTCGCGGGCTTGAAAATGTGTTGTGCTCTTGACCCTGGGGCTTGCGCCCCAGGCTTTATACTTCCGCCTGCTTTCGCAGGCTAAGATCGTTTGTGCCGAGCTACGCGCCGGTGACTATTTGCTGAA
>DATNFX010000082.1:0-6605 GCA_035606195.1 Pyrinomonadaceae bacterium
TGGTCTCCAAAAGACCTGGCTCGCGGTCCAGCTTCCAGTTGTTGGGACGTTTGCCATCGCGCGTGAGCTGCGGGCCGGAATAGATGAAGCCTTTGTCATCGCGTTCGACGATGTTTGCAAGCCAGTCAGTATTTGGCGCCGCTCCGATCATGATGAACAGTGCATTCGCGGGTACTTTGTTTATCTCGTTGGTTTCCGCACAGTGAATGGAAATTGCTTCGAGATGATTCTCGCCGTGCGCCTCGACGATGGAGGTGTTGAATTCGATTTGAATATTGGGAGTGCTCTTCAATTGGTTGATCAGATACTGCGACATGGAGGAGTTCAGCGAAGTGCCACGCACTAGCATCACGACTCGCCGCGCGTACCTCGAGAAGTGCATTGCGGCTTGTCCGGCACTATTCGCGCCGCCAATAACGTACACGTCTTCGTCCTTCGTCGACATCGCTTCGGTCATCGCAGCGCCGTAGTAAATACCGGCTCCGGTTAACCGTTCGACTCCCGGCGCATCAAGCTTGCGCCACTGCACTCCCGTTGCCACCAGCAACGCATGACAACTCAGTTCTTCTCCGTTTGCGAGCTTCAGGAAACGATATGGACCATCGATCCTTACCTCAGTCGCTTCCGCGGAGATGATCTCGACGCCGAAGCGTCTCGCCTGGACCACTGCACGTCTTGCAAGGTCGGCGCCCGTGAGTCCGGTTGGAAAACCCAGGTAGTTTTCGATTCGACTCGACATGCCGGCCTGCCCACCGGGCGCTTCTCTTTCGATCATGACTGTTCGCAATCCCTCGCTTGCTCCATAAACGGCCGCAGCAAGGCCGGCTGGACCGCCGCCGACGATCGCGAGATCGTAGAAAGCCTCAGTCGCGCGAGTTTTGAGACCAGCGTGTTCGGCAAGGTCTGCGAGTGAAGGTTGCCGGAGACGTTTGCCGTTAGGAAGGATCACGATGGGCAAACTTCGCGTTTCTTCTTCGTCCAGGAGTTCGACAAGGCTGCGCACTTCGGAATCGGAGACGGCAGTTTCGATATCAAGCCACTGATAGGGAACGTGATTGCGCGCGAGGAAATCTTTGATGCTATGTGAAGCGGGTGACCATCGATTTCCCAGGACACGAATGCCCTCGAACAGTGGTGGAAATGCTGCTTCCCAATCCTCGATCAGTTCGTCGAGCACGGGATAGAGATTTTCTTCGGGCGGATCCCAGGGCTTCAGCAGGTAGTGATTGATGCCTGCTTCGTTTATCGCAGCGATCGCGGCGTCAGTGTCAGCATAAGCAGTCAGCAGCACACGCTTCGCATCGGGGAAGAGAGTGATCGCATGTGCGAGAAACTCGACGCCGGACATTCCGGGCATTCGTTGATCGATCAGAAAGAGTGCAATCGAGTTGTTCCTGATCTTCAGCTCGCGAATAATCTCCAGTGCCTCGGGTCCTGATCCAGCGCGCAGGACACGATAATCGCTCCCGTATTTCCGTCGTAAATCACGCTCGATCGCGCGCAACACCTCACGATCATCGTCCACCGCCAGTAAAACCGGTTTCGCCATAATGCGTTATTCTGCCACGTACGGCTATTCGGCCACAAAAAGGCACAAAATACGCGCTGATTAGAGCGGGGGCAAGCCCCTCTTCCTGACTTGCTCTAATTCTCAGTTGCGCAAACGTCGAATGGACACTTGAATCAGAAAATAAAACAAGTCAGGAAGAGGGGCTTGCCCCCGCTGGTTGAAAAGAAACCAGCAACACACTAATACCCCTCTACGCAAAATACACAAAAAGATATTTTGTGCCTTTTGTGCTTTTTTGTGGCCAATTTTAGTTTCGGCGGTGGAGGGCCCAGGCGGCGGCGAAGAAGACGACGACGGTGCAAACGACCAGCACCGCCAGATAAATCCACAACTGTGACGAGATAATGCCGGCAATCGACAACTTCAGGGCCTCACTCAAGTAATAGGTGGGAATGATGCGCATCGACTTATCAAACCATCCGCTTAGTCCGACCAGCGGCATGCTCGGTGCGAGTAGTAGAATCAAAATGAGACCTGCCCACGTGTTCACCTGCATTGTGTTCTTGAGCACACTTCCGATCACCAATCCGACTCCGACTACAAAAAGCAGTCCAACCAGAATCGTCAACGACGTAAGTGGCCAGTTCTGTATGGAATCACGGTTGATGCCCAGCAAGAGCCCTGCAATTAGAACCGTATAGACCACACCCGTCAGAGCTTTGCCTGCGATGATCTCGTTCAGGCTCGCCGGCGACGATAAGAGAAAGTCGAGCGTCCGCTTTTCCTTTTCTTCCACTATCAACAAAGGCACCACGAAAGCCCCCGTCATTCCAAACGTTAATATCAGGAGGAGGGGCAGGAGCATCTGATTAAGACTGGTTGCACCAAGCGCTTGAGCATTCGCTGCTTTATCAACGTCAACCCAAACCAACCGCGCGGGCTCCGGCTGTTTGGCAAACGATCGCACAAGCTGGTCCAACAGCCGCCGGAAAGCGGCTTGCTCGAAAATCGTTTTTTGATTGTTGACGTAAACGGTAAGTTCCGGTTGTTTGTTTGCAGCGAGATCGGCGTCGAAACCGGCGGGCACCACCAGTCCGCCGATCGCCTTGATTCTTTCGACTTCGCGGCCGGTTGCGTCTGCTGAATCGGCCGGGACTACTGATATCTGAGGAGTCTTGCGCAACTCTGTGACTAAGCCCGAGCCGCCTGCGTCATGGACCACAATAGTGAGAAGCTTGTTATCGTTGACTCCCGGCAACAACACGCGAAACAGGAGCGCGACCAACAACGGCGTCACCAACGCCGTGAGAAGATAACGATGCCGGATCGCATCGATGACGTCTTTTCGAGTGATCGCTGAAACTACGTTGAGGTTCATTCAGACAACCGCCTTCCTGCCAATTGAATGAACACATCCTCGAGTGTCGCTTCCGCTGAGTGGAGTGTTTTCACATGGCCGTTGCTTATGAGTTGCTGTAGTTCCCTCCCTGCGTCTGCGCCATCCAAAGCCAAATGGACACACTCACCGTTATCGAGCGTCACGTTTAACTGCTGTTGACCGTGGGCCGTTTTCAGATTGCCGGGCGTGTCGAGAGCGACGATCCGTCCTTCGCTTAGAAATGCCACACGATCGCAAAGCTGATCTGCTTCCTCCATGTAATGAGTGGTGAGAAAGATTGTTACTCCCTGCTTAGACATGTCGACGATCAACCGGCGGATCTCACGTCCCACTATCGGGTCTAAACCTCGCGTTGGTTCGTCAAGAAAAATGATTTTTGGACCATGCAGGATGGAGCGGGCAATAAGCAGTCTCTGCTTCATTCCGTTTGAGTAGTTCTGCACTTTGTCCCTCGCTCGATCGAGTAGATCGACCTGCCTGAGCGCCGCGTCGATGCGCTGTATATCGATGCCATAAAGACGCGCGGCAAATTCGAGATTCTCGCGTCCCGACATGCGTTCATAGAGATTCTGGTGTTCAGACACGACTCCGATGAGTGGTTTCAGGCGTTGTTGTTCCGCGACGATGTCGCAACCGGCAACGCGACCACCGCCGGAACTTGGCAACAACTGCCCGCTCAGCATTCGAATCGTAGTTGTCTTGCCGGCGCCGTTGTGGCCCAGGAACCCGAAGATCTCGCCCGCGGCGACTGAGAAGGAAATGTTATCGACTGCTCGCAGGTTGTTGAACGCACGGGAAAGACTCTCAACCTCTATGGCTTGCATCCATTGCTCCTGAGGAGTATTGACGGAGAAGCTACGCCTTGATCTGGTTGACTGATACGTGCGCCGGAAAATAATGGTTGCAGAATTTGCGATACTCTGTGCAACCTCTGTGTCTCTGGGGTGAATGTTGCTGTAAATTATTTAACCACAGAGACACAGAGAACACGGAGATTGCACCGAGAATGTCGATTGAAGAAAAGGCAGAGTCATGGGCCCTCTCGATGTTTGATGCTTTGGAGTCAAACACGCATAGCAGGGCACGTGTTCTGATGGCGGCAGGCGGAGCTCTGGCTACCATTATCATGTGGGTAGTGCACCTGCTCTATCCAGAGATATTTAATTATTTCTTTCAATCGGAGGACTGGACCAAACTCTGTCTGGGTGTTGTCCTTGCTCCTCCTTTCGTACTCGCTTTTACCGTCGGCTCCTTTATCTACCGTCAACCGATGGAGCCGGTAGAGGCAGATGCATCCGGACCGATGTCAAGTTACTTCTATCGGGAAAGAGCAAGCAGGAGATGGAAGCTTGTAATGGCAGCAGCCCTGATCGCTGCTGTGAACTTCGTGTTGATGCTGGTGACGGCTATGAATTAGACCCAAGAGAGGGTAACGATGAAATATTTCTTTTTGATAGTCGCAATTTCTTTGCTGGTGCTGCCGGCCATGTCTTATGCGAAGATTTCGAACACGGATGAACTGATCGCGGCGATGCAGAAGAAGTACGGTAAGTCGTGGTACAAAACCGCCACGTTCGTGCAGGAAACAACGAACTTCCAGCCAGATGGAACGTCCAAGGTCGAGACATGGTATGAGGCGATGTCAGTGCCGGGTAGTCTACGTATCGACTTCACACCGGTCAGTGGCGCCAACGGCATTCTGTTTACGGGTGGCAAGATCTTTGTTTTTAAGGACGGCAAGGTCGACACGACGCGACCCTTCGAGCATCCGCTTCTCATCCTGGGATTCGACATCTATCGCTCGCCCGCCAGCGAAGTGACGGCGAAATTGCAGGGCCTGAAGTTTGATCTATCGGAGTTCAGGGAAGACACGTGGCAGGGGCGGCCCGTGTATGTCGTGGGCGCGAAAGCGGGTGACCTGCACTCGGCGCAATTCTGGATCGATCAGGAAAATCTCTACTTTGTCAGGATGCTTCGACCCGCAGGCAAGGATGGGGCGCAAACGCAGGAGACTCAATTCAACAAGTACGAGAAACTCGGCGGTGGCTGGATGGCGCCTGAAGTGATCTTCATGATCGATGGCAAAGTTGTGACAACTGAGAAGTACTCGGACATGCGCGCGGACGTCAAGCTCGATCCGAAATTGTTCGATCCGCAGTTCTGGACCACAGTGCACTGGAAGGAGTGAAAGGGCAACCTATTGTCGCCAGTAATCCGGACTTTCTTTCATGTTTGGATCTGGTCGTTCCATCCAACGTTCAGGACGGTGCAGTTTGATGAAACCGAATTGCTCGTATAGACCCTGAGCGTCTTTGGTTGCCAACACCCAGCGTCGAAATCCTTGTAACCTCGGATGCGCGATGATGACTTCCATGAGCCATTTTGATAACCCGCGCCCGCGGTGTTCCGGCACCACGAACACGTCAGCCACCCACGCGAAGGTGGCATAGTCCGTGACGATGCGCCCGAACCCCACCTGCTCGTCAGCGTTGTAAACACCAAACGCCAGCGAGTTCTCGATCGAGCGCTCGACAACCTCACGTGCCCGCCCCGTTCCCCAGTACGAATGATTGCTGATGAAGTCGTGAATGAGATCGATGTTCAGGCGCGACCGATCAGTGCTGATAGTGTAATCACCGAGTTGCCAAAGCTCAGACATGCGAGAACACTATAATATATGCCAACGGGATTCCAGCGATGGAGGTTGCCGCAAAGACACCAATCATTCGCTTGCGTTTCAGTATCGCGCGCAGAACCAGACAAATTCCGAGAAGCGACAAAGCGTAACTGCTATCGTACGCCACATGAAGCAGTTGATGGTTGAACTGCTGTATCCCACGGACAAGCTCGTGAGCCATCGCGATCAGAAAAGTGACCCCCGGAAACCAGGCCAGCAGCACATAAGCAATCTCAAGCGGGTGTCGTAACACCAAAACCCCGAACGCAACCGCTACCAAACAAGCGACGAGAACCAGATGCATCCGTCTTACACGACTGCCACCAGTTTCAGTTCATTTATGTGCTGCTGCTTAGCACTAGAAGATATCGGTTGTGCAGCGAGTTGCTCCGGAGGAGCACGATGTTTATAGCACCGTGTTTCCAATTAACTCCGCGCTCCAGCGGAGCGCAATGTGCTTTGACGTGTTCAGTTACATGCCGCTCCTGACGGAGCGGAGTCGCTGACGAATGGAGAGCTATAAACCTCTTGCCCCTATGGAGCAAAGAACCACGCCGAAAGCGTTGTGGGGTATTAGTGTGTTGCTGGTTCCTTTTCAACCAGCGGGGGCAAGCCCCTCTTCCTGACTTGTTTTATTTTCTGATTCAAGTTCCATTCAACGTTTGCGCCACTGAGAATAGAACAAGTCAGGAAGAGGGGCTTGCCCTCGCTCTAACCGATTGCTGCGTGAATCCGCTGCAACACACCAATACCCCACTACCGCCGAAAGAACTGACTTTACTGCACGCATGAGCCCACGATTAGGTATTCAACGTTTGCCGCGTTGAAGGCGAGTAACAGTTCTTTGAAGTCTGGATTCAATTTCTGAAGGATTGTTCCATGCCAAACAAAGCTTGGTCAGCGTCCAAACGGCTTCAATCCGCTCCTCAGGAGAAGCCATGAGCCAATCGTTGTCGGGGGGTTCCGGCAAACCGTCCCGCATGACTCTGACTTTGATTTCCGTGTTCTGCGAATCCTCT
>DATNFX010000083.1:0-10674 GCA_035606195.1 Pyrinomonadaceae bacterium
GTCGCCGTGCGCTAACTTTCTACTTGCTTCCTCCATTCGATTTAGATCGTCTGGCGCATTCACGAGTTTCTCGATCTCGGTAGCTAATCGATCGCCGGTTAAATCCTGCTGCAGGATCATCAGCGCGGCGCCACTGGCTTGCAGAGCCTCGGCGTTCTTGCGCTGGTGATCGTCAGACGCAAACGGAAACGGGACCATGATCGACGCCTTACCGGCGGCGATCAGTTCGGCGGTTGTCGTCGCGCCGGCGCGACATAGAACGAGATCGGCGTCCGCAAAATCTGCCATTATGTTGTCAATGTAGGTACGAACGTCTCCACGTTCGCCCCAACCTGCCGCAGCGTAGGCCGCGTTCACTTTTTCAAAATCCGCCGGTCCGGTCTGGTGCTTGATTCGCAGTTCAACCGGAATTGATTTCAGCTTCGGCAATGCAACCACCATCGCTTCGTTGATCGCGCGCGCACCCTGTGAACCACCAAACACCAGCAACGAAAACTTCCCCGGCTCGCGTCGCTTCGGCGGTATTTCAAAAAACTCGCGCCGCACGGGATTGCCGGTCACTTTTGCCTTGCCGCGAAAGTAAGGCAGCGCCTGCTCGAACGAAACAGCCGCGCGATCTACAAATCTCGCGAGCATCCGGTTGGTCCACCCTGGTAACGCGTTCGACTCCATCACGAGCGTCGGACGATTCGCGAGGGCTGCGGTCAGAACAACAGGTCCGGAAACATAACCTCCCGCGCCTACAACCACGTCCGGCTGAAACGTTTTCATCAGCCTGCGCGCCGAAACAAAACTCTTCGGCAGCACCGCAAGTCCTTTCATACGCGCGCCGAGACTTACGTTTTTCAGCCCCGCACTTTCAATGAGCGATAACTCAAAACCAGCTTGCGGCACGAGTCGCGTCTCGAGACCGCGTGCAGTGCCGACGAACTGCACTTTCGAATTCGCATCGCGGCGCATTATTTCCTGCGCTACCGCGATTCCCGGATAAATGTGGCCGCCAGTGCCACCGGCAGCGATCATCACTCTCATTGCCAATTGCCGATTGCCGGTTGCCGATTTACCTGGCCTTCGTACCCCTTGCTCAAATTGGCAATTGGCAATCGAAAATCGGCAATCGATCCGCTTGCGTGTTGCGACACGTTGAGCAGAATGCCGACGGCCGCCAGTGTCGGCACGAGCGACGAACCACCGTACGAAATAAACGGCAGCGGAATTCCCTTTGTCGGCACGAGTGAGAGCACCACACTAATATTAAAGAGCGCCTGCGCGACGATACTCGTCACAATCCCAAGACTCAGCAACATTCCAAAACGGTCCGGCGCCAGCAACGCAGTGCGCACGCCACGCCAGAGGAAAAGCGCAAACACTGCAATGACGGCGAGGGCGCCGACGAGACCCAACTCTTCGCCTACAACAGCGAAGATAAAGTCCGAGTGCGCGAACGGAAGAAACAGCATCTTTTGTTTGCCCTGTGCGAAACCAAGACCATTCGTTCCCCCTGAGCCAACTGCAATTAACGACTGGACCACCTGGAATCCCGAGCCTTGCTGATCGGCCCAGGGATCGAGAAACGTGATCAGGCGCTTCAGCCGCCAGGGCACAAAAATTAATAGCCCTGCGGCGACGACGAGGGCAGGAGCAGCTGCCATTGCGAGATGAAGCACGCGCGCGCCGGCGGCGTAAATCACAACCGTAAAGATCACCGCGAGCATCATCGCGGTGCCGAAGTCAGGTTCGATCACGATGATCGCCGCGAGCAATCCGGTCACGATGCCGCACGGAATGAACGTGCGCCAAAAATCGCCCTCTTCACCGGCTCGCTTCTCGAGGAAGTATGCGAGAAAGATGATCAGCGACAGCTTCGAAACTTCTGACGGCTGCAAAGAGAAACCCGGCAGCTTGATCCAGCGATGCGCGCCATTGGTCGCGCTGAAACCAAATACGCAAACCAGACCGATCGTGCAGGCCAACAACAAACCGTAGATGATGCGACGGTTCTTCAGTAGCTGATAGTTAAACTGCATCGCCAGCAACATCACGATGAAGCCGATGAATACAAAAACGCCCTGCTTCAGCACGTAATAAAACTGGTTGCCATTCTCCTTCTGCGCCATGACCGCCGACGCGCTGTAGACCATCACGAGGCCGAAGAGCGCGAGTCCGACGGTCGCCGCAAAGAGCCACTTATCTGGAGCAAGCTTTCTAGCCATTTCATCGATCCATCTACAGATTACGCAGATTCTTATCTGTGTAATCCGTGGATAACCTCTTCCTTAAAAACTTTCCCACGGTGTTCGAAGCTGTCGAACATGTCGAAGCTCGCGCATGCGGGCGCGAGTAGAACGACGTCACCCTTCTGTGCAGCGTTGAAGGAACGTGTGACTGCGTCTTTCATGTCAGTCGCACGCTCGAACTCGGCGCTGCTTCCCAATTCATTCGCGATCGTGTCAGCGTCTTCGCCGATGAGAACGAGTTTCCTGACTTTCGATCTCACGAGGGATTCAAGCGGCGCATAAGGCGCCTTCTTTCCGCGCCCACCGAGAATCAAAACGACTTTTCCCTGTTCTCCTGCGAATGCTTCAAGAGCTTTCAATGTCGCGTCAACGCTCGTGGCTTTCGAGTCGTTGTAAAACTTTACGCCTTTGATCTCCGCAACGAACTCGAGACGATGCTCAACCGGATCGAACCGTTTCGCGGTCGCGTTCATCGACTCAATTCCCGCGCCCGCTGCGATGCCTGCTGCAAAAGCGGCCGCAACGTTCTCGACGTTGTGCAGTCCGCGCAACTTCATCTCGTCAACATTCAGCAACATCCGTTCACCGCCCGGCCCGCGAAACACTAGCTCACGTCCTCGCAAGAACACTCCGTTCTCGACTTCTTTCCGAACGCTGAAGTGCAACACGCGCGCGCGCAAGCCACTCGCCCACGATGAAACAGTCGAGTCGTCTGCGTTGAGCACCGCGGTATCTTCAGCAGTCTGATTCATGAAGATCCGGCGCTTCGCAGCGGCGTAATCATTGAACGTTTCGTAACGATCCATGTGATTCGGTGTCACATTCAGCACGGCTGCAATCGACGGGCGGAAGTTCCTGATCGTCTCCAGTTGAAAACTAGAGAGTTCTGCGACGGTCCAACCATCGTCGCGCGAAGTCTCAATCATCGAGATCAGCGCCTTGCCGATATTCCCGCCGACCTGCACGGTCAATCCTGCATCACGCAGTAACTCGCCGATGAGCGAAGTCGTCGTCGTCTTTCCGTTGCTGCCAGTGATCGCAACGATGCGGCCTTTCAAATATCGATATGCGAGCTCAACTTCTCCGATCACTTCCGCGCCGGCTCGCTCGGCGTAACGGATCGGAATGATCGTCGCCGGAACTCCAGGGCTCACAACTACCAGATCGAGTTGATCGAGCAGCCAGCTCGGCGGCTCACCGGGTAATAAACCAACACCGGACTGTTTCAGCCCCAACGCCTCAGGCGTCCACTTCTCCAATGGCTTCTGGTCGGTGAGCGCGACGACCGCGCCCTGCCCCAACAGAAACCTCGCGGCTGCGATCCCACTTCGCGCCGCACCAACAATCAAAACTTTCTTCCCCGCTAGTTCCACTATCTAAGTTTCAACGTCGAGAGACTCAACAACGCAAACAGAATCGCCAAAATCAAAAACCGAAAGACAATCTTCGACTCTTTCCAATCCTGCATCTCGAAGTGGTGATGCAACGGCGTCATCTTGAATAACCGCCGCCCGGTGCCGGTCGTGCGTTTCGTCATCTTGAACACGCTGACCTGCAACATCACCGAAACCGCCTCAATCACAAACACACCACCCACCATCAACAACATGAACTCCTGTTTGGTGAGCACTGCCACCGTTCCCATCGCGCCGCCAATAGCGAGACTGCCCACGTCGCCCATGAACACCTGCGCGGGTGGTGCGTTGTACCAGAGAAATCCGAGACTCGCTCCGACCATCGCACCGCAAAAGACCGTTAACTCAGCGGCTTCGGGTCGATGAGTGATATCCAAGTAATTCGCCCAACGCGCGTCACTGGCGATATAGGTGAAACCGGTCAATGCACCCATGGCGATCACAGTCACGCTGATTGCCAACCCATCCAAACCGTCAGTCAAATTCACTGCGTTCGACGATCCCAATAGCACGACTGCGATCAAGACCAGGTAGAGATACGGGCCGATGAAGCTCCTCTCCGGAAGCGCGGTCCATTTCAAAAACGGAATACTGAGATTCCACGAATAACCAGTCCCACCGATCAGCTTCGTTGCGGTGAACAGCACCGCCCAAAGACCGACGGCAACAAGTAATTGCGCCAACAACTTTTGCCTGCCGGTCAATCCGAGACTTCGCTTCTTCGCCATCTTTGAGTAGTCGTCGACAAACCCAATCGCCGCGAAGAGCAGCGTCGCAACCATGGCGGTCCAAACGTAAACGCTCGAGAGTCGCGCCCAGAGCAGCGTCGAGACCAAAACCGATCCGACTATCAACACACCGCCCATCGTCGGCGTGCCGCGTTTGACCTGGTGCGCTTGTGGACCTTCTTCGCGAATCTGTTGGCCCACGTTCCACTGCTTCAATGCGTCGATTAGCTTGCCGCCGAAGAAAAGCGATATCAACAACGCGGTGATCGTCGCGTAAGCGGTGCGAAACGTGACGTACTGAAAGACGTTGAGGGCCTTTACGAGATACCAATCCTTGTCCTTGAAGTGGATGTAAAGCAGCTCGTAAAGGAAGTAGTAGATCATTGATTTCGAAAACCGTTTTTTGACAGGATTACAGGATTTGCATGATGAACAAGATAATCCTGTTAATTCTGTAAATCTTAAAAATCATGTCTAACTAACTCTCATCGCCTCCAGCCAATGGAAACTGCTCACGCAACGCCTTCGCCACCTTATCAGTGGCAACGCCGCGCGAGCCCTTCACCAAAATCAGATCTCCCTCTTTGACTTCCCTGATCAACTCCGCCGCAACTTCATCAGACGAGTTGAAAAACCGCGCTGCCGAGAGTCCTGCTTCATTCGCTCCGGCGACGATCTCATTCGCCAGGCCACGCACTCCCCACAAAACGCCGATCCCGCTGCGAGCGATCTCTCGTCCCACGTCTCTGTGCAACGACGCCTCATCAGGTCCAAGCTCGAGCATCTCTCCGGCAATAACAATCAGTCGCTTGCGGCTCTGACCACCTTCCACCATCGTCCGCACCATATTCAGCAACGAACGCGGATTCGAGTTGTACGAATCGTCGATCACCGTAAAGCCTGCCGCGAAGTCGAGCACTTCGCCGCGCATCTTCGGCGGCACGGCACTCTTCAGAGCCTTCGCAATCTCTTCCGGCGTGATCGAAAAAGCAGTTCCAACAGCTGACGCCGCGAGAGCGTTGCTCAAATTGTGACGACCACTCATCGCGAGGGTCGCCTTTGCTTCACCCAACGGCGTTCGCAAACGAAACCCGATCCTGCCTATTGAGCTGGTATCAATCTCCGTCGCTGTTATGTCGGCTACATTGTCGATACCAAACGTCAGCGTGCGCCCGCGATGCTTGTCGCGCATTTTCATCACGAGATCGTCGTCAGCATTGAGAATCGCGGTACCTTCCGGCTTCAGCCCCTCAATCAGTTCCGCTTTCGCTGCAGCGATGTTTTCGATCGTGCCGAGATACTCGAGATGAACCGGCGCCACCATCAATTCAACCGCAACATCCGGCGGTGTGATCTGGCAGAGTCGCTGAATCTCGTGCGTGGGCGACGACATGCCCATTTCCAAAACTGCGAGGTCAAATTGATCCGGTGAACGATCTTCACTGACCATTCGCAACACGGACAACGGCAATCCCAAACCGTTGTTGTAATTCCGCTCGCTTTTCAAAACACGTTTGCCCGCACTCGCCAGAAGGTGTGCCGTCAACTCTTTCGCCGTCGTTTTTCCCGCGCTGCCCGTGATCGCGACGACCGGTTTTCCCCACGCTGTGTAGATGCGATGTGCGAGCAGTTGCAACGCAGCAATCGCGTCGTCAACCAACAGCAAACGATCCTTCACACTCTCGAGATACGAATCGCCGCTGACATGATCTGTTCGCGCCACTGCCGCGACCGCACCACTCCCGAACGCGTCACCGATAAACCGATGAGCATCGACGAACTCGCCGTTAAAACCAGCGCGGGCGTAGTCCTTTTGCGAGAGTGCAAAAAACAGTTCGCCCGCGCCTACCGAACGCGAGTCGATGGAATAATCTCTTATCTGTTTGTCAAATATCTCTGCGCTGATGCTCGTCGCATTCGCGCCCATCAAAGCTGCTGCCTCGCCAACCTTCACGTGATTACGGCCTCTTCCTGCTCCATCGTTTCGTGCTGCGAAGGCGTGTTTTCAACCGGTTCGAGCAGGCATTCAACGAGTCGTGAAAGCGAGCTCTGGTTCATCGAAACGTTTGCCAAAACTTCGGCAAAGCTTCCAACACGACTGGGGGCAGAACGTGCGTCACCATTCGAGCCATCTGTTGGGGGATGATGTGGCGCCCGGAGGGATGAACGCTGGCTGCGCATTCGTCTTCTGCAGTCAGCAATGCCGTAGTTTACGTCATCTTCGAGAGTTTCTTCATCTATGGTCGGGATATTCATTCGGGTGTTTACTGCAACCTCCCAAAATCAACATAGACAAGCTGGCCCGTACTTACCTCGGTGCCCGCTGAGGGATTTTGTTTCAAAACTCTTCCTTCACCACGTGCCTCGACTTGCAGTCCAAGTTGCGCGCAAGTGCGGGCGACATCGCGCACGCTACGACCGCGCAGGTCAGGCATCAGCATCGCCTTCTTTGTTGCTGCAGCGTATACAACTTCACCGCCTCGTCCCCCGTTGCTATCCACGGTCGGCATTGTGGCTTTCCGCTGCTCTTCCGAGTGGGCCTGTTCTTCCTGAAGTTTCGCGGCGCGTTCGGGATTGGTGTTGTCCTGTGCGATCAAATCGGGCGTCGACGTCGTCTCGATGTCAGGCATGACATTGAGCGTGGGCAGAACCTGTTCAGCGACTTCACGAAAGACCGGCGCGGCGACGTCGCCGCCGTGATACGCACCCGCGGGCTCATCGATCACGACGATGATGACGATTTGCGGATTGCTCACCGGCGCGAATCCAACAAACGATCCCACAAACTTCGTCGACGAGTAAGCTTTCGTTTTCGGATCGATCTTTTGCGCGGTTCCGGTTTTGCCCGCGGCTGAATAGCCATCGAGTTGGGCTTTCTTCGCGGTTCCGTTCAGCGTCACACCTTCCAGCATGCCGCGGAGAGCGATCGCAGTCTCGGCACTGATGACTCTTCGCTGTTCGGGCTGAGCGCGATAGACGACGTTGCCGCCCGCATCGCGAACTTCACGAATCAGGTGCGGAGCAATCCTGACGCCGTCGTTTGCAAGTGCACCAAACGCTGCGACCATCTGCACCGGCGTCACACCAACTTCCTGACCGATTGCGATCGAACCGATCGATGACGGCTGCCAGCGCTCGACCTTTCGCAGAATGCCATTGGTTTCGCCTGGAAGCTCGATACCTGTTTTTGATCCAAAGCCGAAACGCTTGATGTAGTCGTACATCGTGGGATCGCCGACTCGCATGCCGAGCTTGATCGCGGCGACGTTGCTCGACTTCGCGAGGGCTTCGGGAATCGTCAACGATCCGAATGGATGATGATCGTGGACCACACGACCGGCGACAGTGATCGCACCCATCTGGCAGTCGATGTGATCGTTAATATTGACGAGCTTCTTTTCCAACGCTGCGGAGAAAGCGACGACCTTGAAAGTCGAACCGGGTTCGTAAATATTCTGCAGCGCCCAGTTCGATCTCGTTTCGGGCTTAGCCTCTGAAACTTTGTTTGGATCAAAAGTCGGCGCGTTCGCAAGCGCGAGGATCTCGCCGCTGCGCGGGTCCAGCACGATCACCGTTCCCGACTTCGCGTGCGAACGTTGCACTGCGGCTTGTAATGCCTGTTCAGCCTGATACTGGATCGTCTGATCGATAGTCAGGATTACGCTCTGGCCGGGCTTCGAAGCGATCTCGTAACTCTCATATGCTTTCCCGTAGGCGTCCTTTTCAACTAAGAGATGGCCAGCCTCACCCGAGATCTTCGCGTTGTAAAACTGTTCGACACCGCCGAGACCTTTGCCGTCGAGCCCGACGTATCCGAGTACGTGCGCAGCAAGTGAGCCATTCGGGTAGTAACGCTTCGGCTCGAGTTGCGTTTGTAAACCGGGAAGATTCAACTCGACGATCTTGTTTGCGACGTCGGCATCCAAACGCCGGGCAATCCAGATGAATCGTTTTTTGGCTGCAGCAGCGTCATGAAACTCTTTCGCGAGGTCGGCTTGTTTCAGACCAAGTGACTTTGCGATCTGCTGGGCATTGCGATCCAGGGTCGCTGCGTCAAGGCCATCGGGATCGAGAAAGAGAGAAACAGTCTGCACACTGCGGGCGAGCTGGCGTTCCTGCCGATCGAGGAGTTCGCCACGCTGCGGACTGGTTTCAATTTCGTTTTGCTGTTGCTGACGCGCGCGGTTGGCGAGACTTTCGTACTGCGAGAACTGCAGGTAAACCAGGCGAGCAGAAATCACCAGCATCCAGAAACCAATAAAAGCCGCGACAAAAAGCACGCGGCCTGGTGAAACATCCGGTCTGGATTTTGATCGAGCAATGAGGCGTGCCAGCATCACCTACTTGTATCCCCCTACCCAGTAGCGTGATGAGGACGCTTCTATTTCGGACGCAGATTAACGCGGATTTCCTATTTGTCCGGGTCTAGCCGGCCTTAACCCGAGACGCCGAGCGGCGGGTTCGAGTTTGTCAGGAGCAATGGCGCGTTCTTTTTCGAGAGCGAGTCGTTGATTCTCCTCAATGAGTTTCTTGCGCTCCGTGCGCAAGTGTTCGTTTTCATAACCATACTGAACGGCAGCGAAGTGCTGCTTGGCAGCGAAGACGAAGCCGCCCGCCAGTATCAATCCACAGAACAACAACAGCCCCAATCGCGACAGTGCGGTCGTGTCGCGAGTGCGGCGAATCTTCGCGTTGAGTTGATGCTCGGGAAATCTCTTCATGATCGTTATAGGTCAAATAGGTCCTATAGGACTTATAGTTTTCTGCACGCTCTCAACTTCGCACTGCGCGCTCGTGGGTTCTCGTCGATCTCAAGAGAACCGGGCGTCACGGGCCGTCGCGTCAGCACCTCAACGACCTTGCGTGCCCCACACGCGCAAACCGGCAAGCGCGGTGGACATTCGCAATGACCCGAAAGTTTTTTCAGCTCGCGTTTGAGGATCCGATCCTCGAGCGAGTGAAAACTAATACCTGTAAATCTGCCGTCGGGAATTAAAAGATCAACTGCTGACTCGACAAACTCTCCCAGCCCTTCGAGTTCGTGATTGACGGCGATGCGTAAGGCCTGGAATGTACGCGTCGCCGGATGAATCTGATTCCGCTTGTGCCCGCCGGCAGCTTGCCGCACAAGGTCTGCTAACTCCGTGGTGGTCGTTATCGGCTTCCCTTGTTCGCGACATTCAACGATGCGACGGGCGATGCGTCGTGAGTGTCGTTCTTCGCCGTATTCGAAAATTATTCTGGCAATTTCCGATTCGGGAAGTTGCTGTAGAAGATCGGCTGCGGTGTCTCCTCTGGTCGGATCCATCCGCATATCTAAAGGAGCATCGAAACGAAAACTAAACCCACGCTCGGGTGAATCGAACTGCAGTGAAGAGACGCCCAGGTCTACCAGAATGCCGTTTGGATCGCGTTCATTCGCCTGTTGCAGGACGGCGTTGATAGCGCGAAAGTTGACTTGAAAGGCATGGAATCTTTCTCCGAAAGGCGCCAAACGCTGTCGGGTGTAAGCCAGCGCCGCCGGGTCAAGATCCATTCCGAGTACGCGAGTGTTCTGCGAGGAATTCAGAATCGCTTCGCTGTGTCCGCCAAGACCAACCGTGCAATCGACAAAGAGACCGCCTCGCTCAGGAGCAAGAAACTTTATTGTCTCTTCAAGCAGCACGGGGCGATGGGGCGCGCCTCTGCCCCCCAAAGGCGCAGCCTTCACCACCGCCCCGTGATCTCGTTCAAAGAACTCTTTGTTCTTTGTTCTTCGTGCTTTGTTCTTTGTTTTGGGCTTCACAAAGTACAAAGTACCAAGTACAAAGCACTAAATACCAAGTCTCGCGATCGCAGCCTCGTCTTCTTCCGTGTACGGATCCGAGAGCATGCGAGCTTTGAACTTGTCCAGCTCCCAAACTTCCAAATAGGTCAGATATCCCAAAACCGCCACATCACCCAAAACCTCCGCACTCTTGCGCAGCAAGGGATGAATCAGAAGGCGGCCCTGCCCGTCGATCGTGGCTTGCTGACCGTAATAATTCGTTCTATCAAGGAACTTTCTTCGCGCCGGATCCATTGAAGGCAGCAACGTGAGTCGTTGTTCGATCGATTCCCATTCCGGCAATGGGTAAATTCGAACGTACTCACCCGTAAGGCTCGTGATATAAAAATCTTTGCCGTGCTTCTCTTCCATCAGTCGCCGAAATCCCGTTGGAACTTTGAGGCGACCTTTGACATCTATCCGAGCCGTGTAATTTCCTCGCAGCATAATTCAGAGCCTGACGAGAGAGCATTGGTGGGTGGCCTAAA
>DATNFX010000084.1:0-3416 GCA_035606195.1 Pyrinomonadaceae bacterium
AATTGCTGCAGAATTGGAGCACAAACAAGTGAACTGCGGTGGCAAGCCTTCCTTCCTGACTTGTTCTATTCAATGATTCCTTAGCGCGTCGCGGAATAGAACAAGTCAGGAAGGAGGGCTTGCCCCCGCTCTAAATCCTAATTTAAATCCGCGGAATCTGTGGCTAAACTTGGGCGCTGATCGTTTCTTCCGAACTCGGATTCAATGACGCTTGTGCGGCCGCAAGGCGCGCGACCGGAACGCGGAACGGCGAACAGCTCACGTAGTCGAGCCCGATCTCATTACAAAACGCGATCGACTGTGGATCGCCGCCGTGCTCGCCGCAAATACCTACTTTCAAATCGGACTTCACACTGCGTCCGCGTTCAGTGCCCATGCGAACGAGTTGGCCCACACCATCACGATCGAGCACCTGGAACGGATCATCGCGAACAATCTTGCGTTCAATGTAGTTTGGTAAAAAGCGACTCGAGTCGTCGCGGCTCAGACCAAAAGTAGTTTGCGTGAGGTCGTTTGTTCCGAACGAGAAAAACTGCGCATGCTTCGCGATCCGATCGGCCATCAGGGCTGCACGCGGCAACTCGATCATCGTGCCCACCATGTACTCGATGGTCATGCCGTGTTCGCCCATTACCTGTTTCGCCACCTCGTGAATGAGTTCCGCCTGTTGCCGCAGTTCTTCACTTACCGACACGAGCGGCACCATGATCTCGAGTTCAACTTTCTTGCGTTCACCCTGCACTTCGCAGGCCGCCTCGAAGATCGCGCGACACTGCATTCGCGTAACTTCCGGAAACAGCAGACCAAGACGACAACCACGAAAACCGAGCATTGGATTTGCTTCGCGAATACGGTTGACCTGCCGCAATAACGCTCGCTTGGAATCGATCTCGTCGAGCGTGTGATCCATGTCAAGCAACGAAGCGGCGCCTTTCAGTTTCATCTTTAACTCAGCCAGCTCGACTTCCAACTCTTCAGCATTGGGCAGAAATTCGTGTAACGGCGGATCGAGTAAACGAATCGTCACCGGCAGTCCGGTCATCTCGCGGAAGATGCCGATAAAGTCGCCGCGCTGAAGCGGCAACAACTTTTCGAGCGCCTTTTCGCGCGCGCCCACGCCTTCCGAAAGAATCATCTCGCGCATCGCGGCGAGCCGCTTGTCGCCGAAGAACATATGCTCCGTTCGACAGAGTCCGATTCCTTCCGCGCCAAACTGTCGCGCGGTCTTGGCGTCAAGCGGAGTGTCGGCATTTGCTCTCACGCGTAGACGCCGGAACTGATCGGCCCATTTCATGAGCTTGTAAAAATCGTTTCCTAGTGTCGGCTGAATGGTCGGGATCTGGCCCAGGAACACGCGGCCGGTTGAGCCATCGACCGTGATCCATTCGCCTTTCGTAACGACGGTGCCATCGACGGTGAATTGCTGTTGGCTGTAGTCGATATTCAGTGCCTGCGCGCCGCTGACGCAGGTTTTGCCCTTGCCGCGCGCGACCACGGCAGCGTGACTCGTCATACCGCCACGCGCGGTGACGATCGCCTGCGCTGCAACCATGCCGTGGAAATCATCAGGACTGGTTTCCTGCCTCACTAGCACGACGCGTTTGCCTTCACGCGCCATCTCTTCGGCTTCGTCAGGACTGAAAACAACCTGGCCCTGGGCCGCGCCCGGACTCGCCGGCAGACCGGTAGCCAGCACAGTCGCATTTGTTTTTGGATCGACAGTCGGGTGCAGTAACTGATCGAGTTGTTCGGGTGTAACACGTTTGACGGCCGTCGCTTTGTCGATCACTCCTTCATCGACCATCTCGACGGCGATACGAACTGCGGCCGCACCGCTGCGTTTGCCGGTGCGTGTTTGGAGCATCCAGAGTTTGCCGCGCTCGATTGTGAACTCGCAGTCCTGCATGTCCTCGTAGTGTTTTTCGAGCAGCTCGGCAATGGAAGCAAACTGATCGTAAACTTCGGGCAATTCTTTTTTGAGTTGATTGATCGGGTTGGGAGTGCGAATACCGGCGACAACGTCTTCGCCCTGCGCGTTCAAAAGATACTCGCCGTAGAGCTCCTTCTTGCCAGTCGATGGGTTGCGCGTGAAAGCGACACCGGTGCCGCTGCCCGCGCCCATGTTTCCAAACACCATCGCCTGCACGTTCACTGCAGTGCCGAGCGAATCGGGAATGCGATTGACGCGTCGATAGTCGATCGCACGACGGCCCATCCAGGAGTTGAACACTGCGGCAATTGCAACACGCAGTTGTTCGTAAGGATCTTCAGGGATCGCAGAGCGCTCAGTCAGAATGATCTGCTTTTCAGCGGCGATGATGTCGCGCAGGTGACTTGATTGGAGATCCGTGTCACGTCCACCTTGTGTCTGCGCTTTGTAACGATCGAGCACGCGTTCAAACTTCTCATGGGCCACGCCCATGACGATCTCACCAAACAACGATGCAAACCGCCGGTACGCATCAAGCGCAAAACGCAGATCGCCGGTCTGCTCCGCCAAACCCTGCACCGTTTCTTCGTTCAAACCGAGGTTCAGCACCGTATCCATCATGCCCGGCATCGAGAACGCCGCGCCGGAACGGACCGAGACGAGCAGCGGATTCTTTGGATCGCCAAAACGCTTGCCGACCTTCTCTTCGATCTTCTTCAAGCCTTCCTTAACCTGTTCCCACATACCGTCGGGAAAGTTTTTGTCGTTGTCAAAGAAGGCATTGCAGGCTTCGGTGGTGACCACGAGTCCTGGGGGCACGGGCAATCCGGCGCGCGTCATCTCGCACAATCCTGCGCCTTTGCCGCCGAGCAGGGCCTTATCGTCGCCGGGTCCTTCTTCAAAGAGATAGACCCATTTATCGGTCGTGGTTTCAGTTGTTTGTGGGGTTTCTTCGGTTACGGTGCTCATGATTGCAAATTATCGCATTTCCGGATGTTATGGAAGTGGTCAGCCCTGTTTAGCCACGGATGACACGGATAACACGGATCATACAACTCTGATTTATGAATCCGTGTCATCCGTGTAATCTGTGGCTAAACAGAGCTAAACTGAGGGCGCTATGGCCAAACAAACTGAGCTCAATGTGAATGGGAAGAAACTGCGCGTTGACGTCGATTCACAGACGCCGCTGCTCTACGTTCTGCGGGATTATTTGAATCTGACCGGGACGAAGTATGGATGTGGCGAGTCGAAGTGCGGCGCGTGCAGCGTGCTCGTCGATGGCGTCATGATGCGTTCCTGTATAACGCCCGTCGCACGAGTCAGCGGCAAGCAGATCACGACGATTGAGGGTATGGAAAAGGATGGCAAGCTGCATCCGTTGCAGGAGGCTTTTCTGAAAGCCGATGCACTACAGTGCTGATACTGCACCTCCGGCATGATCATCGCCGCTGCGAGTCTGCTGAATAAGAATCCGAAGCCATCC
>DATNFX010000085.1:0-4414 GCA_035606195.1 Pyrinomonadaceae bacterium
AACGCGAGGGCGTTTGGCGTAACACCGATCACGGGCGGACTCTTCCTGGGTGAGGACCCGCAGGACTTATTTTTACACGGGTTGAAGTTCGCCAACGACCACGATCAGCGCAACGAAGCGCAGTTTCAGGTCAGCTATACGCACCGGCCTTCGGGAATCTACGCGATTTTCAATGGACGCTACGACTCCGGCGTGCCGGCTGACGTGGAGCCCGGAACAACCCTGGCCGAGTTCGTTGCGGAAGGATTCGACCCGCGTTTGTACGACAAAATCGACTTTCAGCGTGGGCGTGTCCGGCCCCGGACGATTCTTGATTTCTCGGTGGGTGCGGACCTGATGCAGAAGGAACGCGTGTCGATGAATCTCCAGTTTGACGTGCAAAACCTGACGAATGAGCTGTATTTGTACAATTTCGAGTCGGTTTTCAGTGGGACGCACGTGGGCTCACCACGGCTGTTCAGCGGCCGGCTCACGCTGAAGTTCAAATAGTTTAGACACAGATCCGCGGCTAAATTCTCCGAACCGGTCCGCAGATAGTGACGTATGCTAGAATGCGTTCTGATTTGCTCCCAACCCAGAGGACTTAGCCGTGAGCCTGGTCAAGATCATCGTAATCACGATAATCGTCATTCTCAGTATTCTGCTCTTCGGCCGTTTTTTCGTTTAGCCGGACGGCTGATGCTGCGTTTCGCGGTACTTATTTCATTCCTCGCCTGCCTCGTCGTAGCAGTTCCAACTACTACTGCCCTCGGTCAACAAAGCACCGATGACGATGACGTCGTACGTGTAAACACCGATCTGCTTCTGTTTCCGGTTCGAATTCGGGATAAGAAAGGACAGGCGGTTGAGGGTCTGACCGAGCAGGATTTATCACTCAAAGATCAGGACGGGGTGACGACCGGCGTCTACTTCGCTCGCGGCGCAGATCGCGTAGCAATGTTATTCGCACTGGACCAGTCGGGAAGTCTGCGTCAAATAATCGAGCAACAACGGGAAGCTGCACTCGCACTCTTCTCTCGTTTTGGTGAGCGATCAAGCGTCGCCATTGTTCGTTTTTCTGAAACCGCCACGCTCGTTGCGCCATTTACAAAAGACCTGGAAAACGCACGCGCCGCCTTTAGATTCAGGGCCGCACCAAACGCCAAGACCGCGATCTTCGATTCCGCCGCAACCTCTCTCAAAGCGTTTGACGATCTGACTCCAACGCGAACCGAACGTCGCATCGTCGTGCTTATCAGCGACGGTCTCGACACAAGCAGCCGAACCAGCCCTGACGCGGTCATCGCAGCAGCTCTCGAACAGCACGTTTCGTTTTACGTGATTCACTTACCACTCTTCGAACCGCGCGATGGACGGCTCGAAGTGCGACGTCCTGCAAAAGGCTTTAAAGAGCTCGCAGAAAAGACCGGCGGCAAGTATTTTCTCGTGGGCGACGCTAAGTCCGCACTCGCGCCGAAGCCGACTGATCTCACGCCAATCTTCCAGGCTATCGAAGAGGATTTGAAAAGCCAGTACCTTTTGGGTTTCTATATAGCCGAATCATCGCGCGACAATCGCAAACACGTCTTCTCTGTGAGTATGAAGCCGGAAGGAGTCGAGTACTCCGTCGGACGCAATGGCTATTCGCGCACGCAAAAGTTCATGATCAATTTACCTCCAAACGAAAAGAAATCTAATACCGACAATCCGCATGACTGAAACCAGCGACCTTCAGCTTCGACCTATTCGACGAGCCCTGATAAGCGTTTCCGACAAACAAGGAATTGTTGATTTCGCACGAGAGCTCGCGCACTTCAACGTCGAGATCATCAGCACCGGTGGGACCGCGAAAGCACTCCGCGACGCCGACATCGCCGTACGCGACATCTCCGACATCACGGGCTTTCCGGAAATGATGGATGGACGCGTAAAGACACTTCATCCGCGTGTGCACGGCGGCCTGCTTGCGATTCGCGACAATCCGGAGCACGTCGCTGCGATGGAGCAAAATGGAATACAACCGATCGACATGGTAGTCGTCAATTTGTATCCATTTGCCGAAACGATCATGCGTCCAGACGTAACAACGGCAGACGCCATCGAACAAATCGACATCGGTGGACCAGCCATGATTCGCTCCGCAGCAAAGAATGCTCACGACGTTGCCGTTGTGGTCGCTCCATCAACCTACGACAGCATCATCTATGAAATGAAGAGTCGTGATGGGGCGTTATCACTCGCAACGAGGAAACGACTCGCGAAGGCCGCATTCAAACAGACGGCGGTTTACGACATGATTGTCAGCTCGTTCCTCGAGTCTGAAGGCGGGCCCAATCCTTTTGCTGGAGGAATCGGAATCGGAACCGGCGGCAGCAGCTCTGTAGGATCCGCTTCCACCGGCAACGTTGCAGAGGAATTTTCTGCGGAGGAATTCAAAGGCCAGTTACCCAGCCAGATGTCGTGGTCCATCGGCAGGATTACGGATCTAAGGTACGGGGAGAATCCGCATCAGATGGCCGCGCTGTACCAGATGGCCCAGAATGGTGGCGTAGCAAATGCCGAAGTGCTTTCCGGCAAGGAGATGTCGTTCAACAACTACGTTGACGCCGATGCTGCGTGGAATCTCGTCTCTGATTTCGACGACACGGCCTGTGCCATCATCAAGCACACTAATCCCGCCGGCGTTGGTCTCGGAGACACACCAGCGGAAGCGTATACAAAAGCACTGGCGACCGATCCGGTTTCAGCTTTCGGTGGAATCGTGGCCTTCAATCGCACTGTCGACACGTCGGCGGCGCAGGAGGTCGTGAAGATATTTACTGAAGTGGTAATTGCACCGGAGTACGACGCGCCGTCGCTCGAAATACTTCAGACCAGGAAAAACCTTCGCGTGCTTCGGTTGAAGAAGGGAAAGGCCGGAAAGAAACTCGAGTTCCGGCAAGTCAGCGGCGGCATGCTGGTTCAAACCGCCGATGACCACAAGCTTGATCCATCGGAATTGAAAGTCGTGACGGCACGGCAGCCCACCGAAGAGGAAGTCCGTGCGCTTCTCTTCGCCTGGGTTGTTTGCAAGCACACGAAGTCTAACGCAATCGTCTATGCACGAAATGGACAGACCGTTGGAGTTGGTGCAGGACAGATGTCGCGAGTCGATTCTGTGAAGATTGGCGCAATGCGAGCGCAGTTGCCGGTAACGGGTTCAGTGCTGGCTTCCGATGCATTCTTTCCGTTTCGTGACGGCATCGACGAAGCCGCACGCCACGGCATCACAGCCGTGATCCAACCGGGCGGCTCGGTGCGCGATGAAGAGGTAATAGCTGCCGCCAATGAGCATGGTTTAGCAATGGTGTTCACGGGCGTCCGGCACTTCAAGCATTAATTTAGCCACGGATTTCGCGGATCAGTGACGGATCCGGTCTTTCATCCGTATAATCCGTGGAAACAATTCACACGAGAAGTGAGCGTTAATTATGGCTGAAAATGAAGACCTGGTCACTAACCTCCCCTCAATCCGCTGCCGCTACTGCGGTCAACGAAATCAAATCCGTCCCGAAAACGGAGACGCTCGCTGTGGTCGCTGCCGGCTACCGCTCTCCGATGCGCCGCACAAGAAATTTGCGAGGTTAGACAAGGACTCGTACATCCACCCAGCCGACCGTCGCGCCCTCGCCGCGTTGCGCGCCATTCCGGGAATCGATACAGCGTTGAAAAAGTTGCTTGCACTCACGGGCGAGTCTGGCATTCGCGTCATCTTCACCGCCAGCGCGGTGAAAGTTACACCAACGCAGTGTCCCGATCTTTACGCCAAACTCCAGATTGCCTGCACCACTCTCGGCGTCGACATGCCTGAATTGTTTGTGCAACAGAATCCGATCGTCAACGCCTTCACGGGCGGTGTGGAACGGCCAGTGATCGTGCTCTATTCACAGTTGATTGAACGACTGAGCGACGATGAAGTGCTCGCAGTTGTCGCGCATGAGGTTGGTCATATTCACGCCGAGCATGTGCTTTACCTGACCGCTGCTCGTCTGATCGAGTTTCTCGCTACCGCCGCGGTGGCAGCGTCGCCACTGGTTGCCATCGTCAAGGAAGTTCTCACGATGACTATGCGTGCGGCATTGCTCGCATGGGCCAGGCGTGCAGAGCTTTCGTGCGACCGCGCCGCATTGCTGGTTACGCAGGACGCAAACGTCATTGGTCGCACGATGATGAAGTTAGCCGGCGGCACTTTTGCGTCGCGAGTTGACTACGATCAATTTCTCGCCCAGGCACGCGACTTCCAGAAGACCTACGACGAGAAAGCGCTCGATCGTTTCTGGGCCGACGTGATCACCTCAGGCTTGAGCCATCCATTTCCGGTGTGGCGTGTTTCCGAGATTCTGCAATGGGTTGAGAGTGGCGAGTACAAAGCCCTGATGAATGCGCCGGAAAGCGC
>DATNFX010000086.1:0-16902 GCA_035606195.1 Pyrinomonadaceae bacterium
ATGAGGGTAAAGGTTCCAGCCTGTAGGCCGCGACTGGACAACTGGTATAAACCTATGTCGAAACTGTGTCAAGGAAAATGCTGCCAAAAACAGCTTTACTTGACAGGTTCCTTGCTGGGTGGCAGCATCCCGGCACTCTAAACCATGAGAAGAATACTGATTATCGGGTCTGGGGGACGCGAGCACGCCCTCGTCTGGGCTCTCAAGAAAACTTCACAGGAGCCTGTAGAGATTTTCTGCGTTCCTGGCAATGCCGGCATCAAGCAGATAGCCGAAATTGCCAGTGTCCCAGCTAATGATTCGGCCCTCACCGAGTTTGTGGAGTCACGAAATATCGACCTCACCTTTGTTGGTCCTGAAGCGCCTCTCGTGTCCGGGATAGTGGATGCATTTACAAAGCGTGGTCTGCGCATCGTGGGGCCCACTGCTGCCGCAGCACGGCTTGAAGGAAGCAAGTTTTTTGCAAAGGATTTCATGGCACGCCATGGAATACCGACGGCTGCCTACCGCGTTGCTCAAGCGCCAAAAGAAGCAATTCAGTGTCTAAGAAGTGGAGCGTTTGGCTCGGCCGAGAGTCCGGTTGTGATTAAGGCTGATGGGTTAGCGGCGGGGAAAGGCGTGATAGTGGCCGCGAGCCACGCAGAAGCGGAGAAGGCAATCGAGGATCTCATGGTTCATTATGTTGCCGGGCGGGAGGCTGCTCGACGCGTGGTAATCGAGGAGGCGTTGAGTGGAACGGAGGCGTCTCTGCTGGTTTTTGCAGATGGACGTGACTACGTGCTGATGCCCGCGGCGCGAGATCACAAGCGGATCGGTGAGAATGATACTGGTCCAAACACGGGTGGGATGGGGAGCATTACCGATGCCTCGGTCCTCGAGAAAAGCATTCAGGATCGAGTCATACGTGAAATTGTGGAACCCACTCTCGCGGGTGCTCGTGAAGAGGGCTTTGCATTCAAAGGGGTTTTGTTTTTGGGTTTGATGCTGACACCCGATGGACCAAAGTTGCTTGAGTACAACGTGCGGTTTGGTGACCCGGAGACACAGGCAATCCTGGTCCGTCTAAAAACCGACCTGCTTTCGATATTTGATTCGATGTACAGTGGGACCCTTGGGAGTTTGGATGTGAGTTGGTCTGAAGGCTCGTCAGCGTGCGTGGTTGCGGCTAGTAAGGGTTATCCGGGCAAGTATGAAACGGGGGCTGTGATCGAAGGTTTGGAGCA
The DNA here is from genome assembly GCA_035606195.1 of Pyrinomonadaceae bacterium. Taxonomy (GTDB): domain Bacteria; phylum Acidobacteriota; class Blastocatellia; order Pyrinomonadales; family Pyrinomonadaceae; genus PSRF01. The sequence goes on from DATNFX010000086.1 coordinate 1,224, forward strand.
GGTTGGAAACGATGCCGTTCAGGTTTTTCACGCGGGCACCTCGACGGGCGCGGATGGCCGCTTTATCGCGACCGGCGGACGCGTACTGGGCGTAACGGCGGCTTCTGATCGCCTCACGGATGCCCTGGCTCTTTGTTATCGCGCGCTTGAAGGAATTCACTGGCCGGGCATGCAATTCCGCAGAGATATTGGTCGCTGAAGGACGTACTGTAGGGGCGGCCCTCCGTGGCCGCCCGGGGTTTTGATAGGGGTTCAGAAAGCAGGCGCCGTCCTTTTCCAGCGATATGTCAAAGCCACGGGCGGCCACGGAGGGCCGCCCCTACAAAAAATACCCGTGAGCGCTTATACTCAAAGCTCAGTTTGCCGGAGTTGAAACCGCCTGAGCGTATGCGTCGTACATCAAATCGTCGCAAATGGCTGTAAGGGCGATAATTGGAAGCTGGAATCATAGTTTTGGTTTTCACACTTCGCTATCGGAGGATGAGCGAAAATGGGAGTTTGGACAAGAATGAAGCGCTCAATGCGCGCCCTCTTCGGTGGGATAATCGAAAAGACTGAAGATCCCGAACTCATTCTTCAGCAGACTATCCGCGACATGCGCGACCGCGTACCGGAGTTGAACAATTCCGTGGCGCAGGTCATGGCAACTGAGAAACTGCTCGCCAAAAACAAGGAGCGACTGGAGACTCAGGTCGTCGATCTCGACTCCAAAATTCGTGCTTCGGTAAAGATGGGTCGCGACGACATCGCTACCGCTTACATCGGTCAATTGCAGCAGGCACAACTCGACCTTCAGAAAACCTCGCAGCAACTGGAGCATGCAACGGGAGCATCGAAGCAGGCACTTAAAGCGCGCGACAATTACGTGCTTCAGATGCAGCGCCGTACTGCCGAGGCGATGCAGTTGATAAACCAGTCGAAGCAGGCAAAACTTCAGGAACAGCTTGCGCAGACAATGGAGTCGTTCCAGCTTGGCGACGACGCATCGACATTCAACGAGATGCGCGACAAGATCGATCGCCGTGCAGCGGCTGCCGAAGCCAAGATGCAGTTGGGTTCTGCTAATGTCGACACGCAAATGCAGGACATCGAACGTGAAGCATTAGACATGCAGTTGCAGGATAAACTGCTCGCATATAAAAAAGACATGGGGTTGTTAGGTGCGGGCGGAGGTTCGGCGCCACAGGCTCTTCCGGCTGAAGGCGAAACGACTGGCGGTCAGAACGGCACCGGCGGGGGACGCGTTAATTGAAAACAGCATTTATGTAATCGGCCATACTTGTCCATATGGAACTACCTAAGATCGATCTGAGATATCTGAAAGAAGCATTTAAGGAGCCCATAAATTTTTGGGGTATGGCTGGGTTTGCAGTGGCCGCTGCATATGTACAGGATGTCACTCCGCTCGTGGCTGCGCTGGCGACCGAGACGTTGTATCTGGCTACCGTGCCTGCAAGTTCTGTTTATCGCCGGCTGGTTGATCGAAGAGAGAAGCAGCGTCTGCTGAAGCTACGCGAGCAGCAACGTGAAGCGCAGATCAAATTGTTTGACCCGCGCGAGCGCGAGGCGGTTGAGTATTTGCGCTGGATGAAGAATCAGATCTATTCGAACTACAAAAAATTCACCGGTACGAAGCAGATTCCTCACAACATTCAGAGTCTCGATCAACGCTGGGAAGACTTTGTTGATCTGCTCGACGTGTATCGTCGTCGCAAACATCACCTGCGTTCAATCAATCGACAGGCAGTCCAGAATCAGTTGGTCCAGGCGGAACGATCGGTTGAAGCCGCGAGAGACGATCGCGAGAAAAGAATTCAGCAGGCGAATGTTGAAATACTGAAACGCCGCGTCGCTGCTTTCAATGATATCGAGCGTTCAGTGAAACTCGTTGAAGGTCAGTTGCAGTCAATTGAAAACTTCTTCGGTCTCGTGAACGATCAGGTCGTTACTCTGCCTACACCCGAGCGTGTTTCTTCACTCGATTTCGAGCAGCTAAGCGATTCGATCGCGATGACTAAACAGATGCTCGAGGAAACCTCCGACACCTTCGCCGCGCTCGACAGTCACAATCGCGATATCGGCAATTACGAGTTGTTGCTTTCCAACACCGGGACCTCCGGAAAGTAATCCGCTTGATCTGCGGCAAAATACACTGTATAGAGCTACAAAAAAATATAGCCACAAGATATTGACAGTGAGCGCGCTCAGGAGTATATTCCACTCCGCTTATGACGAAGCAGTAAACTGGTGCAGCGGCCGCCCCCCGGAGCGCACTCCAGCCAGGTGTTTAGCGCTTCGAAAAGAGCCAACCAGAGCAAAAGCAACACACTCTAAGTTAATGCCTGCGTAGCCATACGCCTGGCAGAACCGTTTTTGAAACACGATTTGTACCTTCGGGTCTCCCGTTAGAAAGGCAGAGATTGATGAGCGCAGCTATCGGCAAAAAAGTCGGTCAAAACAGTGTCGTTTCCCCCGCCGTTTCACCCCGTCGAAGGTCGCAGGAGCTCGGGATCAATGCCAGAAAAGTTGTTAGCAAGCGGTATTCGTTGAAGGATTCGAAAGGTCAGCCGTTCGAGGAGTGGGCTGACATCGTTAAACGGGTAGTTGGCCACGTTTCCAAGGCGGAAACTGGTGAAAAACGGGACAAGTTTTTTGCAGCGATGAGTGAGGTAATGCTCGCGCGTGAATTCATCCCCAACACGCCTTGTCTCGTCAACGCAGGCAAACCCAACGGACAGCTTGCCGCTTGTTTTGTGCTCGATGTTCCCGATTCGCTGACTGGAATCATGGAACACGCAAAGGCCGCCGCGACGATTCACCAGACGGGTGGCGGCACCGGCATGACCTATGAATTCCTTCGACCGCACGGCGCCATGGTGAGCTCGGCCACTGGTGTTGCGTCTGGTCCAGTGTCGTTCATGAACATCGTCAATCAGGTGACTGATGTTGTGAAGCAGGGTGGTGTGCGTCGTGGCGCGAACATGGGAATGATGCGCGTTACGCATCCTGACGTGCTTCGCTTCATTCACGCCAAGAACGATCAGCATTCACTGACTAACTTCAACATCTCGGTGAACGTCACTGATGAGTTTTTGAAAGCCGTCGATAACAACAAATGGTTCCAGCTGGAATTCAATGGTCAGCCGTGGACCGAATCCATTTACGATCCGGTCAGTGATGATAATTATGTGGTCTATCGGACTGCCGATGGATCGACTGTGACGTTTTGTGATCGACAGGCATTTCTCGCCGCGGATCTTTCCGACTGCACGATCGAAGAAGCACCGCGACCGGGAATGATCTTTGCGCCTGATATCTGGAACCGGATTGTTGCCAGTGCACACAAGTATGCCGAACCTGGCATCGCGTTCATCGATGAAGTGAATCGTCACAATCACATGATGAAGTCGATGGGGCCGATCTACTCGTGCAACCCTTGCGGCGAACAATTTCTACACTTCTCAAACTCGTGCAACCTGGGTTCGATCGATCTCGCAAAGTTTTACGATTCCGAAAAACGAATCGATTGGGATCGTCTGCGTGATGTGACGCATCTCTGCACGCGTTTTCTCGACAACGTGATCGACACTTGTGCCTGGCCGCTGCTCGAGATCAATGACGTGGTCCATCGTACGAGACCCGTCGGCCTGGGCATCATGGGGTTTGCAGATCTGTGTTTGAATCTCAATATCACTTACGGATCTGCCGAGTCGATCGACCTGATGGACGAGGTGGTGGGGTTCGTAAGACGCGAGTCGTGGATGGAGAGCAATCGTCTCGGCGCGGAGAAGGGAGCGTTTCCGGAGTTTGAGCCAAACCGCGAAGCCTATTCAGAGTTTCTTTACAACCAGATCGGAATTCCGAAGGATACGCCGCTGACACCGCGTAACTATGAAGTGACTACGATCGCGCCAACTGGAACGATCTCGTTGGTCGCAGAAACGTCTTCCGGGATCGAGCCAAACTTCTCCTGGGCCTACATTCGTAAAGACACACTCGGCACGCGCACCTACGTGCACACACTTGCCGCACAAGCGCTTGGTATTGATGTGGACCAGCATGATCAGGAATCGATAGATGCGGCTGCAGCTTATGTCGTGGACCACGAACAGGAACTGCCGTCGCATTTTATCTCGGCGATGAACATAAGCGCTGAGCAGCACGTTCATGTGCTCGCGGCTGCTCAGCGCAACGTCGACAACAGTGTGTCGAAAACCTGCAATGGTGCGGTTAACGACACGGTGGAGTCGGTGGACGCGCTTTATCGCCTCGGACGTCAACTTGGTTGCAAGGCAGTCAGTTATTATCGTGATGGTTCCCGCGATAACCAGGTGCTCACGTCGATGAAAGCTGAAGAACCGAAGGGCGAAGTGGCATGCAATCCGGAAGCGGTGGTCGAGCCGTTGGACGAAGGTGTGAGTGCTGCTGAAGCAACAGCGGCTGACGATGCCTCCGCTCGTCAGGAAGCGATTGCGCGCGAACACTCTGAGACGATCAAACTTCCGGCAGTGACCGCGATCAGGATCGAGCGTCCACGTGAATTGCGCGGTGCGACCTGGCAGATTCCGTTCGACGGTCAGAATCTTTACGTCACGGTTAATCATGACGGCAAAATGATTCAGGAAGTGTTTGCGACTGGTCCAATCAGCGGTGGCGTGGGCTTGCTGGCTTCGAAGATGCTGCGTGGCGGGTTCGATGCAGCCGAAGTCGCGTACAGCCTGAACAAAGTAACCGGCACGCATGCGGTGTGGTTCAACGAGCGACTGCTTACTTCACCGGAGCAGGCGGTTGCCGAATGCATCATGATCACGGTGCGGCGGGTCCAGGATCTTCCCGACTCCGCCCGCGCGGTGGCGAGCAAACAACAATCCCAACATCACCAGAAAGCCGTCACGGGCGCCATCATGTCCAACATGATCGGCATCTGCCCCGAATGCCACGGCCAACTCGAACACGCGAGCGGCTGTGACTTCTGCCGCGATTGTGGATACAGTAAGTGTAAATAAGCGAAAGAACATTTAGCCACAGATAACGCGGACGAAGACAGATTGATCTGTTTTCATCCGCGTTGATCTGTGGCTCTAGATTTATCGAATGAGATAATCGCTGAGACGCTTTAGCAAACGTCGATATCTCACTGACGAAATTGCGCCAATCGACCCGATAACGGCCGTTCGAGGTAACACTGCTAGAAATCCCAGTCGGATCAATGAGTCGGTTTTTAGACCAGTGGCTTAAAATCCGAGTCAGTTGATCGAATTAGTTCGTCAAATCCCTTTACCTCACGATGTAATTGTGTACTGACACCACACACAAGCAGATCTCGATAAGGCGGCATTTCTCTGAGAAAAATAGCTGGACGATTCTTGAGGTTCCCGTCGGCTTGAGGTACGGGAGTGAGGATCACAACACCTTGTTTCATTATTCCGTGTTTGGTTCTTTAATTAGATCTAAAGAATATTCTTCTTCCTCTTGAGCATATGCGTCTTCAAGACGCTTCGCGGATAGAACTCGCCACGCCTCGACATCCGCGTCCTTCGGTAATACGGTAACCAACAACTTTGTATTGGGTTCGAGTTCAACTGCCTCATCAAGGAGGATGTGTTGGCCATCAAAGTGTGCAGGTATTGTTTGGCTCATATTAAACTGTCAGGATTCTACACGTTCACACCGCAGCCAGACTAGTCCAGATTCAAGCATCTCGGACACAAAACTAAACTGCCGGCGCCCTCCCCAAGCGAACAATATATTAGCCACAGATTAACGCGGATGAAGACAGGGCGAGCGTTTTCATCCGCGTTACTCTATGCGTTGACTTTCATCCGCAGATAGGAATATTGTGGCGACTCAAGAACACCTTGCGAACTTGGGTTCGTTACACCACGAATGGAGGAGTCGCCTGAGCCCTCAGAAGCGCTCTCCTCAATCACTCGACAGCCTCGTCACCCAGAAGGAGAATAAAAATGGCAACCAGATGTTTTGACGATCCCGAAGGGATCCTCACTAAACCATTTTGTGTTAGCGCCTTATCTAAGGACCTAAAGGGAAAGATGCCACTCCGTAGCAGCAAGAAACAGGAGTGCAAAGAACCGAAATGCGTAACGCTTCGCACCCAGCACGAAATGAAAGCCAACATTCAAGGAACCAACTGCGACTCACCATTGGCGCGGTCCTTCAATGGCGGCCTCGAATTCGGCAATCTCTCCACCGCTTTTGATACCGACGGCATGCATCGTGGCTTTCATGCTGCAGACTTTGTCTGGCTGGGAGTTAATGGGCTAAGAGTCGAAGGCCGCATGTCAGGCGTTACTAACGAAGGCTCGCATCGTCTTCCGATTAAGGCCTGTCAAAAATGCAGTGACCTGGGAATCATGGAGGGCCGTCTGTGTGGACAAGTCACAGCCACGCAAGATCCAGCACTCAAAGGCTGCCAGGTAATAGCCGCCTACCGCATCAAGTTTGATCCGTCAGTTAAGGGAGGAAGCGGCGCTGTGGTCGGCACGATCGAAGGTGTGATTATTTGCCCGTGCGGTTAGGATGACTAAGAAGGTAAGAGAAGGCCGGTCCAACTTGGGCGGCCTTTTCTGTTAACGCCAGGAACTGCTAAGATTCGCTACGTTATGGTAATGAAGCAGGAATCCAGGAACGAACCTGACGGCGCAGTTGCTGCGTTGTCGTTTCAGCAAACGAGCTACGATGAGATCGTAGACTTCTTTGCTCGTGGCCCGTCACCCGAGGAGATTGCGTCCTTCCGTCCTTCACCGGAAACACAAGAGCGTGTGCGTGAGTTACTCGAACTCAACTCCGCCGGTGAACTGACTGAAGACGATGAACTAGAGCTTGAGTGGTTCGGTCAACTCGAACACCTTATGCAACTAGTTAAAATCCGCGCACACAAATACATAAAGAAGAAAACGTGACAAGAGCCCGTATCTCCGCAGCCTTACGGCGAGAGGTGCGGGAGCGAGCGAGAGAGCGTTGCGAATACTGTTTACTAACTGAATCTCAAGTCTTCGGTCCTCACGAACCTGATCACCTCATTGCATTTAAACACGGTGGCGAGACATCCTCCGCCAACTTGGTATTAGCCTGTTTTGAATGTAATCGCTTCAAAGGCTCGGACATTGCCTCCCTCGATCCGCTCACCGGTGAACTTGTGGCGTTGTTCAATCCACGCACGGAGCGGTGGGCTGAACACTTTCAATTGAATGGGGCTCGGATCGTTCCACTCACCGCGACAGGCCGCGCGACTGAGCGGCTTTTGAGAATGAACATACCCAGCCGACTTAAGCTTCGTAAGCGAAGGGCAGCCTTGAGCTTGTATCCGTAGCCACCAAAAACAGGATCTCAAACCCGAAAACTCCAAGGTTGACGTCTGATATACACCTCAATAATATATCGCTATGCCATATAAGCTTTCGCAGATGCTTGACCGTGAGCTGAAGAAGGGGAGCGCGGAGTTGCTGATACTCTCGCTCGTCGAAGATCAGCCGCGGCATGGATATGACATCGGAAATTTGATCGAGCAGCGCTCGCGGGGGAGGCTGAGGTTCAATGTGGCTTCGCTTTACCCGTTGCTTTATCGACTCGAGCGCCGTGGCTGGATTCAGGGACGCTGGGTCGAAAAGGCGGGCCAGCGCCGTCGTCGCTATTACCGTTTGACTGCCGAAGGCCGGAAAGTCCTCGCCGCACAGCGCCACAGTTGGCAGGAGTTTGTCGAAGCCATCAATCGCATTACCGGAATTGAGCATGCCTGACTGGAAAGAAGAAGTTCGGCGGCGCCTGTCGCGACTCAATCTCGAACCGGCGCATGAGGCCGAGGTCGTCGAAGAGCTGGCCCAGCATCTCGACGATGTTTACGAGCGTTCACTCAAAGCCGGCGCGACTGAAGCCGAGGCGAAGCAAGCAGCGATCAGAGAGCTCGCCGGCACTGAGTTAATGCAAAGAGAAATGCGGCGCTCGCAAAAGGCCGCGAAAGAGCCGCTCGTTGCCGGCGGAGGGAGAACGAACGTGTTAGCTGATTTCCTACACGACCTGCGTTATGCGTTACGAATGCAACGGAAGAACCCGGGCTTTACGATCATTGCTGTTGTCGCATTGGCTCTGGGAATCGGGGCCAACACTGCGATCTTCAGTGTTGTAAACACAATCTTGTTGCAGCCGCTGCCTTATAAAGATCCCGAACAACTCGTAATGGTTTGGGAAGAGAATGCCAAGCAAGGCTATCCAACCGATACCCCCACCGCGGCAAACTACATCGACTGGCGTGATCAGAACCAACTGTTTGAAGGAATGGCTGCAATCGACGTTGCAAGTTTTAATTTGACCGGCTCAGGCGAGCCCGAGCGGTTGGATGGCAGGCGTGTCTCGGCAACTCTTTTTCCCCTACTCGGCGTAGATCCCCAATTCGGACGTGTTTTTACCGCCGCGGAAGATCAACCGGGTGCAGGACATGTGGTCCTGTTGAGTTATGGCTTGTGGCAACGAAGATTTGGCGGCGATGCCGGCATCGTTGGCAAGACTTTGACTCTCAACGGCGCCAGTTACACGGTAGTTGGTGTCATGCCGCCGCGGTTTCAATTCCGACGGCAGATGATGAAGTTTGGGTCCCGATTGCTTTTACTCAAGAAGAGGCTGCCAACCGCGACAGCCATTATCTTACAGTTCTGGGGCGACTCAAGCCCGGCATAACATTCGCCCAGGCTCAAGCGGAGATGAGTACCATTGCGGCGCGCTTACAACAACAGTATCCGCAAACAAACACAGATCTGGGTGCAGTAATCACACCCTTGCATGAACGTATTGTCGGAGACATCAAACCCGCATTGCTGATTCTGTTGGGCGCCGTCGGACTCGTATTGCTGATTGCATGCGCGAATGTTGCCAACCTCCTACTTGCACGAGCAGCAGTGAGACAAAAAGAGATTGCGGTACGTGTCGCACTGGGTGCGCGACGCGGGCGCTTGATCCGGCAGTTTTTAACTGAGAGTGTTTTGCTATCGACTTTGGGCGGACTCGTAGGCCTCGCGATCGCTTACGCCGGACTCATAGTCCTGAAAGTTTTTATCCCTGAAAATATTTCGCAAGCGCGCGCAATCTCGATTGACTACAAAGTTCTCGGCTTCACTTTGCTCGTCTCTCTTGCGACGGGTTTGATCTTTGGTTTAGCGCCTGCGATTCAATCTGTTCGGTTCAACCAGAGCGAGACTCTGAAAGAAGGCGGACGCGACGCGGCAACTGGTGGCAGCGGCAAACGTTTGCGTGGTTTGCTCGTGATCGCGGAAGTTGCGATTTCGCTGGTGCTGCTGATCGGCGCGGGATTGCTTATCAATAGTTTTCTGCGACTACGTAATGTCGATCCGGGGTTTCGTGCGGAGAATCTGTTGACAATGAAGATCGTACTTCCCGAACCGAAGTACGAAAAGAGGGTAACCAGGTCGGCCTTTTACACGGATCTGGTCCAGCGAGTTCAATCTTTGCCTGGAGTTAGATCGGCGGCAGTAACTACAAACCTTCCCTTGTATCGTCAGGGAAACTCTATTTCTGTCAGCATCGAAGGCAGGCCTGAACCGCCACCGGGACAGGAGCTGATCGTGGTTACGCGAATGATTAGCCCCGGCTATTTCGACACGATGAGTATTCCCCTCTTGAAAGGACGCCAGCTAACCGATCAGGACACTGACAAGTCACCTAACGTAGCAGTCGTTAGTGAAACCATGGCCCGTCGTTTCTGGCCGGGCGAAGAAGCCGTGGGCAAACGAATCGCAGTGGGTAGAGCGAGATCGCCGGAAGATTGGATCAATGTCATTGGTATCGTGAAAGACGTTCGCCAGATGGAGTTGACTGCCGAGCCGGCGCCGCAAATGTATCTGAGCTACAGGCAATACGGCTTCTTTGACGCTCAAGATCTAGTCGTGAAGACTGACGTCGATCCGGCAAGCATGGCGAGTACCGTTCGTAAAGCCGTTTGGGAGATTGATAAAGACCAGCCGGTGTCCAACATTCGAACAATGGAAACTATCCTTGCCGACTCGATCGCGCGGCAGCGTTTCAGCATGTTGCTGCTCGCGGTCTTTGCAGCTGTCGCGCTCGTGCTTGCGGCGGTCGGAATATACGGTGTGATGAGTTACTCAGTGGCGCAGCGGACACATGAGATCGGTATCCGCATGGCGCTTGGGGCGCAGACTAGTACTGTGCTCAAACTTGCTGTGGGTTACGGCTTTAAACTGGTCGTTATCGGTATCGCGATCGGACTCATCGCTGCGCTAGCGTTAACGAGAGTGATGTCGACGTTGCTATTTGGAGTGACGGCGACTGATCCGATGACGTTCACGATCATATCGTTGTTGCTGATTGCAGTCGCTGCGATCGCCAGCTATATACCGGCGCGACGTGCCACGAGAGTGAATCCGATCATCGCACTACGCTACGAGTAGAGCCACAAAAAGCACAAAAGCACAAAAGGCACAAATCGAGATTAAGCTCTGTCCAATTTTAATAGGGTGTGAAGTAATACGTTCGCGCCGTTTGCGATGGCTTCTGGTCGAGAGAACTCGCGTGGAGAGTGACTGATTCCGCCGACACTCGGGACGAAGATCATGCCAACGGGACCAAGGCGCGCCATGTCCTGAGCATCGTGACCGGCGCCCGAAGGCATCAGCTTCGTTGTTAGACCAAGCTCGCGTGCTGCATCGGATATCGATGAGCGGATTTGTGGATCCGTGGGTGCCGGTATGTTGACGTTGATCTCCTTGAAGTCGAACTTCGTTTTACTGTCACTGGCGATCTTTTGTGCTTCGGCCTGAATCTTTTCGAAGACCATATTGATCTTCGCGGCATCGAGATCGCGTAGCTCGAGACTCAAAACCACCTTGCCGGGAATTACGTTCGGCGCGCCGGGAAGTGCGTTGATCCTGCCAACTGTGCCGACTTGTCTGCCGGGCAAGCTCGTCACGACGCGATTCACAGCTTCGATAAACTTTGCCGCAGCCAGCAGCGCATCCTGTCGATTATTCATCGCAGTTGTGCCCGCGTGATTTGCAAAGCCTTCGATCGTGACGTCCCACCAGTTGATCCCGACGATGCCTTCAACCACGCCGATGTTTATCTTTTCACTGTCGAGAATTCCGCCTTGTTCGATGTGCAGTTCGAGATAAGCCGCAATGTCGCCCTTCTGTCGCCGCATTTCCGCCAGCTTCGCGACATCTCCACCGATGAACTTTATTCCTTCGCGAATCGTCTTGCCGCTGCGGCTAACAAGGCCGAGCTCTTTCTCGGTCAACTCACCATCCATCGCACGGCTGCCAATGAGTCCGCCTTCTTCGTTCTGAAAAATGACGACTTCGAGTGGGTGACGAGTAGTTACATTGTTTTCCGCCAGAGTCTGTGCGACCTCGATCGCGCCAATCGAACCAACTACGCCGTCGTAGTTTCCGCCTTCAGGAACCGTATCGATGTGTGAACCGATCAACAAAGGTCTGAGGTTGGCGCTACCACCGCGACTGCCAATGAGATTGCCCGCGGCATCGATCCTGACGTCGAGTTTTGCATCTAGAAGAAGTCCAAGCACGTACTCACGGCCCTGTTTATCAGCATCGCTATACGCGACCCGGCTCGCACCACCTTGCGGATTCTTTCCAAACTCAGCCAGGGCAAGAATGTGCTCCATGATCCGTTTGCTGTTGACGCGCATTGTCGTCTGCGCGGGAAAGCGGCGCAGTGCTACTGAACCAGCACTGATAAGTAGTGCATAGTTGAATTCACGACGATTGATGTTCATGGATTTGTCGGAAAAGCGCTGCCAGCCTATCGCAATGTCCTCAGGCGGGCAACTTGAGACTATACTCGCTGGGCGGTAGAATTCACTCGCCCGGCCAACCTACAAGCTTCATCATAAGGAGATTTCCATGAAACGTCTGATAGCTTTCTCTGTACTGGCCACGAGTCTGTTGACGATGTCGTTGTTGCTCCCGCCAAAAACGTCCGCTATTACGTACGGATTCGTCGATTCAAGTAATGCGTACCGCAATACCGGCGCGTTTATCGTGAAGTCGCCCACTACGGGGGAAATCTTTCCAATCTGCTCCGGCACGATGATCACTGGCAATGTGTTTCTTACAGCCAGTCACTGCACGATCTTCTACACACAGGATCTCGCACCCGAGGGATACGTCGCCTACGTTAGTCTTGATCAGTCAATACCGTTCGGCGCACTGACAAGCAACAAGACAACTCTCCTGGCGGTGGCGCACGTGGTTACAAATCCGAATTATAACCAGAGCCAGAGCGACTCAGGCGATATCGGTGCATTGATCCTAACGCGTAATGTTCAGGGCGTTTCGCCTGCAGTACTGCCGAGCTGTGGCTTGCTCGATCAACTGGCGGCTCAAAACGGATTGAAAAAGGCGCAGTTCACGAACGTAGGTTATGGCGTGCAAAACCGCGTCGTGAGCGGAGGCGTTCCGTTCTTTCAGGATCTGAATCCGGTTCCACGTATGTTCTCGTTCTCGAGCTTCAACTCGCTCAACGGCGGCTATCTGCGTCTGTCGCAGAATGCATCAACCGGCAACGGCGGAACGTGTTTTGGTGATTCAGGTGGGCCAAACTTCATGAGCCTTAACGGCCAGCCGCTCATCGTCTCGATCACCATCACCGGCGACTCTGTTTGCCGTTCAACGAACGTCGATTACCGGCTGGATACACTTTCGGCGCAAGGATTTTTAGCGTACGTGAACGCAGCGTTTGGCACGAGTATTCCGATCTCCTGCTAACGGAAAGCAAATCCGCGTTTATCTGCGGTTAACCTCATCCCAAATCAGCGTGTGCTTCGTCTCTCTGAGCAGCAACGAGCCCACGATGAAGGTTATGCTCGCCACTATGATGGGATAATAAAGGCCGGCGTAGATGTCTCCGGTTTTTGCGACTACCGAGAGGCCGATTACGGGTAGTAGTCCGCCGAAGACGCCGTTGCCGATGTGATAGGGAAGCGAAAGCGATGTGTACCGGATCTTTGCCGGAAATGCTTCTACTAGATATGCGGCGATTGGTCCGTAGACCATGGTGACGAAGAAGACTTGAATGAACACGAGCAGGATCAGTTTCTGAGCTGCTGGTGAGCTGATTAGTGTTCGGAAATCCACATAAGTCAGCACTTCATTTGCTGCTTGCAGCGTGCCGTTCACCTCTGTTTGAGGGATGAGGCTTTTAGCACCGGTCACCGGATCCAGTTTCGATTGAGTTGTAACCACATTCGACCCAGCGGCGCGCTGCATAGCTCCGTAGATGGGCATGTATGAAATCGCCGCCAGTAAACATCCCGCCATCATGATCCATTTGCGTCCAATACGATCCGAAAGCGCGCCCATAAACACAAACAGCGGCATCGCAAACAGCAGCGCAATCGCGATGATGTACTGCGCCGAGCGTGGGTTCACTTTCAAAACAGTCTGCAAATAGAAGAGCGCATAGAACTGACCTGTGTACCAGACCACACCCTGTCCCGCAGTCGCGCCAAACAACGAGATCAACACGCGCTTGAGGTTCTCCCAATGCGTAAAAGCCTCAACAAGCGGACGGGAAGATGTCATTCCCGCGGTTTTGATCTGTTGAAAGATCGGCGACTCTTTCATGCGCAGGCGAATGTAAAGCGAAATGCCGACCAGAAAGAGCGAGATGATGAACGGTATGCGCCAACCCCACGCCTTGAATGCCGCGTCAGTCATCGAGTTTTGCACGATGATCCCGACCACCAGCGAAACAAACAATCCGAGCGTCGCCGTTATTTGAATGAAACTTGTATAGAACCCGCGCTTTCCATCAGGCACATGCTCGGCGACGTAAACGGCAGCGCCCCCATACTCCCCGCCGAGTGCCAATCCCTGAAGCACCCTGATCACTAAGAGGAATATCGGCGCCGCGATACCGATCGTTGGGTAGGTCGGCAGGAAACCGATCGCCGCAGTGGCGCCGCCCATGATGATCAGCGTCACGAGGAACGCATACTTACGTCCAACGAGGTCGCCAATACGTCCAAAGAAGAGAGCTCCAAAGGGACGGACCACAAAGCCGACTGCAAACGTCGACAGGTAAGCGATGAGTGCGAGTGTGTTATTGCCTTTCGGATAGAAGAGCGGCGCGATGATTACGGCGAGACTGCCAAAAATATAGAAGTCGTACCATTCGATCATGGTACCGACGGCGGAGGCTGTGATTACTTGCCAGATGCGGTAATCGCGGACTTGGTCTATGGGGAGTCTCCTTGCGCGGCCACGGATCGTGGAAATCCGTGGCCACTAGGGATGATCAATCTCGATTGGCCGAGCCCGTCATATTTTTCATGGGCATCTGGAGTCTGCCGTCAGCTCCACTCGTAAGTGCCAGGAATGCTGAATCCTGACGCAGCGAGTCGAATACCGCATCGACACGCGCCTCCATCATTTCCTTGGCACGAACAGCGTGATAACGCTCGTACTGGAAGAAGTGTCGTTGCAGCAACGCGAGCGCCTCGCGCTTGTGACCAGTCTGCGCGTAGATCGCAGCGAGGTTATACGACGCCGGTAACAGATTTCGATTCGCGCGCGCAATCTTCAAAGCCTCGTCGCCATGTCCTGATGCGGCCATGAAAACTGCTGCGAACACGAGGTTGTATGGATCTTTCGGATCGAGAGCAAGCGCCTTTTGCGTGTACGCATTGCCCTGCTCCAGATCGCCTTCGGAGTTCCAGTAGACTGCGAGATTGCGATAAGCGAGCGCGAGTGGATACTCCGCGACTGACTGTTCCATCAGCGACAAGCCTTTCTTGAACTCGCCGTCATGAATCGTCATCTTGCCAAGACCGTGAAGTGCAACTGCACGCGCGATAGCATCGGCAGGCATGTTGAGAATCGTGTTGAATGTGGCTCTTGCTTTGCCCCACTCGCCGGTGTGATGTCGATAAAGTTCGCCTAGATAACGCAGCGGAGTCGGATCGGCGGGATCCATCCGATGTGCTCGCTGATAGAGCCTTTCGGCCGTGACGTATTTCTCAGCTATCTCGGCGATGAGGCCGCTGCGCATCACGGCTTCGACGCGAGCACCCTGGATGCGATCGAGAATCGGTGCGTCCGGAATGCTGCCGATTTCTTCCACGCCGAGTTTCTTTAACTCTTTGGAGGCGTCCTTCGCTTTCTTCGGAAACAGGCATTTTTCTTCGGCGACCGGTTTGAGAAGTGCGATTGCGCCCGGGTTATCTCCGGCCTTTGCTTTTTCCTTTGCCTGTTTCAACTGCGTATCGAGAGTGGTCTCGCGCTGCTTCATCTCTGCGTCGACGAGTTTCTCGACCTGTTCGACTTTGAGTTTGCCGCCCGTGTTCTCGACTTTATTGATAGTGGATCCATCCGTACTCGCCAACACGGCAACCGGCACGGAGGAGTTGCCGATGATTGACTGCAATTCGGGCGTCTTTGAGTCCGCAACAGTCATTGAAACGCATTGCGATGAATAGAGCGTGAGAATTCGCGACGCCAGCAGGCTTGAGTTCTTGATCTCGTTATTGTTGGCCGGGAACCAATAGAGAACCAGTCCCTTTTGTGGTGCAGTGCGAGCTTCCCAAATCTTCCATGGCACTTTGTAAACAGGAGGTGCGGGCCCTTCGCTTTTGCTACCACCGCCGCCAACGCCACCGGTTCCCCCGCCCCCACCG
>DATNFX010000087.1:0-3079 GCA_035606195.1 Pyrinomonadaceae bacterium
CTCAACGCGTTGACCATGACGCTCTTCTTTTCTCACCGGCTCGAGGAGACTGTCGCCCGCGCGACTGAAGCTCTCGAAGTCGCCGAACGCGCCGGCAATGAAAAGCTACGCGTCGAAACGATGTTTTTGATCGGACTCAAACACTGTTGCTATGGAGAATTGAGAGAAGCAAAGACGTTGCTGGATGAAGCAATAGCGACGTCCAGACGACTCAATCACAAACCGACTCTGTGCGCCGGTCTGGCCTGGCGAGCTTGTGTGCACTTCTTCCAATCGGAATACGCACTCGCAATTGAGTTAACAACGGAAGCGTTGCGGCTTACGTCTGTACTGCGCGATGGATTTTTGATGTTGACGTCGCTCTTCTTTCTCGGTTTGTCGCAGGGAAACCAGGGCAAGATGTCTGCTGCCCTCGCAACGCTGAACGACGCGCTGGACAAGGCGCGTCGCAACGGCGATCTGTTCTGGCATCCGCGCTTTCCAAACTGTATCGGATGGATTTATCGCGAGCTTTACGATTTCGAGTCGGCGCACAAATACAACGAAGAGGGAATTGACGTTTCACGCCTGCATCACGTCATGGAGGCTGAGGCCAATTCGTTAATCAATCGCGGTATTGATTGCACTCACGCGGGAAATCACGAGCAGACGGCGACGGTGTTTCATGAAGTGAGAGACATTTTCGAACGCGATGCATGGTTCCGCTGGCGGTATAACATCCGGCTCGAGGCCGCGATGGCGGAGCACTGGTTGAAGAAGGGCGATCTCGACAAGGCGATTGAGTTCGTCGAACGATTGTATGCGACTGCGACCGAGCATGAGGTTCACAAGTACATCGCCGTCGCACATCATCTACGGGCTAAAGTATGTCTTGCTGCTAATGATTTGACGGAGGCAGAGAAGAACTTCGACCTTGCACTGGCGGAGCTCGAGATATATCCCGTGCCATTGGTTGCGTGGAAAGTTCACGCCGGCAGAGCGCGATTGAAAACGCAGTTGGGCCAGGAAGCCGAAGCCCGGGAATCATCCGCCCGCGCGGTGGAAATCGTGAACTTCATCGCCTCCAACGTAAACGACGAGCAACTGCGCGCCAATTTTCTTCAAGCAACTCAGAACGTACTGTAGGGGCGGCCCTCCGTGGCCGCCCCTCGGTTTGCACAGGAATTCAAGAATCGACGGCCTCTACTTTTGCGAATACGTTTCCAACCAAGGGCGGCCACGGAGGGCCGCCCGTACAGTACGTCCCGAGGGACGTGGTGTTGTGCGCGGGGTGAGAAATTAGAATTCGCGGATGCCGGAGACGTTCAAGGCGGAGCCGATGCCGTTCTTCAGTGCCTGCGAATCGTATTGAATGGTCGAATTACCGCCGCCCTGTGTATCGTAAGTCGGCGCCGTAAAGTCTCCGCTGGTGCGATTGAACGCGGCGATCGCAATACCACCAAAAATATCTCCGTTACCACCACCGTTACGGACCAACTTGCCCGTCCCGAGTACGAGTATCGCGCCAGTGAAGTCTGTGTTTCCGCGGATCGTTAACGTCCCCGTCACGACCAGGAATCCGGAACCGCTCGTCAATGTGCAATCACCGTCAACGAACGTGAACTTCGGAGTAGTAACCGAATCATTCACTGTATGCGTACCGCTGAAAAGTCGATTTGTAGATCGCGCCTTGGTTTGCAGTGCACTCAGGTAAGCGCGCGCTCTCGTGGCGTTGTCTAGAAACGAAGGCGTCTCAATCGTGCCGGGAGTTGTGTCGTCGTCTCCGAGGATGCCGATCATCGGATCCGAGACTGTGCCGGGTTTTTTGATCGTGATATTGTCTTCGTCGCACTTCGATATCGCAAAAGCCGGCCGCTGTGCCTCGACACCGGCGTGGTCGATCCCTGAATAGACCTTGGTGCCACTGCTTCCTGAATCAAAAGTGAAATCCGTGCAGTCGTCCGCACCGCGCAAAGTCATGCCCGCCGGTATTTCGAATTCCAAATTCTCTTTATTCACCATCAGTTCCAAACGCTTTTTCGCTCCCTGTGGTCCAAAGCCGTAGGATTTCACCAGCAAACGTTTCGGATCGGGAGACGTCACTTTCGCCGGGATGCTCGTCGTGTTTGTTGCCGGCGTGTAAACGAGATCGAGCACGGTGGCGCCGCTCGCGAGGTTGAGCGCGTAAGTCGTGCCGTCGGCTTTCACTGAGGCTTTGTCGAAAGTTACTTTGACAGAAGCGCTCGCACTGTCGACTTCACCTACGAACGTGCCTTCAAGTGTAGTCTCGGCCGCCCACGGCAAAGATTGTGTAATCGTGATTTCAAAACCGGTCTTCTCGATCGCGACGTCATCGGCAGTGCTGCCAGCCGGTCGTTCGATGACAAAACTTCCGAGCGCTGAATCGAGCGTAAGCGGAAAGGTATACGGATCGGGGCTGAGGTTGGTCGATGGCTGACCGGAGTAGCGAATCGTCACTTCATCAGTGCCACCGACAGTGCCGAACGTCCTTTGGTACGTCTTACCTGAGTCGCCCTTATCTATAGTTGCCGAAGTCGCAAACTGGACGATGTGACTGTTCGGATCCATGTTCTCTACAGTCACTCGATAACCCCCGGTGACTGTTCCAACCGCGACCGGCACCAGACTGTTTGCATCCGAGGGATCGTTGTACGGAAGCCAGCCTGCAAATCGCGGCGTACCGGAATTACCACCATTAGAAATGCTCGGAATAATCGCAGTGCGAAAACTCATGCGGTCGTTCACATTGATCAAAGGTCTCGTGTTTCCACGTAGCGCGTTGAGCGCTGATTGCATTCCGGATTCGGCCACGTAATAAGCCTGCATCTCTGCCGTTGAGTTGATTGCGTTGTTGGCCGACATCATCGTCGTCGTGATCAATGCGCCACCGGCTCCGAGAAGGAGTATGGAAACCAGCAACATCGTGACGAGCGCAGCGCCTCGTTCATCGGCGCGGTTAACGTAAATTGTCGATTCGCGTTTCATGGGAGTTAGGCGGATTCCTTAGTAAGTGATTGAGTTGCGGAGAACGACGTCTGAGGTCAGTTGAACTTGCGAGGCGGGCTGATAACCGGACTGG
>DATNFX010000088.1:0-20217 GCA_035606195.1 Pyrinomonadaceae bacterium
TACTTGCCCGTCAATCGGCGCAGCTTCAGATTCTGCGGCAAGCTGGCCGCAAACTCGATGACCTTATGGTCCAGAAAAGGCGAGCGCGCTTCCAACGACACGGCCATGGTCGCGATGTCGACTTTAACCAGCAAATCGTTCGGCAAGTAAGTCATCTGGTCCGTCAACAACAACGTATCGACGACACCGATACCATTAGCACGGTTGAACCAATTCTCGAGAATTCCAGTAGCATTGGCGCCCTGTGTTTGCTGCCGGAACGAATCGGTATAGAGCGGCTCTTTAAGCTCGTCATCGAACACCCTCATCCACTTCATGTAGCGACCGGCTCTGGGCCGAGCTACGACACCAAGCAGTCGCTGAGCCGATTTGATCTTGCTCTTCCTGGTCGGATCGGTCGGGATCATATCGACGGCTTGACGGATCAACGACTCCCGAACAAACGACGGAATCTTCCGATACTTCTCCGTCAAACCCATTGCAATGTATCGCTCATAACCGGCAAACGACTCATCGCCGCCATCCCCATTCAACGCGACCGTCACATGCTTTCGTGTTTCTCTCGCAACGTAGTAAGTCGGCACTGCTGACGAGTCGGCGTACGGTTCGCCGTAGTGGTCGACGAGCATCGGCAATATTTCCACGGCATCAGGGCGAACTATGAACTCGTGATGATCGGCGCCCACGTGCTCGGCCACGCGGCGCGCGTGATGCAGCTCGCTGAAATCCTGTTCCTCAAATCCAATCGAGAAGGTTTTGACGCGCTCGCTCGACTCCTGGCTCATGAGCGCGACTACCGCGCTCGAATCAATACCGCCCGAAAGAAAAGCACCGAGCGGCACTTCCGACATCAAACGCACTTTCACTGCATCGCGCAAAATCTCGATCGTACGTTCACCTGCTTCTTCCTCACTGATGTCGATCTTCTTGGTGAAGTCCGGTTGCCAGTAACAGCCGAGCTCGACGTTGCCGTTGCGCCAACGAAGCCAGTGTGCCGGTTCCAGCTTTCGAATGGCCCGGTATGCCGTCAACGGCGCCGGGATGCACATGAAGGCGAGGTAGTAATCGAGCGCCTCCGGATTGATGTCGCGGCTGACGTCCGGGTGCAGCAGCAGCGCACTGAACTCGGAACCGAAGACGAGCTGCCCGTTCACCTCTGCATAAAGCAGCGGCTTCTTGCCCATGCGATCGCGCGCGATAAAGAGCTCCTGTTTGGCCGTGTTCCAAATGGCAAAGACAAACATGCCGCGCAGGTGGTTGGGACAGTCAGCGCCAAACTCGTCGTAGGCGTGAACGATCGCTTCGGTGTCGCTGTTGGTGTAGAACGTGTGGCCCAGCTTTTCGAGCTTCTCGCGCAGCTCGAGATAGTTGTAGATCTCGCCGTTAAAGACGATCCACGAAGTGCGGTCCTGATTGTGAATGGGTTGCTGGCCGCTCTTGAGGTCGATGATGGCGAGGCGACGCATTGCCAGACCGACCGAGCCGTTGATGTAGAAACCATCCTCGTCGGGTCCGCGGTGACGAATCGCGTTGTTCATCCGCCCCAGTAGCTGCTCGTCAACCGGTTTTCCGTCGTTTCGAACGATTCCTACGATCCCACACATAAGTCGCTTATATTAAACCATATCCGCAGATTACGCAGATTCCACGAATCAATCTGCGTAGTCTGTGGATACAATGCCGAAGCGGGAATGGTATCGAGACGGTGGGGCGGAACTGCCGGCGTGGTTTGCGCGGCCGGAAGTCAGCGAAGCGATTGCCACGACTTATCCGCCGCGTCACAAACAGGGTTTCTGTATTTGGTTCACTGGATTGAGTGCGTCAGGAAAATCGACGACGGCTGAGATACTGACCGTGTTACTCCAGGAATTCGGCCGCAACGTGACTCTGCTCGACGGCGATGTTGTTCGCAATCACCTGTCGCGGGGCTTGGGGTTCAGTAAGGAAGATCGAGATCGTGAAGCATCAGGGAACGGTCATCTGCGCTGCCGTGAGTCCGTATCGCGCGACGCGCAACGACGTTCGCAACATGGTTGGCGGTGAGCGGTTCGTCGAGGTGTTTGTGAATACGCCGCTCGAGGAATGTGAACGGCGTGATGTGAAAGGGATGTATCTGAAAGCGCGTCGTGGCGAGATCAAAAACTTCACGGGCATTGATGATCCCTACGAAGCGCCGGTGCAACCGGAGTTGGTGATCGATACGATGGCGAATTCGGCGGAGGATAATGCGCGGTTGATCGTGAAGTATCTTGAGGAACGTGGATTCTTGCGGTAGACGTGGACAGGATTTCAAGATTTGCATGATTTACAAGATTCTTATCTTGCTAATCATGAAATCCTGTTAATCATGTCTAAGATCATCCGATTGCCGCTTTGCGGCGCGCGACGACGCGGGCAGCCTGGAGTTCGGCCAGCTCCTGTTTCGCGAGTTGTTGCTGCCGCCGCCGGTCTTCCGCTCTCTCTTTCAGAATAATCGCGCCAACCGCTATGAAAATGAAATAAAACACCAGCAACTGCGATCGCTGCCGGTAAGCAGTGCCGACGTTCCCCTGAAATAACGAATACGCGAGGGTCAGCATCGTGGTGAAGATGATGATTGGAGAGACCTGCCGCAAACGATGCTTTATCGAATACCAAAGTCCAAGCACCAGCAGAGGAAAGGACATCCACCACAAAATCATCTCCGGTAACGTAATGGTTTGTCTCAACGTAGCGAAATCCCACGGAAACGGAGCGAACATCAGATAGAGCAAACCAATCGGAATCACCGTCAACGCACCTTCAGTAGTCTGCACGTCAACGTCCTTCATAAACCCGGACCCGGCTGCTGCCAGGTCCTCACGGCTCGTTTGCACCATCTTCAAGTTCGCGTATCGCTCAAACTGCACGCTCGCACCCTGCAACACACCAAACCATGTGAATGCCAGCCCGATCGCGCCTACTGCGACAAATCGCTGCATAAATCCCTGGGCGCTGAATGCTTTGCTCCCCAGGAAAAAACTACCGGCAACTGCGGCGCACATCATGTAGAAGATGTAAAAACGCAAACTGAATAGCGCCATCAACGCTCCGATCAACATCACCACATAGCCAACCTTGATCTTTTCCATCAGCCGTAGTGTGGCGAGAATCGAGAGCCCGAGTGCAAGAATGATCAGACCATCCTTTAGCGCCTGCGACGACCAGAGAATAAGCGACGGGAAAAATGCAACCAGCACGGCCGCGAGTTTTGAAACACGAGTATTGCTGAACAAGTGTTGGGCAACGTAGTAGACAACAATTGCCGTTGCCGCTCCGATCGAAGCGTTGATCAACTGAATGGCGAGCATGTTTCTGCCGATAATCTCGTACACACCTCCAACGAGATAAAGCATTCCCCAGGCGCTTGCTCCCGAATTCATGAAGCCGTAGAACCTATCGGTGTGATATGTGTCACCATGCCAGGAGGCCGCGAGCGACTGACCGAAGATGTCGTAAGTGTTCGCGTCGCCTCCGAAAAACTCTTCCCAGTGGCCGACAAAGATGGCCACGGCGAGCATAATCCTGACGACTACTGCGATCAGGAAAAGACGCATGAGAAAGCTGCGCTGCTCGGGTGCACGAGCCAGGATGATGATTGTCGGCAGAGAGGTGAGCACGCACATTGCTAGTGCGCCAGGACCCTCCTCAGGCCTGACAAAAACCACGCCGCCAAAAATAGCCAGTATTGAGGCGATAATCAGAACATTCATAACGCAACTACTTCAGACGTCGTCCGGCAGGTCGGGACGCGTTTTTCGCTCGATTAGAAACTGATCTTCCTGGCTCAATTCCTTGATCGCTTTGGCCGGGACACCGGCAATCAGTTTACCCTCTTCTGTCAATGCAGCGGTAATCACCGAGCCGATGCCGACGATCGATCTGGCGGGAATCGCGCTACCGGGCGCCATTCGAATCTCGGAACCCATGTAGACGAGCGAACCGATGGTTATCGGGAGCGTTCGTTGGCGATTGTGAGTCCAGATGGAAGAGTTTCGGCCTCCGAGTATCACCCGGCGCCCGATTTCCACTCGATCTGTGAAGTCAATTTTATGTCCGGTCGTGACGATGCTGCCGTCACCGAGCAGAAAAACGGGATCGATCTTGTTGACGACGTCGGGATCGGGAATGGAGTTGATCTCGTTCAACCGAATGATCTCGCAGTACCGTCCCAAACTCACTTCTTCACCGCCGCGGATGATATTCAGGTGACCAATGCGCACGTGATCGTTGATCGTGAGTTTCTGAACGCGCATGACGACGTTGAAATGACCCATCTGCACGTCGTCGTCAATGTGGCATTCGCCGGCGTCGATGATGCTGACACCGATGCGAACTCGTTTGCCGATCTTGTATCCGAAACAGAGGCGATAAACTGGGCGTTTGAGGAACGAAGGCAAAACCGCGCATACCGCCAGCATCAGCAAACGCAATTTGCCTGGTTTGTGCATCGCAGTATAGGTCGTATAGGTCCTATAGGACCTATTCTTTGCTATCGCACTAACTGCCGGCTCTCGAGCTCCGCAGTGGCGCTTTCAACCTGATCCTTCGCCGCTTGCTCCCGAACCCACGAAAGTAATTCAGGAATCCCACGCTCGAGTGAGACCTGTGGCTCGTAACCGAGTAACGATTTCGCTTTCGAAATGTCGGCGACGCAGTGTCGTATATCTCCCTCGCGATACTTGCCGACAACCTCGGGATCCAAATCAACTCCCAAACCATCCGCCAGTAAACGACTAACCGCGCGGATCGACGTCGCCACACCCGTGCCCACATTCACCGCCTGGTAATCCGCCGCGTTCGTATCGAGAGCCAGAAGATTGGCGCGCACGATGTCGCTGACGTGCACGAAGTCTCTTGTTTGTTCGCCGTCTTCAAACACCATGGGCCGGTTGTGATTTAGTAGACGTGCCGAAAAGATCGCACACACGCCCGTGTAGGGATTCGAGAGTGCCTGCCTCGTGCCGTAGACGTTAAAGTAACGCAACGCGACGGCGGGAATTCCATACGAACGGCCCACTGCCAGACAAAACTGTTCCTGGTCTTGTTTCGTTACGGCATAAACAGACGTCGGAAAGAGTGGCTTCTCTTCGGAAGTCGGCGCCGGCGAGAGTTGCTTACCACATTTCGGACACTGCACTTCCCACTGTCGCTCGAGCAGTTGCTCCACCGGGCGCAGTTGCGGCGCAACGATGCCACAGCTTTCACACCTGTACGCGCCTTCGCCATAGATCGACATCGACGATGCGACGACGAGTTTTTTGATCTGGGGCCGGCGCGCGAGAATCGCCTCGAGCAAGACAGCCGTACCGAGATCGTTGGCACGAACATATCGCTCGATTTCATACATCGATTGGCCCACGCCGACTTCAGCCGCTTCGTGGAAAACTACCTCAATGCCTTCGAGCGTCTTATCTACGAGTTGTCGATCGCAAACATCACCCTGAATGAATTCAGCGGCTGGATTCAGATAAGCGGGAACAGCATTCTCACCGTGTACCTGTGGGACGAGCCCGTCAAGCACGCGTACACGATGTCCTCGGTCCACCAGGGCATCGACGAGGTGTGAGCCGATAAAACCGGCGCCACCAGTTACAAGCACATTAGCTTTTTCCAACAATTGACTCCTTGTTCCCTTGCTGTTGAATTTTGCTTAGCCGCGATTCTCCGTGGCCATGGATCCCACTACGGCATCAACCGGCTCTTCTGCATCGCGCAGAACGGACTTAAAGATTTCATAGACTCGGGGCGTTTGCGTAATGGCTGAATATTTCTCTTCTACAGTAACACGCCCCGCCTGGCCCAAGCGCTGGCGCAGCTCGTGCGAACGCAATAGACGGGTGAGTTTGTCGACCCACTCGTCTTCAGTTCCGGCAATGAAGCCGTTTTGATCGTCCTGAATGATGTCTGTATTAACGCCGACCGGCGAACAGACTGTCGGAATTCCGAGGGCCATAAACTGGAGCGCCTTCAGACCACACTTTCCCTTGCTCCAACGATCGTCAGGCAGCGGCATCACGCCGATATCGATTGCGGCCAGGTCCTCGAGCTCTGTCTCAGCACGCCAGGACATCGCTTCAACGTCGACTGGCGGACAGTGGTAGGTCGGAGTACCGATGACGCGCAAACGAAACGATTCACGCTCGGCGAGTTTCTTCAAAGCACCGCGCAACGTGTCGAGATGCTGGACCGTGCTGTAACTACCGGTCCAACCAATCACTGGTGGGCCACTCTTTTCCGTGCGTGGCGGCACGCGATATTTTTCCGTGTCGATAGTTGTGGGAATTACCGTCACACGATCGTTAACCTGTCTCGCATACTCCGCCAGGTACGGATTACCGACCATCACGTGCGATGCGATCCGGCAGATGGTTTTTGTCTTCGACGCGAATTTCAGATAGCTCAAATAACCGTTCGAAGGACTGCGATATGAAACGAAGATCGCGTCGTCAAAATCGAAAACGATTGGAATGCCTCGCTGATGAATCAATCTTTCAAATACTGGCGGACCAAGCAACGCGGCTTCGCGGAGAATGTAGACGAGATCGTAGTCTTTTACTTTTCGGACTAATGACAGGCGTCGATTCAAACCACGCGTTACGAGTTGTAACTTCTTGCCCAGGAGACCCGGCTTGTACAGCAGTCCGTGCAGCTCTTCGTCTTCAAACGCCGCGTAAGTGATTTCGACGCCTCGTTCGCGCAAAAGAGGTTCCCACTGCTCAAGACGATAACGCTGGCCAGGCGAGGTGTCATAGAGCGCGGGCATCAGGGC
This sequence comes from Pyrinomonadaceae bacterium, assembly GCA_035606195.1. Classification (GTDB taxonomy): domain Bacteria; phylum Acidobacteriota; class Blastocatellia; order Pyrinomonadales; family Pyrinomonadaceae; genus PSRF01. The sequence continues at coordinate 6,791 of DATNFX010000088.1, forward strand.
GAGAACGCGCATACGATTTTGGGTGATTCGTGGTCTAGTATAACTTTCCGATGTTGAACTGGCCTTCCGCCCGGTCGCGATCCAACCAAAATTCTCGCCGATGCTCGTATCTTCGAGTGATGCACGCGTCAACCAGTTTTGCACGTCAGCTCGCGTGTATCGATTCTCGATCGGTGCAGAGAGACGGTCGAGCTGATCGTTAACACAAACGCGGAACGGCAAGTAGGCGTATTGCTTCAATGGAATTTCTTCGGCGACACGATTGAAGAGTGGTATCTTTTTCAAAATCCTGTGGGGCCAGACAAAAAACGCAAACGCGACCGCGGCCGTCGGATATGCGAGCACGTGAACCGCGCCGTGCGGCAGGCGTGTAGTCACTCTGCGCGCCGCCGAAATGCCCGACAACATCGCCGCTTTGATGGGCCGCTTCTCCGGTTTCCAGTAGAGATAAATCTGCACCACGCCTCCGGGCTTTAGAAACCGCAACAGATTTTGAAATGCGGTCTCGGGATCCGGCAGGTGATGCAAGACGCCGATCGAGTAGATGAAATCAAAACTCTCGAGCGCAAACGGCGGGTTGTGCAGATCGGCCTGCACGATGTGAACGTTTCTGGATTCGGTGTTTCGATGAGCCACTTCTACTGCCGGCCCGAGATCGATCGCCCAGACTTCCGCGCCATACTTGGCAGCGTAGTAAGCGAAGCGTCCATTGCCGCAACCAGCGTCGAGGATTTTCTTTCCGGGAAAGAAGTCGGCGGCGTGAGGTTGCATGTAGTCAAGAAACTGTTTTTCCCATTCCTCGTACATCTCGGGAAAGCGGTGCCACTCGTAACCAAAACTCAACGCCGTTTCGGCTTGCCTCTCGTCGTGTCCCGTCGGTTGCCCCTCGCCGGTCAACGCATCACGCATGTTCGGGAGCAACAACCGCGGTATGTCGTCGATGATTGGGTATGAGTTACCGCAGCGAGAACATGTCAACTCGCGATCAAAAGAAAGCTCCGCGCGACAAGCAGGGCAGCGCAAAGTTTCCAGTAATGTATCGACAGCGTCCGTCATCAAGTAGAATCTGTGTAATCTGTGGATAAGATCTTAATCCAATACTCTCTCGTAAAGCGCGGCGTAACGTTCCCCCGCAATCTTCAAATCAAAAACCTGCTCCGCCACTGACCTCGCATGCCTTCGCGCTTCAGGGTCTTGGACCGCCGCATCGACGTCGCGCCCAGCCTGCGCAAATGCCTCGTCCGTAAACTCCTTAATCAACACGCCCGCTTTCCAATCGTTTATGAGCGCATCTGAATCGCCGACGCCTGCGTTAATCACTAGCGGCAATCCGCAAGCAAGATACTCACCATTTTTGGTCGGCGATGACGCGAGCTTCGAAAAACAGCGCTTGATGAACGCTAAGCCGATGTCTGCTGCAGCAAGGTACGAAGGAACCTGCCTTGACGCAACTGCGAGCACACTAAAATTCTTCTCAGTGACGGTCCGGGCCGCCATCAACTCTCTGACGCGCTCGTGACTTCCAGTCGTCAGCCAAAGCAGATGCGCGCGTCCATCGCGCTTGAGATAGCTCGCAAAAAAGTCTGCCATCTCTTCAGTCAAATACCAACCATCGAGCGAGCCGCTGTAAACCATCGTCAATCGATCGTCAAGACCCAGCTCAGCACGACGCCGCACTCGCTCTTCAGCACTAAACTCGAATAACGAAAGATCGACGCAGGCCGGAATCACTTCATGTTCGACAGCACGCCCGCGCAGCCCTTCCCATTCTTTGATGATGGGCCAGATGCGTTCCGTTAGCGCTACGATACCATCGGTCGCCGCCAGAATGCGTCGCTCAGCGGCTTTTGTGAGGCGATAAGGAAGCCCACCCTCTTGCCAGTGGTTTGCGTCGACATATTCCTCGGCCATCAACCCGCGCAGATCAAAGATCATCTTCGTCCCGAAACGCCGCTTCAATGCGAGTGCGATCGTGGCGGGAATGTGGCCGCGCGCGTGCACCATCTCGATGCGATTACGTCGTACGAGGGCCGCGGCTTTCCGATAGCCTGCCATCACGTCGTAGATCGTCGCGGGTATTGACGGCCGCTGATGATACCGCAGCCAGTGCCATTCGATGCCCTGCGTTTTGAGTTTCTCCCGAAGCTGTTCGCATTGTAAAACTCCGTGGGGCTCGAATGCTTTGGCGCGCTCGAAACTCAGAAGCGTAAAGCGAACTCCTCTGCTCGCAAGCTCGCGCAAGTAAGGAAGCACCTGACTCTGGCCAAGGGGGTCAAGCATTCCGTTGTAGGAGATGAATAAGGCGCGACGGCCCTCAAGCGTCATTGCCGGCCTCCACCGGAGTCTTTCTGCTCCAGCGAAAACAATCCAGCAACAACCACTGAATGCTGCCGATAATCGCCGCAGCATCCAGCACCGCTATTAACGACATCACCATTGCCTCGCGCCTCACGTTCTGAAGAAAGGAGGCAGGATAACAAAACCGATTTCGCCTGATCGCAACCGCCGCCCGCGCCATCAACAACAATAACCAGGCGGCGATCACAAACCACACGAGCGACGGTTTGAAGATCAAGACTGCCGCGAGCAGGATTGCGAGAACTCCGTAATACTTGATCAGGACTGTCGCCTGCCATTTCCGAAACAGTCCGGCGCGAATATTGTTGCGAGAATAAACGACGAACCGCTTGAACGTCGTCCACACTGTCGGTCTGAGCTCCCAGTGCACTTGCGCGCGTGGCTCAAACACAAAACGGTAGCCCGCGTTCTCCACGCTATCCATGAAGATCAAATCTTCAGCAGAGCGAAGCTCTTCGGAAAAACCGTTTACCGTGCGCCATGCTTCACGACGCAACAACGTTGAAGCGATGAAGCGCCAGTGAATGATGTTTCCATGATGCGAAATGGACGGAGGCACGTAAGTGATGGCTGCGCATTCTTTGAAAAACGTATCGGTCACAGGCTGGCACGCGCCATAAACAACGTCGACGGTGTCGTCTGCTTCGGCTCTTGCGACGAGAGCTTCGAGCCAGTTGTTTTCGAGTCGAATGCCGGCGTCAGTAAAAGCCAGCCATTCATGACTCGCCTGAGCAGCACCGAGATTGCGGCCTCGTCCCGGCAGCGCTGGCCCGGCGCGAATGAGTCGCACCGGCGCGCCCTGGCGAATGTACTCTTCGATAATCTGCGGCGTGGCGTCAGTCGAGCCGCCGTCAGTGATCACGATCTCGTCGGGCGGACGCGTTTGTGTCAGCAAGCTATCCAGCAGCTCGCGAATGGACTGCTCCTCATCCCTGACAGGAACAACTACACTAACCTTCATAAGCTTCAAGATTTAGCCACAAAAAGGCACAAAAGTCACAAAAAGAAAACTGATTCAGTTCCTGGCCTCCTTCGAGGTTTTTGTGGCTTTTGTGGCCTTGCTCAAAACAAAGGTTTCCAAAACCAAGTAGTCCATTTCCGTGTGCATGAAGCAGCGATAACTGTCGGCGGGAGTGCAAACGATCGGCTCGCCGCGAACGTTGAAACTGGTGTTGACGATCACCGGGCATCCCGTTCGCTTTCGAAAGGCCTCGATGATCTCCCAGTAAAGAGGGTTTGTTTCGCGCCTCACAGTTTGAATTCTCGCCGAATAGTCGACGTGTGTTACTGCCGGAATCTGAGAGCGCCTTAGCTTGAGCTTATCGAGTCCGGTCAGCTTTGCTTCAGCGTCACTAATCGCAACCCGCCTCTGCGGACAAACATCAGCGACCAGCAACATGTAAGGACTGTCCGTGTCGAGCTCAAACCACTCCGAAACGTGTTCTCTCAACACACTCGGTGCAAACGGCCGAAAGCTCTCACGATACTTGATCTTCAGATTTATCACTGACTGCATTTGCGGCGAACGCGCATCGCCAATGATGCTGCGACAACCGAGCGCGCGCGGCCCAAACTCCATTCGGCCCTGATGGACACCGATGACTTTTTCGTCAGCCAATAACTTCGCCACGACGTCGGGCAATTCGGCACGCGAATATTTTGTATAGCTCAGCTTATTCTCGCGCAGGTAGTTCTCAATCTCATCTTCGCTGTCTCGTGGTCCAAGATAAGAACCCTTCATCGCATCGCAGCCGTTAACAATTCGCGGCTTTCCGAGATAGCGGTGCCAGATCGCGAGAGCAATTCCAAGCGAACCGCCCGCGTCGCCGGCCGCCGGCTGAATCCAAATGTCTTCAAACGGCACTTCCTTCAGCACTCTGCCGTTCGCAACACAATTCAACGCCACACCTCCTGCCAGACACAGGTACTTCATCTGTGTTTCGCGATGAACGTAGCGCGCCATCTTCAACATCACCTCTTCTGTGATCACCTGGATACTGCGCGCGAGGTCCATTTCACGCTGGCCGATGTGCGACTCGGGTTTTCGCGGCGGGCCACCGAAGAGCTTGTCGAAGGCACCGTTAGTCATCCGTAAGCCCTGTGAGTAATTGAAGTAGTCTTGATTGAGTTTGACGCTGCCGTCGTCGCGGATCTCGAGGAGATGATCTTTGATTGTTTCGACGAACTTCGGTTCGCCATACGGAGCGAGACCCATCACCTTGTACTCGCCGCTGTTAACTTTGAATCCCGTGTAGTAGGTGAACGCGCTGTAGAGCAAGCCGACGCTGTTTGGATAGCGAAGCTCCTGTAGCAGTGTTAACTCGTTTCCCTTTCCGATGCCGATGGAACTGGTGGCCCATTCGCCGACGCCATCGATGGTGAGAATCGCCGCTTCTTCAAACGGCGAAGGGTAAAAGGCGCTGGCGGCATGACTCTCGTGATGATCACCGAAAAGTAGTTTCCACGCAAACTTCTTGCCGTTCTTCTTTGCTTGGCGTTCGTCTACTTCGCCGTCTTCTTCGCCGCCGGCTTTTGCCAACTCGGTGCGAATCAGATCAGGCATCCAGAGTTTCTCGCTCATCCAAAGCGGCATCGACTTCAGAAATGAGCTGAAACCAGCAGGACAATAGTCAAGATAAGTTTCGAGAAGACGGTCGAATTTCAGTAACGGCTTGTCGTAGAAACCGACAAAGTCGAGCTCGGAAGCGGTCAGATTAGCTTCGCGCAAACAATATCGAGCCGCCTGTAACGGAAAACGATGATCGTGTTTGACGCGCGTGAAGCGTTCTTCCTGCGCGGCGGCCACGATATCTCCGTCGATGACAAGACACGCAGCCGAATCATGATAGAAGGCGGAAACTCCGAGGATACTAACCACTGAAAGTTTAGAAGAGAGTGTAGATAAAAGGAGCGATCGCCGACCCCTTCGCAAGCACCAGCAACACGCCCACGAGTGCCAGCGTGATTACGATGGGAGCGAGCCAATACTTTTTGTTCTCCCTCATGAACTGCCACAATTCGCGGACAACGTATAGCTTCGACATAAGTCACGAGATTTAGCCACAAAAAGGCACAAAAAGCACAATAAAGAAATTTCAAAAATCTTTCTGTGCTTTTTGTGCCTTTTTGTGGCTAGTACATTTTTTCATAATGGCGTGGGTTACGATCGGGATATGGTTGCCAAAATGTGTCGCATGAGCCGGTGCGGCGCTGCAATGGATCCCAGCCCATCGCACGTTTCACGAGCCCGATCGGCGTCAGCACCAGAAAGAAGACGATGGCCAGGATTACGCGGCTCGAGATGTACGAGAGCGCCTCCGCGAGCTTCATCCACAACCGCCGTGGCGTAGTGAGCAGGCGTGGGAAAACCAGCCCACACAGAATAAGTGCTGAGCCGGCGGCGCTGACGACATATACCGCCATCGCAAACTTCCCGCGATAAAGCCACCACAGACCGAGCAGCACAAAGACGCCGCCGACAATCAGGCCAAACTCCCGCTCTGCTCGGAAGCTACGGCGTTTCATCTAGCTGGTTACCAGAGCCTTCTCCGGTGCTCTCTGCTTCGCGAGCTCGCCGGCGATCCAGTGATAGGTGATGTTCAAACCGTCTTCCAGAGAGATCGAAGGCTCCCAGTTCAACACCTGGCGCAAACGTGTGTTGTCGCTGTTACGACCTCTGACTCCCTGCGGCTTTGTCAGATCGTAGCGCTTACGGATCTTTTTTCCGGCGATGTCTGAAACGATATCTACCAGCTCGTTGATCGAGATCATCCGATCCTGGCCCAGGTTGACGGGCGCGCGATGATCGCTCTGCATGAGGCGATAGATGCCTTCCACACAGTCGTCGATGTAGCAGTACGAGCGCGTTTGTTCACCGTCGCCCCACACTTCGATCTCGTCGCCGTCTTCCGCCAGTGCGACTTTGCGACAGATCGCAGCCGGTGACTTTTCACGCCCGCCGTCGTAAGTGCCAAGCGGTCCGAAGATGTTGTGAAACCTGACGACGCGTGTGTCGAGTCCGAAGTCTTCGGTGTAGTGACGGCAAACTCTCTCCATGTAGAGTTTTTCCCAGCCATATCCGTCTTCAGCGTCAGCCGGGTAGGCATCGTCCTCGCGCAACGGCGTGACGTCGGTCTCTTTCTGTTTGTAGCCGGGATAGATGCACGCGCTCGAGGTGTAGAGATAACGCTTGACTCCATTCGCGCGCGCCGCTTCGATGGTGTGCAGATTGATGAACGTATTGTCGCGAACAATCACGGCTTTGTTGTTCTCGATGAATCCAATGCCTCCCATGTTCGCTGCGAGCCCATACACCTGATCCATACCCTCAGTCGCCTGTAGACAGTTTTCCTCTTTGGAAAGATCGAGGAGTAGAAACTCGTCCGCAGCCGTCGACTCGTATTCCGGTTCCTTGACGTCAACGCCACGGACGAAATAACCGCGGTCGGTTAGATACTTCGTGAGGTGATGGCCAATAAATCCACCCGCTCCTGTGACTAGTACTTTGGTCTTGTCTGACATTAATAAGTTTTCTCCCAACAAGTAAGGTTCGACGGGATTGTAAATCCTGTCCGTATTTAACCGCCATTGCTACTAACCGCAAGTCGCCGCAAGCATCCCCAGAACGGTCTATTCAACACGCCCTCCGGATGAGTGGCGAAGGCTCGCATTAACCAACTCGCCGCTTCGGATTTGCGCCCGGCTTCGCTGGCTGCATATGAGAGCCGCAGAAATCTCGTAGCCTTGCACCAGCGTTGATCGGCGCCCTGCAACTGTGGCTCGTAGAATTCAGCGATCCGATCAAACTCTTCCAGTTGCCGGTGTCCTTCTGCGACCGTCTTACTCACTTCGTGCAGACGATAAGCCGCCATCGGCAACGGCAAGTATTCACATTTGTGACCAGCCAACAGCAGACGCACGTACATATCGTGATCGAAGTCGTAGTTCCAGCGCTCCTGAAATCCTTCAGTAACAAGCTCTCTTTTCCAGAAGTGGCCCGGCTGCGGCGCGCGATAGGCCCACGCCAAACAGTGTGCTGCCGACTGGGGCACTGTTGCATGAATCATTCGCGTCTCGTGGCCTTCGCCGAACATGAGCGTGTCGCCGCAAACCCATTCGCTTTTTGGATTGTCAGCGAAGTGGGCCATCACCGCCGTCAAAGCGCCGGGCAAATAAAGATCGTCGCTGTTGATGAACGCGAGAATGTCGCCGGTAGCGCGTTCGATCCCTTTATTGATCGCGTGAACCTGACCACGATCTTTTTCACTGACCCAGTAAGCCAGCTTGTCTTCATAACGACGAATGATCGAAACACTCTCATCAGTGCTGCCGCCATCGACCACGATGTATTCGAGCGGCTCATAACCCTGATTCAGTACGGACAGGATCGTCTCTTCCAGAAAACGGCCCTGGTTGAATGAAGGTGTGATGATGCTGAGTTTTAGCGACATTCAGTTCTGAAAACTCTTAATCGAGTCAACAACGTAAACCTGTTGCTCCTCGCTCAGTTCGGGATAAACGGGCAACGCGAGAGTTTCTTTTGCTGCACTTTCCGACTCCGGAAATTGTCCCTCTTTGTAACCAAGGTAGTTAAAGCACGCCTGCAGGTGAAGCGGAATCGGGTAATACACTTTTGTCCCAACGCCGCGTGTCTTTAAGTGTTCCATTAGCGCGTCGCGATTTCCGGGAACACGAATCACATACTGATGAAAAATATGTCGCCCGTCATCTCTGACGTGCGGTGTTACCAAAGGAAAACTCAAATCAGCTTCGATCAGCAGCTTTGAATAAAGGGCTGCTTTCTGCGCCCGCTCTTTAGACCAGCGATCGAGACTCGGAAACTTTACCCGCAACACCGCAGCCTGCAACTCGTCCAGACGACTGTTGATGCCGATTTCATCGTGTTCGTATTCGTTGGCGCCTCCGTGCGCGCGCAGTCGCCGCAGACGTGCAGCGACGTCGTCATCGTTCGTAGTTAAAATACCGCCGTCACCTGCGCCACCGAGATTCTTCGTCGGATAAAAACTGAAACAGCCAATCAATCCCATCGAACCCGCCGGACGCCCGTTGTCGGTCGCACCGATTGCCTGCGCAGCATCTTCAACGATCGGGACACTGCGGCGCTTTCCGACTTCAAGCAATGGATCCATCACCGCACACTGCCCGTAAAGATGCACGGGCATGATGGCTTTGGTTCGCGAGGTGATCGCATCAGCAACTTGCGAGGCATCGATGTTATAAGTGCGAGGATCAATATCAACAAATACCGGATGCGCGCCGAGTCTGGTGATACACGCGGCTGTCGCAAAGAACGAGAAAGGCGTCGTGATCACCTCGTCGCCGGCTTTCACGTCGAGTGCCATCAGAGCCAGCAACAAAGCATCCGAGCCCGACGCACAACCGACGGCGTGTTTAGTCCGGCAATAGCCGGCGATCGAATTTTCCAGCCCGCGCACTTCGTCGCCAAGAACAAAGCGCTGCGAGCTCATTACACGCTCTACCGCCTGCTGCAAGTCATCTCGAAGAGCGACATACTGGGCCTGAAGGTCCAACAGAGGAACATTCATAGAATCAGGAGATCAAAGCCATCCACAGATTACGCTGATCAATCTGTGTAATCTGTGGATGAAGAGGAGAATCAGGCAGTCTCACCTGCGGAAGCACCTCGCCCGCCATCCGTTTCGGTCGAGTAATAGCTCGAGTAGTAGCCGGAATAATAGTAGTCTTGCGACTCGAGCTTCACATTATTCAGCACCACACCAAAAATGTGTGCGCCCACGTCCAGCAACTGCTGCTTGGCCCTGCGCACAACCGCGCGCGAGCTTCTGCCACCATGAACCACCAGCATGACGCCGTCAACCATCGTCGAAAGGATGGAAGCGTCAGTGAATGAAATCGCAGGAGGCGAGTCGATAATGATGTGGGCAAACCGCTCGCTCAATTGTGCTAAAAGCTTGCGCATCTCCTCTGAGCCGATTAACTCTGCCGGATTTGGGGGCACTGGACCGGACGTCAAAATCTTAAGATTCGGGGTCCTCGCGCATGTCTGTAGAAGATTGTCGAGATTCCTCTCACCAGATAACCAGGTTGTCAAACCTTTCGAATTTCCAACTTCAAATTGACTGTGCAGCCGTGGCCGTCGCAAGTCGCAGTCGATGATCAGCACTTCGGCGCCCGTCTGCGCCAGCATGAACGCAGTATTAATCGCCGTCGTTGTTTTTCCTTCTGACGGCTGGCTTGACGTAACCAGAATCGTCTTCGGCGGTTGTCCTGCAGACGACAATAAGAGCGACGTTCTCAAGTGACGGTACGACTCAGCGATCGGCGATCTCACGTCGTCGATCATCGCGAGTGCCGTACTTTCTGAAGGTCCGGGACTAGCCGCCTGGGGAAGTCCTTTCAAACGCGCGGCACCGCGGCTCGCCGGGATCATGGCGAGCGCGGGCAGGTGAATGTAACGATCGATGTCGTCAATCGACTTCACAGTGTCGTCAAGGAAGTCGAGCAGGAACGCCAGACCGATTCCGGCGACCAGCGACAACGCGAACGCGATCATGACGTTTCGCAGCCGAGCCGGTCCTACCGGCGCACGGGGTATGCGGCTGTAGTTTTCAATTCTGACTTCGCTGCCCTTATCACCTTGTGCAATCTGAACCTCGCGCTGCTTCTGCATCAAAGTGTTCAAATACTGCTTATTGGTCTCGAGGCGTTGCGTGTAAGCCGCCATCTCGATCTGATCGCGCGTCTGCTGATCGGTGACACCGCGCTGTTCGTTGTACATCTGGCGGAGGCTGTTTTCGTGGGCCAGGGCTGCTTCGTAATCAGCCTTGAGCATTCCGATCGCTTCCTGAGATGCCTTGGCCAGTTCAGCTTCGAGACGTTCGATCGCCGCCTGCGTTTTTTTGACTTCCGGCCACTCATCGGTGTAGCTCACCTTTAGCGCAGCCTTTCTCTCTTTCAACTCGGAGAGCCGACCCTGCATATTGGTGATGCGTTCTGACTTCTGTATCTCGGGAATGGAATTCGTATCGGTGGAAGATTTTGCGCTTAGATAGATTGCCTGCGCGTTCTTTCGCCTGTCTTCTGCCGCCAGCAACTGCTTACTCACATCCTGGAGGCGCTGACCCTGAACGTCGAGTGAAGAATCAAGCGTTGGCCTCAGTCCTTTTTCCCGTGCGTAGTTGAACAAAGATTCCGTGTCGTGCCTGATCTTTTCCTGAAGCGAAGCGATCTCGCGAGCCAGAAGATCGCCGGCCTTACTTGAATTCTGCGTTGCACGCTCGATGTTGTTGGCCTGAAAAACTTCAGCGAGGGCGTTGGCCACCTTCTGGGCCATCTCCGGATCCGTGTGGCGATACTTGATATTGAAAAGGTTGGTGCCGACGATTCCCTCAACTCTTTCGGCGCCGATGATGGCATCCTCGTAAGGCTCGAGTGCGGAGAGCTCTTCAGCTGTCAATGGCTCTTCCTGCAGTTGCGTCTGTCCTACTACCTGGAGCCCGCCAGGAGCTTTGGCAGGAGCAGCCTGCGGTTTTTTCTCACCGGAGACCATACGTCGCAGTGCCGTGAAGACTCCGCCCTGCGCGCCACTGCCAAAAAAGTTTGGGTTGTGTTGCAGATCCAGGCTCAGTGCGACCTGTCTCGCCAGCGTGTTGCTTTGCAGTAGCTTTATCTGTGTGCCCCAGAAATTCGCGTCCGGTTGGGCGTTCAGGACGAAGTCTCTGGTTTGCAAAACGTTCTGCGTTCGCTGTTCGATGCGGATGGTCGTTTCTGCTTCGTAGATTGAAGGCTGGCGAAACATCTGCACCGCGACGAGCGAAGTGACCACAAGACACAGGCTAATGATTAGCCATTTGCGCTTGAGCACCACGAATAAATAATCGCGAAGCTGGTTGGGCTCGGTGGCGGCCGGCCCATAGGACCTGACCTGGCTAACATCGGTGAGCGGTCTATCGAGACCACGCTCGCCCGCAGGTATGGGCATCAAACGGTTATCTTGCGACATCATGGTGTTCGGCTCTCGTCCAGACAGGTAAATAATTTAACAAACACACGCAGCTAGAGGCTCAGGATAATAGCAAAAGTATCCACAGATTACACAGATTGAATCATGGATCTGTGTGATCTGTGGATAGAAAACGGGCCAGGGCGTCGTGCCAGTGGGGGAGAGGGGGGAGACGGATTGCCTCCGAGAGGAGGCATTTTAATCTTGAATTTCGGGGCCGGGGCGCCGGGCGGTTGAGATCGGAGCCGCTGACTACTGCGAGCGTGTCGCTGTCCAACCCGGCCAATCTCAAAGCTTCGCGGGTGAATGTCTCAAAACTGGCGCCCTCGCCCGAATTCACCACGTGATACACGCCGGGTAAATCCATTGCGGCAAGTTCCCGCAGCCTGACCGCCAGATCCTGCCCATACGTGGGTGTGCCCCAGTAATCAACAATCGCCGTCAATTTCTCGCCGCGCTGCGCCCGCGAAACGACCGTGCTCAGAAAATTCTTTCCTGCCGGACCGAAGATGTATCCCGATCGAACCACGATCGTGCGCGCGTTTGCTTCCTGTGCTCGTCGTTCACCTTCGAGTTTGGAGTGTCCATAGACGCTTATCGGTCGTGGCTGATCGCGTTGCGTGTAAAACCCTTCTTTCTCGCCGTCGAAAACATAGTCCGTCGAGATCGTGATGAAGGCCGCATTGGCTTTGAGCGCAGCTCGGGCAAGGTTCTCCGGTCCGAGCGCATTTGACTGCCGTGCTTTCTCGGAATTGGTTTCACAACCATCGACGTCGGTCCACGCAGCGCAATTGATTATTGCTTCGGGTCGTTCGTTGACGACGACTGACTCAACCGCGCCTGCGTCAGTAATATCAAGCCCCTTGTGATCGTAACTGATGACCGCGTCACCGCCGGCTGAACAATGCCTGGCGAGCGCAGTTCCGACGAGGCCTTTCGCTCCCGTAATCAGTATTCTCAATCCGCTATGACCTCTATTCCATACTGAGCTTTGTAATACTCGCGGTAAGCGGGATTTCTGGCTTTTTCAATCCATTGCCCATTTTCACGGTACCAATCGATGGTCTTTTTCAGACCGCTGCTCCAGGTTTCGCGCGGCTTCCAATCGAGTTCTCTTTCGATCAGCGACGGATCGATCGCATAACGTCGATCGTGTCCGGGACGATCTTTTACAAACGTGATGAGACTCCGCGGTTTCCCCAGTGTATCGAGCACACTCTCGACAACATCGAGATTTCTGCGTTCGTTGCGCGCGCCGATATTGTAAACAGCGCCCGGGCGCCCTTTTTCAATGGCCGCGAGAATCGCTCGACAATGATCCTCGACGTAGATCCAGTCGCGCACATTCATCCCGTCGCCATAAACCGGAACGGGCGCGTCGTTAATCGCATTCGCGAGCACGAGAGGCAGTAATTTTTCCGGAAACTGTCGTGGCCCATAGTTGTTTCCGCAGCGCGTCGTGATCGTGTCGAGTCCGAAAGTGTGATGTGCGGCACGAACAAAATGTTCCGCCGCAGCCTTGGAAGCAGCGTATGGACTATTCGGCGCGAAGGGCGAGTTTTCCGTAAAAAAACTCTCTTCGTTTTCAGGCAAACTTCCCATCACTTCGTCAGTCGATACTTGCACAAACCGCTTCACGTTTTTGGCTCGAGCGGCATCGAGCAGGACCTGTGTGCCGATAATATTGGTGCGGAGAAATTCGTCCGCTGAAGCAATGCTCCGGTCCACGTGTGACTCGGCGGCAAAATTCACGAGCACATCAGTGTCATGGTCCAGGTTTGCGAGAACTGCCTCGCGGTCAGCGATGTTGGCACAAACAAAGCGATGTCTGCTGGAATCGAGTCCTGCGAGGTTATCAGGATTACCCGCGTAGGTGAGGGCATCCATGTTAACTACGCGGCAATCCCGATTTTCGTTTAGCAGCAGGCGAACAAAACAGGACCCAATAAAACCCGCGCCGCCCGTGACGAAGAAAGTTTTCATAGCAGACTATTCTCAACCGAAAATGGCGGTGTTAAGATACACGCCTCTGAGCGTCGAAACAAAAATATCATCGAATTGCAAT
>DATNFX010000089.1:0-23445 GCA_035606195.1 Pyrinomonadaceae bacterium
GCCGGATGCTGGTGGCTGGGCTTATTGGGAAGCGCTGGTGCCAACGAATGGACGCGAGTACGTGCGCCGTGGTTTCGAGGAGTCAGGCGAGTTTGCAACCTTGCTGGCGACGATCTCTTTGAGTGGCTCAGCTACAAACCCTGCGTCGTTGATCACCGCGCGAGTGGATCCACGTAACCAGCCTGGCAACGGCATGCTTTCACGGGATGTAAGTTGGAGTGTGCCGCTGCTCAGTTTACCGGGCCGGAATGGCCTCGATCTCGGCCTCGCGCTTGCTTACTCCTCGATGGTGTGGACGCCTGCTGGCCCATACTTTTACTTCGACGAAGATAATGGCTTTCCCAGTCCTGGCTTTCGGCTCGGTTTTCCTGTTGTGCAGCGCCGGACGTTTGACGCGCAAACCGGAAAGAATGCTTACCTGCTGATTACGCCTGCCGGGCATCGGATTGAGTTGCGGCAGACGACGACCTCCACTGTTTACGAGGCCGCTGACTCTTCTTATCTGCAGTTGATGGAGACAGGCGGCACGCTGCTGGTGCGTTCAACTGACGGCACCCAACTCTCCTTAGCCGAGGTCAACAACGAGTATCGCTGTACGCAGATCAAGGATCGCAACGGCAATTACATTAGCGTCAACTACAACACACTGGGCCAGCTCACCACCATCACCGACACGCTCGGCCGCGTCATCACCTTTAACTACGACGGCAATGCGAACCTGATCTCGATCACACAGGCGTGGAACGGACAGCCGTCGCATCAATGGGTCAGCTTTGGCTGGTCGACGCGCAACATGCAGTACAGCTTTGCGGATGCGGCCGTAATCGGGATCAAGAATGGCACGGCCGTGCCGGTGATTACGCAGGTGGCGCTGAACGATACCTCCTACTTCACTTTCGATTACACCAACCCGCTCCAGGTGTCAGTGATCAAGAACTACTTCAGCGGAGTCGAACGCAATGCCACGAGTTTCGGCTATGAGACATTGTCGGGCGATATGCCGCGGATGAACAGCAGTAGTGTGTCGGCACAAAACTGGACCGGGGTGAATGGAATACCCGCGCAAGTCACCACACACTACGACGTTGCTGGTGATGGCGCCTGTGTGCTGACGGCGCCGGATGGAACCATCTACAAGGAATACTACGGCACTGGCTGGCAGAAGGGATTAACCACGCTGAGCGAGATCTGGTCCGGGGGTGTAAAGCAGAAGTGGACCACCACGGCCTGGACGCAGGACAACACCGCAGTCAGTTACGAAACAAATCCGCGTGTGACAGAGACGAATATCTACGATGCCGGCGGCAATCGGCGGCGCACCGTGATTGATTACGGGCAGTACGCGCAATGGGGCCTGCCTTACGGCGTGCGCGAGTATGCGGCTGACGGTGTCACTGAAATCAGACAGACATGGACAGACTACAATCTCAGTCAGGCTTATGTGGACCGGCGCATCATCGGGTTAGTCTCACAAGTGCACCTGACGAATGTCAGCAGTTGGCAAGGCAAGATTAGTTACGACTACGATGATCCCGCGCGGCTGTCGGCGCTGCCGGCCGCAGCGACGCAGCACGACTCGGCTTACACCACTTCCTTCACCGCACGCGGCAACGTGACCAGCCTCTCGCAATGGGACTTCACTGACATCGCGAATGCATCGAAGAAGCTCACTACTTACACAAACTACTACGTCACCGGCACCCCTGCATCAGCTACCGATCCGGCTACTCATACGAGCAACATCAACTACACCGATGCCTTCTCAGACAGCGTGAATCGCAACACGTTTGCTTATCCCACTACGCTGACCGACGCTGACGGTTACAGCTCGACGGTGCAATACAACTTTGACTTCGGCGCCACCACACGCACCCAATCACCGGCGCCTGCTGGCCAGTCACAGGGCGCAATTCGAACGATGACTTACAACAGTCTCGGTCAGTTGGAACGAATCACCACCCAGAATAATGGCGCCTACAAACGTTTCTGGTATGGCCCGAACTACGTCGCGAGTTATGCGACCGTCAACAATGTTGCTGATGAGTTGTATGCAATCCAGGTGGTGGATGGGTTAGGGCGCGTGATTGGAGCAGCCGCTAATCACCCAGGAAGCGCCGGCGGTTACAGTCTGGTCAATTCCGTCTACGACCAAATGGGCCGCCTCTGGAAGCAGTCCAACCCCACGGAAGTGAACAACTCCTGGGTAGTAAGTGGCGACGACGCTGCCGGCATCTACTACACCCAACAAACGTACGACTGGAAAAGCCGTCCACTCATTACCACCAATACTGACCTGACCACGAAAACTGCTTCTTACTCAGGCTGCGGCTGTGCCGGTGGCGAAGTCGTCACGCTCACCGACGAAGGCACAATCGATGGCGGCGCCGCTAAACGTCGCCAGCAGCGGATCTACTCCGACGTCTTCGGTCGCACTGTTAAAACCCAGGTTCTGAACTGGGAAGGTGGCAGTGTCTATTCGACTACCGTCAACACTTACAACGTCAGAGATCAGCTAACCAACACGAAGCAATATACTGGACCAGAATCACCAGGCAACCCCTACTGGGAAACAACGGCGACTTATGATGGATACGGTCGACTTCAATCTAAACATATTCCTCAGGAGTCTGCCGGCACAGGCACGACCTGGAGCTACAATCCCGACAGTTCGGTGAGCACGATTACCGACGCACGAGGCGCAGTTTCAACCTTTGGTTATGCTGGCACAAATCGCGGACTGGTAAAAACAATCACGCACACCTTAGCCGGTAAACCAACTGTCAATATAGCCTTCAATTACGACGCAGCGGGCAATCGCACTTTAATGACGGACCAAACAGGCACTTCTAACTATTACTATGACGAGCTCTCTCGATTAACCTCAGAGAGTCGAACTCTGGGCGGTACGACATACACGCTCAGTTATCAGTACTACCTGGGTGGTCAACTAAAGAAAATGACCTATCCGGGAAACATGTCCATTAACTACAGCTATGATAGCGCTAGACGATTAACCGGCGTCACTGGCTCTGACACTCTATATCAGGGCATTAGCCAATATGCTTCCGGATTTTCTTATCGTGCATGGGGCCCAAGGAAGACGATGACTGATGGCGCCAGTCGAACAAGTACCACTACCTATGATTCACGTCTGCGTCCATTGACCTACCAAATTGATGGTGGAGTTGTGAATCAGAGTTATGAATACTACAACGATAGCAGTATGCGATACGTGCACAACATCAGCGACGGCAACTTCGATCGCTTTTACGAATACGACCATGCAGGCAGACTCACTTTCGCGACTACTGGAGGCGCGGCGCGCGGGGATTCAAGCGGGATTCCGTATCACGAGACGTTTGGTTATAACACATGGGGTGATACTACTTCGCGTTTCACGGAAACGTGGTCGCAAGATGATTTCGCTGACGCGGCGAGCTTCACCAGTGGCAGACGCGATGGTTGGGCATATGAAGCGGACGGCAAAATCAAGACAATTGAAACTCGCAACTACAGCTATGATGCCGCCGGCAACAGGGTTTCGATGACAGGACAGATCTGGTCAGGCTCAAACTATTTCCCGACGAGTACAACCAACGCTTACGACGGCGACGGACAAAGAGTGGAAGAAGTATTAAGTTGGCCCTCGCCGTTTACGACGAGATATCTGCGGTCCAGCGTATTGGGCGGCGAGATTGCTCAAGAGATAAACAGCGCGGGACAGACGATCAGTTACGTCTATCAGCCCGACGGCACGCAGCTCAGCACATTGATCGGGTTTCCAAAGTGGCGGCATGAGACGCCTGCCGGAACAGGGTTGTATGAAAACTATCAAAGCGGCTTTGTAAATCGGGTTGAATTCGATCCGGTTAAAGCAAATGTTGGTTTAACTGCGCCGCCACCTCCAGACACTAATGGCGGTGATGGTGACATTGGTAGTAATCACAATGGTGGGCCTAGCGACTCACGGTACTCGGATATGGCGAATCCGGCCGCTGGTTGTTATGACGTGGGTGGAGCATACCTTCCGTGCACGTGGAGTATCTTCGATGTGTTAGACAAATTTGTGTGGACTCAGGCCAGAAATCCTAAAGCTTCGATTCCACCCGACTCACCAGGAACGTGGGTGCATCCAAAACGAGTCGTTCCCATCAATATCCCGAATCCATTTGACAAGTATCTCGATGATCCAGTCGACAGGGTCGACACAACATATACTCCTGGCTACTGGAAATACGCTCCTGCTCCATTCGTGCACGTCACCATTGCAAATCCGCAGAACTCCTGGGTTGTCGGGAGGGCACGAGACACTTTGTTGAAACCATCTTGCGTTGACTTTTACACACGAGTTCTCAATTCAGCGAACGTTAATACTAAGAAAAATCCGGTCCTTGAAGGTGGGGATCTGTCCAAAATCTTTGAGGATTTTCTAAACCAAAAAAAGGGCGGCCTCACCCGGAAGCCAATACCTGGAGGAGCTGGTTTCGGTAGTACAAAGGGACTTATAAGACCAGGAAAGAAGGATTCCAATGGAACTATCTATTTGCCTCCCGGTAACGGCGATTGGAACGATGCACGCAAACTGGTCGACGAGATATTTCACTTGGCTGGCAGTAAAGCAAATTACTGGGACTTTGAGCTTGCGGTGGCTGTCCATAACATTCCAGAGTTTGCCGAAAAAAACCCGCTACGACCACAGAGCACCGTTTTCGATCTGGCGTACACGGGAGATATTACTGATCGATATGACGGTGGGTACAGTAGCTACTTCCACAACATTGAACGAATATATTGTGAGGTCAGCAAATGAGGATCGTACTCGTTAACTATAAACTCGCAGGACTAGTACTGCTCATTGCGCTTACGCTCTTTGGCGAAAGTGTTCTGGGAATTGTCCCACTTAGATCCACGTCGGTAGACTCAATAGGTGAGCGCCGATCCTCGAAAGAACACAACTTCTCGACAATCAAGAGTTCACTCTCCCAGAGCTACTCTACTTATAAGGGCGTAGGATGCTTCGCGAGAAGGTCATGCAAAGGCTTCACTCCCATTCCGCATTGGTCCTCTCTGAGGCCTTTTCAAAATGTCGTCCCGACCGCCATCACACCGCAAACGAACTCTTGGTCCGGATTAACGCCACTACAGTCAACGCGTCAGGAGGTAGAAAAGCTTCTCGGATCTGCAAAGAATTCTGTTGGCAAAACATTCATCTACGACACGCAAGCTGAAAAGGTTCACGTGTGGTATGCCGACGGTCCTTGTAAGGCAAGCGAAATTGGGCAATGGAATGTGCCAGTCGGGACCGTCCTTCAAATCAGAGTTTATCCCAAAGCAATCATTTTACTTCGAGATCTTCAACTTGATCTGCGCAAATACAAGCGAATCCCAGATCCGAGCATCCGAAATTGGGCGTTTTATGAGAACCACGATGACGGTGTTATGGTTCAGACACAACTTGAAAACGGATGTGAACAAGTAGAAATCGTTACCTACGAACCAAAGAAAGAGGATAGGCAGCTACGTTGTCCAACCAACGCGCAGCAACGCAAGCAAAACAACTGATTGGTGAAAGCTGATTGGTGAATGCTTGACACTCCCTTGAGCCGCTTGATACTTTCTCGCCTCCTGTGAAAAACATCCTGCTTGTGCTTGCCGTCGTCGTGCTCTACGTGCTTCATCAGGACATCTGGTTCTGGCGAAGCTCTCGCCTGGTTTTTGGTTTCATTCCGATTGGACTCTTTTATCAGGGATGCTTTTCAGTGGCTGCGGCGCTGCTGATGTGGCTGCTGGTGACTTATGCCTGGCCGTCACACCTTGAAGAAGAAGTTGAAGACGCAAATACCAGGGAGGACCGGAGCGCTTGATCCCCGCAATCGTCGTTTTCCTTTATCTCGCGACCGTTCTCTACATTGGCATCTTCGCTTTCCGCCGCGCCAAGGGAAAAGAAGAAGCTGAAGACTACTTTCTCGCCAGCCGCTCGCTTGGTCCATTCGTGTTTCTGTTCTCGCTGTTTGGAACGAACATGACTGCGTTCGCGATTCTCGGTTCGTCAGGACACGCGTTCACAAACGGCATCGTGACTTTCGGTCTCATGGCGTCGTCGTCCGGACTCGTGATTCCGCTGACGATCTTCCTGATCGGCACGCGCGTCTGGGCACTCGGCAAAAGGTACGGTTTTATGACGCCCGTGCAGATGTTCCGAGACCGCTGGGAGTGCAGTCACATCGGGACGGCGATCTTCGTTATCCAGGCTGTGTTGCTGGTTCCTTACATCATCATCGGCATCATGGGCGGCGGTACAACGCTCTACACGATCAGCGACGGTGTTGTCCCGTACTGGTTTGGCGGCGCGATCGTCGCGATGGTCGTCATGAGCTATGTGTTCTTTGGCGGCATGCGCGGCACCGCATGGGTCAATACGTTTCAGACGGTACTCTTCCTTTTGTTCGGAGCGGTTGCGCTGATCGTGATAGGCGTTGGTATGGGCGGGTTTAGTACTGCTGCAAACGCAATACAGAATTCGCCGATGGCGTCGCTGCTCACACGCGAACGTATTTCACCCTACTACTTTTTCAGCTACACGTTCATTCCGCTCTCTGCAATCGCGTTTCCACACATCCTGATCTTCTGTTTGACGGCGCGCAAGATGGCCCAGTTTAAGAAGACAGTCATCTTCTACCCCATTTGCATCCTGGCGATCTGGTTGCCATGCGTGTTCCTCGGCGTGATGGCGAATCGCGTTACCGACGTTCCGGAGATCCGGCAAAAGCAGGAAGCGAGAAGAGTGCTGGCGACGCAGGGTAAGACCATGACGCCCGAGCAGCGTGATGAATTACGCGAGAAGTCGGCGGGCGACGATGTGATCATGCTGCTGCTCAAACATTACGCGCCACTCTGGCTGGCAGGGTTGTTGGGCGCGGGCATCATGGCGGCAGTGATGGCAAGTGACTCGCAGATTCTCGCTCTATCTACTATGTTCACGGAGGACGTCTTCGCCTTCTACGGCGGAAAAACGCGTTTCGGTGAACAAGTGCAAGTGCAAACCGGACGCATTTTCATCGTTCTCATAACGCTCTTCGCATACATCGTCGCTTTGCGCGCGCCGGAAACGATCTTTGAGCTCGCGATTCAGTATGCCTTCTCGGGTTATGCAGCGCTGTCGCCTCTATTGATCGCCGCGTTGTTCTGGAAGGGAAGCACGAAGTGGGGCGCATTGGCTGTGACTGTTTGGACCGCGGCGACGGTCGTTGCGGTTGCGGTTTTGCAGTCAATTGTCCCTGCGCCTGCGCCTGGACCAGCAACAATCCTTTGGGCGCCGGGAGGCATCGAAGTTTTATCACGCACGCCGGGTGGAACTGCTGTCTTTGGATTTATGCCGGTCGTACCGATGGTGATCGGTTCGGCGTTGTTGATGATTGTCGTGTCGCTCGCCACGAGTAAGCCTGCGTCGAGTACGTTGGCAAAGTATTTTGGAGGTCGATGATTATGATGAAAGCGCTACTGGCTTTCGGTGCTATCGCTATGCTCGCGACGTATGTGAATGGTCAAACCGGAAAGCGACGGGCAGTCAAGACGGGAAGTCCGAACGGCATCTTCTCTCCGGCGATCGTTACCGGCGATCTTGTCTACACTTCGGGCCAGATCGGCATCGACCCAAAGACAAGCCAGCTTCCCGAAGGGTTCGAAGCGCAGCTCGACCAGGTTTTTAAGAATCTGACGGCAGTGCTTGAAGCGTCAGGCAGCGACATCGATCACGTGATCAAGGCGACGGTGTTTCTGGCGGACATGAATGACTACAACAAGTTGAATGAGCTTTACCCGAAGAAGTTCAAAGGCGACCCGCCGGCGCGAACATGCGTGCAGGTTGCGCGCTTGCCGCGTGATGCGCGCGTTGAAATCGAGGTCGTTGCTGTTTTGAAGTAAGCTATCCACAGATTACGCAGATTATTTATCTGTGTAATCTGTGGATGGATTTAGCCGAAGCAATAAAGGCGCCCGTCCTGCGAGCCAATCACGATGCGTCCGTTCGCAATCGCGGGTGAGGCTGAGAGTGGCGCACCGGCATTGAATTCCCACTGCTTGGCTCCATCGTTGAGACCCAACACATAAAATCGCCCATCATTAGAACCAACGAATACGCGTCCACCTGCGATCGCGGGTGAAGACTCAACCCGAGCGCGTGTCGCAAACGTCCAGGCGGCTTTACCATCCATCGTCAAACCATGCACGAGCTTGTCGCGCCCGCCAATAACGATGCGCGTGCTCGTAACCGCTGCCGACGAGTAAAACGGAAACTTTCGTTGCGGGTGTTCATAACGCCACGCGATTTTGCGTTCCGCCAGGTTAACCTCGAGGACTTCGTTATCAAACGTGCCGTAGAACGCGGAGCCATCAAGCAAGGCAGGCGAAGCGCCTGTGTACGCTCCTGACGAAACGTTGAATACCTCTTTGCCGGTCGAAATTCGAATCGCGCGAAACAGTTCGTCACAACCGGCGATGAATGCGACGCCGTCGGCGATACCGGGAGTCGAGTGCACCGGGCCGTTCGTTTTAAATTTCCAGGCGACGGAACCGTCGCGCGTGTTGAGGCAATAGAGATACTCGTCGTAGGAACCAATCAAAACGCGATCGCCAAACACGACCGGCGATGATTTGATCTCGCCGTTGGCTTTGAAGGCCCATAGCTTTTTACCGTTGGAAGCGTTTACGGCATTCAGCCACCCACCCAAATCTCCAATGTAGACTACGCCGTTGCCATAGGCTGGTGACGACTCGCCGATCGGATCTCCGGTTTTGAACTTCCAGTAGACTGACCCGTTTTCAAGACTAAGCGCGACGAGTTCGCCCGCTTGCGAACCGACGAAGACCGTACCGCCGACAATTGCTGCCGAGGATTCGATCGAGTCGCCCGCTTCATAAGTCCATTGTAGTTTGAGCGATGCGGGAACGTTTGATTGAGACACTCCCGTCAGCGAGGGATTACCGCGAAACTGTGACCAGTTATCGGCAGGCGACTGCTGGGCCGTAACTGAAATCGCAAAGAAAAGGACCAAAACCAAAATCTTTAATACGCGCATTGGTAAATCTCAATCGCTCCGTTTATATCAAGTGGCCTGGGGTTGAACGTGCCGGTCCATTGCTCAGCAGCGTCAGCCGCCAGCGCAGGTAATTCACTTTCGTCGATGCCCGCACTGCGCAGCTTAGTGCGCAACCCACCAGCTTCCGCCAACTCTTCAAGTCGTCGCGCCAGATCTTCTCCAGGCTGCATATAGTCAATTCCTGCTTTCGCATTCCACCGAACCACCGTTGGCAACAACATCGCTATCGCAGCGCCGTGTGCCGTTCCGTAACGAGCGGTCAGTGGATTTGCGCAAGCATGCGTCGCGCCGAGCATCGAATTCTCGATGGCAATACCGGCATAGAAAGCGCCCAACTGCATCGCGCCTCGCGCTGAGATGTTGTCCGGCTGGGTCAGCACGCGTTCGTAGTTTGGTTCGAGCAGCCGCCACGCTTCACGTGAGAAAAGCTCAGAAAGAGGGTTGCGTCTCAACGTGACGTACGTTTCGACGGCGTGTGCAATCGCATCGTAACCGGAAGTAGCGGTGATGCTCCGCGGCTGTGAAATTGTTAAAGCAGGATCGAGAACGGCAACGCGAAAAGCTGCCTTCGGATCGCCGCATGCCATCTTCGCGTGGGTTTCCGCATCGGAGATCAAGGCGTAGCTCTGTGCTTCACTTCCCGTGCCCGCTGTAGTTGGGATCGCGATCATCGGCAACATGGGCTTCGTGGCCTTGCCGTAACCGCGATAGTCAGCCATGCGTCCGCCGTTGGTCAGTAAAAAGTTAATACCCTTTGCGCAGTCCATCGAACTTCCGCCGCCGAGACCGATGATCGAGTCGACATTCAAAGGCGACACAAACGCGGTCCCATTTTCAACCATGCGTGTGTCTGGATTGACTTCGAAATCGTGGAAGCGAACGACCTCGACTCCAGCCTTCTCCAAAGGTCTCACTGCTTCATCGACGTGGCCAGAAGCAACCATGCCATGATCAGCGACGAGCAGCGTGCGTTTGAAGTTCAACTCACGCGCCAACTCGCCTAGCCGCTCAATCACACCGGGGCCAAAAACCACCCGTGTTCGAGATTGAAAATCAAACTCCTTCATTAGCCACAAATAAGCAGAAAATTTTTAGCCACAAAGAGGCACAAAAAGCACAAAATGAAATCCGATTCTTAAATAAAATCTTCTGTGCTTTTTGTGCCTCTTTGTGGCTGATTTAGTTTTTCGCCGTGGCGGGCTTGCCTGCGGCTGCTTCCGACAATGCGAAAAGTTGATTGCGATTGGAAATGAAAAGTGTCCCGTTTGCCGGCACAGCGCTCGAATAAACCGAACTGCCCATATTGATTTCGCTGAGCACTTTCTTCACCTTTCCTTCCTGCATGATTACCACGTCGCCATCTTCGTCACCGAGGTAGATCTTGCCGTCGATCAGTACGGGCGATCCCCAAACCGCGGCGAAGAGATCGTGATTCCAGTACTCTTGTCCCGTCTTCGCATCGAGACAGTGCAGGAAGCCGCTGAAGTCAGCCTGGTAAACCAGCCCGTCCTTGATTGCCGGTGTCGAAATCGAGCGACGAATCTTGTCGAAGTGCCAGACCAAACCGCTCTGCGTGATATCGCCACGCTTTGTGGCATCGATGCAGTACATGTGACCGACACCTTCACCGTGTTCGGGATCCTGTCCGTTTGAGATATAGACGCGGTCCTGATACACGACCGGAGTGCTGATCAGCTCATTCCGCGTTTTGGGCCAGACTGAATCTTTTGGATTCGTGTCAAACTCCCAAAGCTTCTTGCCCGTTAACGCTTCGTAGCCGCGGATCCAGCCGTCGCCCTGTCCGTGAATCACCTGGACCACGCCGCCGATTGTTCCCACCGTCGGCGACGACCACTGGCCATGCAGAATCTTGTCAAAGACCGAGTTGTCTTCCCAAACCAGTTTTCCGGTCTTTTTATTGACGGCGATGATCGCGGGCGCCTTCGGCGAAGGAATATTAACGTGACTCTCATCCTGGCCGTTGGACGTGCTGATAAAGATCAGATCGCCATACATGACCGGAGACGAGTTCGCGAGGTTATGCGGCAGCGAGCCTACTTCCTCAATCATGTCAAACTTCCAAACGATGTCGGCATTGGTTTCGCCGGTCAGCTTTTCCTCCGTGTAGGGACCATCGTTTTCTTTGTCGCGAAAGCCCTGTGTATCGAGACACATCAACTCGGCGCGATTCGAAACGTAGTAAACACGATCGCCGTCGACTAATGGTGACGAAGCGACTCCCTGATATGGCCAGTCGTTCACACGTCCGGCGGCCAGCTTGTCGTGGACCATCTGCCACATGAACTGGCCATCCGATTCACGAAACGCCATCAACACGCCTTTATCGCCGGTGATCTTCGGATCGCGCAGTCCTTCGTTGTTGGTGCCCACGAAAACTATTCCACCAGAGACGACTGCGTTGCCGTAGCTTTGCGAACCGAGCTGCGCTACCCACTTCACATTTTTCTTTGTCTTGACGTCCCAACTGGTAGGCAGTCCCTTCATGTCCGAGACCATGTTCCGATCCGGTGAACCACCCCACATAGGCCAGTCTCCCGAAGCGCCACCGGTAGCTCTCGTCGACGGCGTAAAGCAGTACGCAGCCGCGGCAGTCAGCAGGAGCAGTGTGCCGAATACAACAGCCGGGCGTTTGATGAGTGCGTTGGATTTAACTTTTATGAATCTCATTTGTTTGCGTACACCTTTATGTTGTCGAAATAAACATCAGAGAGGCCGTTGCCGAATATTCCCGGTGCTCCCTGGCGATTAGGAATCGGGTCGATGCGTTCGACCATCCATGCAGAGGGCTCGGGTTCGTTAGCCGGCCATGCTTTGCCGCGAGCACGAGTCTTGCCGTCCGGCAGATTCTCTACTTGTAGTTTGAGACGGTACCAGGTGTCGGGCTTCCAAGCGTAGGGAACACTCTGTGTGCGCTTGATTTCAGGCTGCCACGGCTCGATATG
The DNA here is from genome assembly GCA_035606195.1 of Pyrinomonadaceae bacterium. Taxonomy (GTDB): domain Bacteria; phylum Acidobacteriota; class Blastocatellia; order Pyrinomonadales; family Pyrinomonadaceae; genus PSRF01. The sequence goes on from DATNFX010000089.1 coordinate 12,062, forward strand.
CAGCATCTGGCTGTTGCCGTAAAGAGTCAGCACATAACGTTGAGCAATCACACCTGCGTCACCTTGCTGCCGGCGCTTCTGCGTTGCATAAACATCACCCTCTACGGTGTAGTTGGACCAGTCTGATGGTCCTATGTACGCGCGTGAGCGGGTCAGCAGCGATGAGCCCTCAGTCAGTTTCGCGAGCACTTTATTGCCGTTCAAGTCGCGCACGCCAAACTTCAATGCCATGCTCACCCACGATGGCGGCGCTGCGTTAAGGTCGTACGAATCGAACGTTTCACTCCACGGCAATGGCGGGAAAACACGTACACTTGCAGTTCCGCTTATGTTGCCCACAGTGGCTTTCACCAAACCAGCCTGCGCGACTGACTCGTTGCCGGCAGTAAAGTGACCATTCTCAACTGTTCCTTTTAACTGTTCGAGTGACCACGTCGCCGACGGTTCTTCACGAATAAAGTTCCCCTGCGCGTCAAATAATCGCACGCGGAAATTCACCTTGTCGCCGGGTTTGAGCATCAACTCGGTGGGGACTACCTGAACCCAGGTGGGCGGATTCGAACTGACTGGAGTTCCGACAGCCGATGCTGTGCTATGTGATGACGCGTGAGTTCCTTTCTTACCGATTGCGTAGAGTGTGGATTCAGTCGCGAAGTAGACTCGGCCGTTTGCAACTGCTGCTGATCCGATCACCTTGTCAGGCAGTGCTACTGTTCCTAATTGCTCCTCATCGAGAATCTCACATCCGGTGGCGGACGGTTTGAGAATGAAAAACTTTCCATTCTCAGTACCAACATACAACTTGCCGTCAGCTAAAACTGGAGATGCCTTCTGAATCGTTCCCAGAGTTTTAATCCAGAGCTGCTTGCCGGTGTTTACATCAAAGGCTGCGATGTTTGCGCTGTTGTCGATCTGGTACATCCGATCGCCGTCGAGCACTGGGGAAGAAAAGCCGCCCTGCCAGCCATACGTAACCCACTTAACCTGTTCTTTCTTGATCGGACCGGTGGCCGTCGCATCCACGGCGACCATCATCCCCATTTCGCTCGAATCGAGATTCTCTTCACTGTGAGTAAGGATTGCCGTGTTGTTGTAAACGACCACTCCGGTGTTCAGGCCGCGCTTGCTGATTTCGTACTTCCAAACAGGCTCGCCTGTCTGTGCCTTGATCGCATGGACCACGCCATCGCTCGCTCCCTGAATGAGCAGCCGCGTTCCGTTCACGTTGACGATGATTGGAGGCGCATAGGTGGTGTCGTACGGACGGCCACCGGGAGCACTTACCCACGCAGTCTCTCCGGTCTTCTTGTCGAATGCCATGAAACGATGCGCGCCACGTCCATGCTGGCCCCACTGGAAAGTGACGGCGCTCACGATCACGAGATCGCCATCAACGATCGGCGATACGGTACGCCCGCCGTGCGTCGTCAGTAATCCGAAGTCTTCGCCGAGTGATCGTTCCCACAGAACTTTTCCATCGCGGTTCAACCCGATCAGGGTTCCACCCACGCCGAAGACGTAGACGTTTCCAGTTGCGGGGTCACCGGCCGGAGAAGCCCAGCCGACGCGGTGTGGTGGTACGTCGCTCAAGTAGACGTTGAACCGATGCTCCCAGAGAAGCTTACCTGTGTCGGCATTGAAGCACATGATGCGCTCCTGCTCGGTCTCGCCTGAACCGGCAGTGTTCTGGAGGTAGATGCGATCTCCCACAACGATCGGTCCGGAGCGACCACCGTAAGGAGCTTTCCACAGAAGGTTCTCACCGGTTGGTGACCACTTCACGGGAAGATTTTTTTCGGTCGAGATGCCGTCGCGAGCTGGACCGCGCGATTCGGCCCAATCACTGGCGGCAATGATCGACAAACCAAGACAAAGGTTCAAAAAAATGGAGATTAAGGTAGTCATTTTGGAGGCCCGTCACTAATAATGGATAACAGCGTTTCCGAGTCCGCAAAAAACCTGTTCAGGAGTTAAGAAGTATCTGCGCGCTAGCAACCTTAACGATGTACAATACGTACGCTCACGTTGCTGCGTTACACAATTTTTCGAGATTCTATCAGGTTCTGTCTCATCCGTTAATCCGGGCTGATTTGATTAGTGCTTTTGGATCGTCAACGCTTTTTGAATAACGCCGAAGGCGTTGGCTAACTTTAGCCCAGGGTTGGAGCGCCAGCGACAACCCTGGGATCGTTTCAAAAGAAAGCATTGAACCCTGAAAGGGTTCCTCTTGCGGCGAACCCTTTCAGGGTTGGGTCGTCATTCTTATTTGTAATCCCAGGGTTGTCGCCTGCTCCAACCCGGGGCTGAAATTAGCGAACGCGTTCGGCGTTGTTCTTCAGCGCGAGGAGAAATCATGCTGCTACATAAGATCTTCCTCTTTTCGATTATCGCTCTGCTGGTCCCGCAAACCACCCAGACCTCGAAACAGGAACTGAACGATCAACTCTTCGAAGCTGTTCGTAAGGGTGATGCTGCGGGTGTCACTGCGGCGTTGGACAAGGGCGCCGACGTGAATGCGAAGTTCCGTTACGGCGCGACCGCGCTATTCAAAGCTGCCGAGCGTGGGAATGCTGACGTTGCGAAGATTCTGCTCGATCGTGGCGCTGACGTAAAAGTAAAAGACACTTTCTACCAGGCCACGGCGATGTCGTGGGCGCTCGACGGCAAACACGTTGCCGTCGTGAAACTAATCCTGGAGAAGAGCGCTGAAGATGTCGACGATGTGTTAGTGACCGGCACTCAACAGGGCAATGAAGAATTGGTGAAGGTTGCGCTCGACCGAGGTGGTGTCACGCCTGAGACCCTGACAGTCGCTCTCGTAACCGCGACGGAAGCAAAGAACGCGGCGATTTCCGAGATGTTGACGAAGGCGGGCGCTAAGCCACCGATACAGGTCGACGCGGCAACGCTCCAGTCGTACGCGGGCAAGTACAAAGGCGATCCTGGTCCGGAGGCTACGGTTACTGTGCAGGATGGTAAGTTGATGGTTGGAGGTTTTACACGCCAGCCACAAAAAATGATGCCGTTGGACAGTACGACGTTTCGACCGATAGCTTTCGGCGGGATAAAGGTAATCTTCAACGTCGAAGCGGGGAAGGTCACCGGCATGGCTCTCAAGCAGGGCGACACCACAACACAAATGAAGCGCATAGATTAATCGAGGATCGAACTTATGAAACGACTGTTAGTATCGTTCACTGTTTTGATGAGTGCGGTTGGTATTGCACACGCACAGAACTGGCCGCAGTTCCGTGGCCCAGGTGCGACCGGTGTTACCGAAGGTCTCGCGAAACCCGTGAAGTTTGACGCTGCAACTTCACAGAACGTCCGTTGGAAAACTGCGATCCCGGGACTCTCGCACGCAAGTCCCGTCGTGTGGGGCAACAAGGTATTTGTGGTGACCGCAGTCAGCGCCGGCAAAGATGAAACTCGCTTCGGGCTCTTCGGTGACGTCGCGCCCGTGAAAGACGACCCTAAACATACGTGGAAGGTCTATGCGCTCGACAAAGCGACCGGCAAGATACTCTGGGAACGAGTTGCCTATGAAGGCATTCCCAAAATCAAACGCCATCCGAAGTCGACCCACGCTGCTTCCACACCGGTCACTGACGGCAAGTATCTGATCGTTAACTTCGGTTCCGAAGGTCTCTACGCCTACGACCTCAACGGCAAGCTCAAGTGGAAGACGGATCTCGGTGTGTTAGACGCCGGTTGGTTCTACGACGCCGATTACCAGTGGGAGTACGGCAGTTCCCCGATCATCTACAAGAACCTTGTCTTTGTTCAGGCAGACATCCAAAAGAATTCATTCATCGCCGCCTTCGATCTGAAGACGGGAAAACAAGTCTGGAAAACTGCACGCGAAGAGATTCCTTCATGGGGATCGCCGACGATCTATGAAGGCAAAACGCGCACTGAATTGATCACGGTGGGTCCAAAGTTTATCCGCGGTTACGATCCGGCAACCGGAAAAGAGTTGTGGCGACTCGGACCGATGTCAGAAATCACGACGCCGACTCCGTTCGTGGCTCACGATCTAATCTTCGTCACCAGTGGGTATGCCCCCATCCAGCCGATCTACGCGATCCGGCCCGGTGGAAACGGAGATCTCTCGCTCAAGGATGGAAAGGATTCCAACGAGTTCATCGCGTGGAGCAAACAGCGTGGTGGCCCATACATGCCCACTCCGATCGTGTACGGTGATCTGCTATACACCTGCTCGAATCAGGGCGTGTTGACTGCCTACAACGCGAAGACCGGCGAACGCGTTTACCAGGAACGTCTCGGTGGAACTGGTGGCGCCTTTACGGCATCGCCGGTGGCTTCGGACGGCAAGATATATCTCTCGAGTGAGGATGGAGATGTCTTTGTAGTGAAGACTGGACCGAAGTATGAGTTGCTCTCGAAGAACCCTGTGGGTGAAGTCATGATGGCGACACCCGCTATCTCGGATGGTCTCGTGATCGTGCGCACTGTCTCGCATCTTTTTGCTTTTGGTGAGCCGCCGGCGCCGGCCGCGACCAGTAAGACAGGAAAATAGATTGACGAATTACAGTAAAGGAATCAGAACAGTGAAACGATTTGCCTTAACTCTCAGCATCGGAATTTCTCTCATACTGGCGGGCGTCAGCGTTTTCTCAGAGAAGGCGCAAGCTGGAAACTGGCCGCAATGGCGAGGACCGGACGGCTCCGGAATCTCCACCGAGAAAAACCTTCCAGCCGTATGGACGCCGACGACAAACATCAAGTGGAAGACTCCCATCGACGGCCGTTCACATTCATCGCCGATCGTGTGGGGCAACCGCGTGTTTTTGACGACTGCTGTTCAAGGAGACGTGGTCCCCGGAGCGAAAGCCGTGAAGCACACTGTCGAAGGCGGTAAAGAGTTTCTGCATCCGGACAGCGTCGGCGCCGATCACAAACATACTTTCAAAGTGATCTGTCTCGATCGCGAGTCGGGCAAGATTCTTTGGCAGTCGACGGCGTGGGAAGGCACACCCTATGACAATCGTCACCGCAAGAGTTCTTACGCTGCTTCCACTCCCACAACCGACGGCAAACTCGTCTATGCATTCTTCGGCACCGAAGGACTTTACGCGTACGACTTCAACGGCAAGCTCGCATGGAAAGTCGACCTGGGAAAACTCGGAACAGTCGGCATGGGCACAGGCACATCGCCGATCCTCTTCGACAATCTCGTGATTGTGCAGTGTGACGAAGAGAACGGCGAAGCTTCGTTCATCGTCGCGCTTGATAAAAAGACGGGCAAAGAAGTCTGGAGGAAAGATCGTAAAGTGCAGGTGAGCTGGGCGACTCCTTTGCTTGTTCGTACGGCCAAGCGCGCAGAGTTGATCGCGAGTGGAACGGAGTCGGTGATTTCCTACGATCCGGCAACCGGCGCAGAGCTCTGGCGTCACAAAGGCGTCGAGAGTAATGCGATTCCTTCGCCTGTAGCGAACAGCGATATGGCGTTTCTCGTCGCGGGCTTTCCCGCAAAAGTCGCGATGGCAATTCGCCTGGGTCAAAGTGGCGATCTCACCGGCACTCCAAACGTACCGTGGACTTATGCAAAGGGAACTGCGTACGTCCCCTCGCCGATTCTGTACGGCGATTATCTTTACCTCACTACCGATCGCGGAATCCTGACGTGTCTCGACGCAAAGACAGGCGAAGTTAAATATGAAGGTGGACGAATTCCGATTCCCGCAACCTTCACCGCGTCGCCGGTGGCGTTTGAAGGCAAGATTCTGATGACCAGTGAAGACGGCGACACGTTCATTATTAAAGCGGGCCCGAAGCATGAGATTCTCGGGACGAATTCAATTGGAGAGCCCGTCTACGCTTCACCGGCAATCGCCGATGGACGCATCTTCATTCGCGGCGAGAAAAACCTCTACTGCATTGGAACATAAAGCCTTGAAAATCCGTCTAATCCGTGGCAAGTTCTAGCCACGGATTACACGGATTGAAAAGGATGTGCTTATGACGAAGCGAACGATCGTGATTGCGCTGCTGGGGTGTGCTCTGTTCGGTGGAGCGTGTAGCAGCGGGAAAGATGCTCACTATGCGGCAGTTGAGTCGAATCGCGCGGAGCAGGCGGCGCAGCCCGCAGCATCGACAGCCGCAGTTCCCAGTCCGTCTCCTTCCCCGAGCGCCTCAGCATCGCCCGGCGCAAGTCCGGTAGCACCCGCACCCACGAGTAATTACTGGACAAACTTCCGTGGTCCCAAACGTGATGGCAAGTATGACGAGACAACCGTCTCAACCAACTGGCCATCGGGCGGACTGAAACAAATTTGGAAACAACCAGTTGGCGTCGGACACGCGTCATTTGTTGTCGCCGACGGAAAGGCCTACACGATCGAGCAGCGTCGCGGCCAGGAAGTGGTTGCGGCTTACGACATCAACACCGGTCGTGAGCTCTGGACCCAGAAATGGAACGCCGAATTCAACGATTCCACCGGCGATGGCCCACGCGCTACTCCGACGTGGGACAACGGCCGCATTTATGCGCTCGGCGCAACCGGCGAATTGCGCTGTCTTGATGCACATACCGGCTCAGTGTTCTGGGGCAAGAATATTCTCTCGGACAACCAGGCCAGGAATCTTCCCTGGGCCATGGCTGCGTCGCCGCTGATCGTCGACGACAAAGTGATCGTGCTTCCCGGCGGCGCTAACGGCAAGTCGGTGGTTGCTTACAACAAGATGACGGGAGCTCCCGTGTGGCGAGTGCTCAACGATACGCAAGCTTACGTTTCACCAATGCTGGTCGATCTCGGCGGGCGACGGCAGATCGTCGTCGTTAGTGCATCGCGTGTTGTCGGACTCGCGCCTGAGAAAGGCGAGCTGCTTTGGGAGTATCCGTGGAATACGGATAACGGCATCAACGTTTCGCAACCGATCATGGTCGACCGCAATCGCTTCTTCATTTCGTCAGGATACGGTAAAGGCGCCGCGCTGGTTGAAGTGAAGGGAAGTGGAAACAGTCTCACGGCCTCGACGGTCTGGGAGAACAAGAACATGAAGAACAAGTTTAATAGCTCTGTTCTTCATAACGGTTACATCTACGGTCTCGATGAGGGAATCTTGGTTTGTTTGGATGTGAACACCGGTGAGCGCAAGTGGAAAGAAGGGCGCTTTGGATATGGTCAGATCATTCTGACCAATGGACACCTGATCGTAACGTCCGATCAGGGTGAGGTGGCGCTGATTAAGGCCACACCCGATAAGTACACGGAAGTCGCGCGCTTCACGGCCGTGCAAGGTCAGACGTGGAATTACCCTGCGATCGCGAGTGGCCGGCTGCTCGTACGCAACTCGAATGAGATGGCGGCTTACGATCTATCCGTAAAATGAGCCACAGATAAAACGGATTTTTAAAAGAGATCAGCGCTGATCGGGTTTTGTTATCCGTCTTATCCGCGGCTAAAACTATTGCTTGATAAAGATCCGCTTGGCTTCGTACGAAACATTCGGATTGTCGACGTACATATCAATCACTAACTCACTACCCGACATCGTCCACTTCCTCACAATCTGCGATTGGACGGGTCCTTGCGGCGAATCTGTAATTGTCACATCCGTAACCTGAATGCCTCTCTCACCGGGTAGCCACACCGCTGAGCGTTTTCCCTTTGCGGGCGGTGTGAGATCGTACTCTTTACCGTCGAGTACGTAGGTATCTTTCACGGTTCTGTCGTTGTTCGGCTGGGTGATCTTAGTTTCAACTTCGAGCTGATCGTCTTTCTGCACAACCGTGAGTGTTTGATTCATGTCATTCGGAAGTCCGAAGCTACGCGCTCGATCCATCGTCCACGTGCCACTGAAATTCGGTTTCGCTGCTGCGAAGGCAATCAACGAGAGAGTCATCATCGCAGCGACTGTCAACAACGTCTTTCTTGCCATCATTGAGTCTCCTTTGCCTTGACCAGCGACAGAAGCGGGCCAGTCATAAATGTCGTAACGAGTGCCATTAAAACCATCATCGCAAAAATTCTTCCCGACAGAATTCCGAGATCATAACCGATATTGAGTACGACGAGTTCAACTAATCCTCTCGTATTCATGAGCACGCCAATCGAGAACGATCGAGACCAGCTCATGCCCGTCCAGCGACTCATCAACATGCTGCCGCCCAGCTTGCCCGCGATTGCTACCAGGATAATAACCCCGCACATCAACCCTCCCTGCCAATCATTTAATAGACCCACTTGCATGCGGAGTCCCGTGAACGCAAAGAACAGCGGCAGTAGGGCGTGAGACCCGAACGCTTCGAGCTTGTCTTTCAGAAAGATCCGAAATTCGGTAGAAGGCGGCATTACTACGCCGGCGAGGAACGCGCCGAAGAGTGCGTGAATGCCGATCGTCTCGGTAATCAGTGCACAAGCGAGAACAAATGCCAGGACGAGCGGAATCAACCGGCGCCTGTGTTGTTGAGAGTCCGGGTCTTTGATCAGCCGCCCGAGTTGCGGTCGCACCAGAAAGATCATCACCAACGCAAAGAGCAATGTGAGGCTGATCGTCAGAGCCGCACTCGCGACCCCGGCTGATTTCACAATCGCGATCACGAGGGCGAGGATGCACCAGGCAGTCACGTCGTCGACGGCGGCACATGTGATGGCAATCGATCCGAGCGTCGTGTGCGTAAGGTTGCGGTCTTCAAGAATTCGAGCGAGTACCGGGAATGCCGTAATGCTCATCGCAACCCCGATAAACAACGCAAAGGCACTGAACGAGGTTCCGGCAGACGCTAGTGTTTGGTAGAGAAAGAGTGAGAGCGTAGTGCCAAGAAGAAAGGGCACGATGATGCTGGCGTGACTGATCATCACCGCCGCAGTCCCTTTTTCTCGCACGAGTCTGAGATTCACCTCGGTGCCGACAATGAACATGAAGAGCACGACACCTATTTGACTGAGCTGTCGTAACGTTTCGAGTGAAGTGGGCGGGAAGAGAAACGACAAAGCCGGAGGGTATAACCAACCGAGCACCGATGGACCCAGCACAATACCGGCGACCATCTCGCCCATCACGGGTGGTTGGCCCATCCCGCGAAACAGCCGGCGAAACAATCCGGCCATTATTAATATGACGATAATCTGCGTGAGGAGAATGCTGAGAGGATTCCGGAAGTTTTCCCAGAGAATGCTCGTGGATGACGTCGCGGGAGCGGGTTGATTGACCGCTATTCCGCTCGCTGGTTGCAGACGCGCGCCTGCGGCGAGGACCAGCCAAACGCCGCCCACAAAAACCAGGAGCATCAAAAAATACGGTAAATAGTGTCGTGCGTCCGAGAAACTGAATCCGGGTCGAGAGGGCATCGGAATTTAATACAATGCCGTGGGATGATGGCGCAACCTACCTTGGAATCAGCGCGTAGTAGATCGGGTCTACTCGGGACGAACTGTAGGGGCGGCCCTCCGTGGCCGCCCGTGGCTTTGATCAAGTTCCTCAAAATCGAGGCCGTGGATACTTGAACCTTTATCAAAACCACGGGCGGCCACGGAGGGCCGCCCCTACAGTTCGTCCCGAATAGACACTATTATTGCTCAGCGCCCGCATTGATGCTAATTTGACGGTTTGCATGACGGCAGATATTGCTCAAACCAAAACTGAAGTAGGGAACTATTTTGTCTCGAATTACCCGCCGTTCTCCCAGTGGAAGCCCGAGTTTGTTTCCGAAGCTCTCGAGGCGCTAAATCAGCCGCCGCGAGTTGACGACCCCTTAGGCCTCTACATCCACATTCCTTTCTGTCGCAAGCGCTGTCACTTTTGTTACTTCAAAGTCTACACGGACAAGAACGCCTCCGAGATCGAGACGTATCTCGACGCGCTGATCAAAGAGAACGAGCTTTATAGTCGCATGCCCGCGTTTGCAGGACGCCAGCTTCGCTTTGCGTACTTCGGTGGTGGCACGCCCTCTTACATCAGCGACAAGCAGTTGCGATATCTAGTCGAGGGTCTCAATCGTCACGTGAGTTGGGACAAGGCGGAGGAGGTCACTTTCGAGTGTGAGCCCGGCACGTTGCAGAAAACGAAACTCGAAACGCTCAAGGCGATCGGCGTGACGCGTCTTAGTCTCGGCATCGAACACTTCGACGATGAGATCCTCGCAGCCAACGGTCGCGCGCACCTGTCACCCGAGATCTATCGTGCTTATCAATGGGCACGCGAAGTCGACTTCCCGCAAGTCAACATCGATCTGATAGCTGGGATGATGGGTGAAACAGAAGATAAGTGGCGCGAAGCCGTGCGCCGCGCGATCGAGCTCCAGCCCGACTCCGTCACGATCTATCAGATGGAATTGCCATACAACACCACGATCTCGCGAGACATTTTGAACAAGGGCATTGAATCGCCAATTGCCGGTTGGACTGCCAAGCGACACTGGCTCGACTACGCGTTCGAGCAATTTGTTGCACATGACTACGAAATCGCGGGTACCGACATCGTGGCGACAAAGAAGAAGACGTGTCGCTTCATTTACCGCGATGCGCTCTGGCACGGCGGCGACATGATTGGCATCGGTGTCTCGTCGTTTTCGCATTTTGGCGGCGTCAATTTCCAAAATGCGCACAACTTCGAAGAGTACGTGCGCATCCTTAACGAGGATCGCCTGCCGCTCTTGCGCGCCGTTTCGCTGACGCCGAAGCAGAGACTCATTCGCGAGATGGTTTTGCAGTTAAAGACCGGAGAGCTCGACACCGGTTACTTCGCTAAGAAGTTTGGAGTCGATGTTTGGAGTGAGTTTCGTCCCGTGTATGAAGGATTGGAAGAAAAGAGTTTGCTCCAACGTCAGAATAACAACGTCGCGCTGACTCGTCAGGGTCTTCTGCAAGTAGATCATTTCCTGGTTGATTTTTTTGAACCTGAACTTAGGACCGTACGCTACGCATGAATACTAATACTTTTGACGTCATAGTAATGGGTGGTGGACCCGCAGGGAGCTCCGTGGCCGGCATGTTGTCCCGCGAGGGGCGCAAGGTAATTCTTTTCGAGAAAGAAATATTTCCGCGACATCACATCGGCGAGTCGCTGATGACTGACACGTATTGGACCTTTCAACGTCTGGGACTACTCGAAAAATTGAGAGAAAGTCCATTCGTTCGGAAGTACAGTGTCCAGTTTGCGAATCCTGCCGGCAAAGAGTCGCGCCCGTTCTACTTCTTCGAGGCTGTCCATCACGAAAGCGCCGTCACGTGGCAGGTAAATCGCGCGGAATTCGATCACCTACTGATTAATCACGCGGCCGAGCAGGGCGCTGTCGTGCACCAGGGCGTGCTCGTGAAGCAGGTGCTCTTTGAAGGCGACCAGGCCGTTGGTGTCGAAGTACAAATGCAGGACGGCACGCGTGAGAAGTTCTTTGCCAAAGTGGTTGTCGATGCGAC